>NZ_JBFACN010000002.1:90578-445444 GCF_040640875.1 Streptomyces sp. NPDC021562
GTTTCCCGACCGAAGGCCGGGGGTTCCCGACCGAAGGCCGGGGGTTCCCGACCGAAGGCCGGGGGTTCCCGACCGAAGGCCGGGGGTTCCCGACCGAAGGCCGGGGGTTCCCGACCGAGGAGCGGGAGTTCCCGACCGAGGAGCGGGAGTTCCCGACCGAGGAGCGGGAGTTCCCGACCGAGGAGCGAGGGCAACCGATCGAGGGCCGGAGGCTTCCCAACTGACGGAGCGTCAGCCACACTGGCCCGATGCCTACCCGCTGGACCCGCACCGGCCACCGGCCCGCCGACCCGAAAGCGTCGGCGGCCGCCGCGGGCCTCTCCTGCGGCACACCGCACGGCCGGAGCACACCCGGCCGGCGGGACCCGGCGGCGGGATCACCGACGGCCCCCGAGACGGCGCCCGCCACCACCCCCCAGCACCCCCGCCGCAACCCACCCGGCCGGTCGGGCACCGCGGCGGGATCACCGACGGCCGTCGACCCGGCGTCCGCCGCCCCGCCCGGACGGCGAGGACGGAAGGTGCCCGGGCGGTGGGGCACGGTGGTGGGGTTGTCGGCGGCCGGTCTCTGTCTGGTCCCCGGCCTCGCCGCGTGCGGGAGCGGCGGCGGTGGCTACACCGCGGTGGGACCGGCGGGCGGACCGACGGGGACGGCGGCACGACCGACGGGGTCGGTGACGTTGGTCCCGCTGGACGGGCCCAACGGGACGGCGGACCGGTCGACAGGATCCGCGAGCGGCCCGGGCGGATCCCCCACGCCGGTGGGCGGAGCGGCCACAGGGGCGGGCCCGTCGAGCGCGGCGGGCGGCCAGGACGGGACCGACGGGTCGGGCGACCCGGCGGGCGGGCCGGGCGGAGTGGGCGACTCGGCGGACGGGCCGGGCGGAGTGGGCGACCCGGCGGACGGGCCGGGCGGAGTGGGCGACCCGGCGGGCGGGCCGGGCGGAGTGGGCGACTCGGCGGACGGGCCGGCGGGTTCGGTTCCGGCGCCTTCCGCCTCCCCCTCCGGTGCCGCCAGTACGCGCCCCCGGCCTTCCGGCTCCGCGAGTACGCGTCCCCGGCCCTCCGGCCCAGCGGCGTCCGGCACCCCCGCGCCCGCCGCTCTCACCTGGAGCGCCCCCACCCGCGAGGCCACGGACCGGCGCTGGTGCGAGAAGGTGACGGTCACCTTCCGCAACTCCGGCGGCACGGCCGTGCGTTCCGGGACGATCACCCTCGGCACGCACATCATCGACCTGCTCGGCACCGACTGGGCGACCATCGGTTCCACCCGGCCCCTCCCGGTCCCGATCGCCCCGCGCGCCCGTACCGACAGGACCTGGACGGTCTGCGTCGACGCCTGGCGGGTGCCGCTCGGCATGCACGTCGAGACCCGGGTCGTAGGGGTCGACTGGAGCTGAGGGGAGCCCTGCGCGGTCCGGGCCTCGGCGCGGCCCGGCCTCCAGCGGGTACGACGAAAGCCCGGGGCGGGGAACCCCGGGTTCTTCGTCGCGCCGCCGCCGTGCCGTCGAGGCGAGCGACTTACATGAGCGCGAGCCAGGCGACCGCCGCCACCACGACCACCGCGGCGACGACGCCGAGGATCAGGCCGATGCGGGGACCGGAGGAGGAGTACGTGGTCGCCGTCTGCTGGGAGGTCTGCGGGGCCTCGTCGACGAACGCGCGGAACATCTGGGTGCTGCCGGCGGGGTCGTAGTTGCCCTGGGGGCCCTGGGTGTTAGCCATGGCCCGAGACACTAGCGAATCCGGGGTTGTGGCCCAAGTGGGGGGCCACCCGCAGCCGCATCCGTCCCCACCTGCACGTTTACGTTCGCAATACTTGCCTTTGCCAAGTTTTTATCCCTACCTCGGCCAACTTATTTGCCTGTGGCAACCAAGCAGTTCTATGGTTGCCCCAAGCAACGAATACGGGAGGTGTGATGGCGGAGCAGGCGCAGTTCGAGGAGCTGGCGCGTCAGCTCAGCGCCGTCGGAGCCGTGAAACGGGACCTCGCGCGGATCCTGCCGCACGAGTGCCCGGCAGGATCCGCGGCGGTGCTGACGCTGCTCGGCCGCCACGGCTCCATGCGCATGAGCAAGCTCGCCGAGCTGCTCGCCGTGGACATGTCCGTGACCAGCCGGCACGTGGCGCACGTGGCCGAGCGCGGCTGGATCGAGCGCTCCGCCGACCCGGCGGACAAGCGTTCCCGGATCCTCCACCTCACCCCCGCGGGCGAGGCGACCCTCCAGGACCTGTCCCGGCGCAGCACCGAACTGCTCACCGAGCGGCTGAGCGACTGGAGCGACGAGGAGGTCGAGCAGCTGATCCGGCTGATGACCCGGCTCCGCGCCAGCTTCGGCGACTGCCGGGCCACCGGCCCGCACCCCCGGCCCGCCGCCGGGTCCACGCTCGCCAAGGCCGCCCGCGCCCCCACCCCCGTACTCGAAGCTCCCGTTCTCGAACCGACCACCCGTACACCCGCATAAGACGTAAGAAAAGGAAGCCCATGGCAACGACCACACCAGCCGGTGTGCGGGCTCACGCCAAGCACGGGGGAGGCAGCTCCGCCGAGCAGGCGCCGATGTCCCACCGGCAGATCATGGAGGCCATCTCCGGCCTGCTGCTCGGCATGTTCGTGGCGATCCTGTCGTCCACGATCGTCACCAACGCCCTGCCGCACATCATCACCGACCTCGGCGGCGGCCAGTCCGCCTACACCTGGGTCGTCACCGCCTCGCTGCTGGCGATGACCGCCACCACCCCGCTCTGGGGCAAGCTCGCCGACCTGTACAGCAAGAAGGCGCTCGTCCAGATAGCCCTGGTCATCTACGTCCTGGGGTCCGCGGCGGCCGGTCTGTCGCAGAACGCCGGCATGCTCATCGCCTGCCGTGTCATCCAGGGCGTCGGCGTCGGCGGTCTGTCGGCGCTCGCCCAGATCGTCATGGCCGCGATGATCTCGCCGCGTGAGCGCGGCCGCTACTCCGGCTACCTCGGCGCGACCTTCGCCGTCGCCACCGTCGGCGGCCCGCTGCTCGGCGGTGTCATCACCGACACCTCGTGGCTGGGCTGGCGCTGGTGCTTCTACGTCGGTGTGCCCTTCGCCGTCATCGCGCTGATCGTGCTCCAGAAGACCCTGCACCTGCCGGTCGTGAAGCGGGACGTCAAGGTCGACTGGGCCGGCGCGTTCTTCGTCGCCGCCGCCGTCTCCCTGCTGCTCGTCTGGGTCACCTTCGCCGGTGACAAGTACGACTGGATCTCCTGGCAGACCTACACGATGATCGGCGGTTCGATCGTCCTCGCGCTGATCTTCGTGCTCGTCGAGTCGAAGGCCAAGGAACCGATCATCCCGCTGCGGCTGTTCAAGAACCGCACCATCACCCTGGCCTCGCTGGCCTCCCTGTTCGTCGGTGTCGCCATGTTCACCGGCACGGTGTTCTTCAGCCAGTACTTCCAGCTGGCCCGCGACAAGTCCCCGACGATGTCCGGTGTGATGACGATCCCGATGATCGGCGGTCTGTTCGTCTCCTCCACCGTCTCCGGGCAGTTCATCACCCGCACCGGCCGCTGGAAGGCCTGGCTGGTCAGCGGTGGCGTCCTGGTGACGGCGGGCCTCGGCCTGCTCGGGACCATCCGCTACGACACGGCGTACTGGAAGATGTCGATCTTCATGGCGCTGCTGGGTCTCGGCATCGGCATGATGATGCAGAACCTCGTGCTCTGCACCCAGAACCAGGTCGCCCCGTCCGACCTCGGCTCGGCCAGCTCCACGGTCACCTTCTTCCGCTCCCTGGGCGGTGCGGTCGGCGTCTCCGCGCTCGGCGCGGTGATGGCCCGCCGGATCACGCACTACGTGA
Source organism: Streptomyces sp. NPDC021562 (assembly GCF_040640875.1). Lineage (NCBI taxonomy): Bacteria > Bacillati > Actinomycetota > Actinomycetes > Kitasatosporales > Streptomycetaceae > Streptomyces > Streptomyces sp. NPDC021562. Next base: position 94,412 of record NZ_JBFACN010000002.1, read on the forward strand.
CCGAGGGCGCCGCCGCACTCCCCCACAAGTACCAGGCGGCCCTGGCCGGTTCCAGCTCGTCCAGCGACAGCCTGCCGGACCTGGGCAAGCTGCCGGCCCCGCTGCGCACCCTCATGGAGAGCGCCTACGGCCACGGCATCGCCGACGTCTTCCTGATCGCCGGCTGCCTCGCCGCCGTCGCGTTCCTGATCAGCCTGTTCATCAAGGAGGTTCCGCTGAAGACCAAGGGTGGGCTCGCCCAGGCCGCCGAGCAGGAGCAGTCGGCCGAGGCGCCCGTGGCGGCGGCCACCGCCGAGGCGCCCGTCGCGGCTCCCGTCGCCGACCAGCAGGTCCCCAGCTGGGCCGTCCCCGTCGTGAACGGCGGCGCGGAGACCGCCGCCGAGGCCACCCGGCAGTCGACCGCCGTGGCCACCCTCGACATCCCCGAGCAGACGGCGGGCTCCGGCGGTACCCCGGTGCACGGCTTCGTGCGCGGCGCCGAGAGCGCCCCGGTCCCGCAGGCCGCGGTCACCCTGATCTCGCTCGCCGGCCGCCAGCTCGGCCGCTCCGTCGCCGGTTACGACGGCTCCTACCGGCTGGACGCCCCCGGCACCGGCTCGTACGTGCTGATCGCCTCCGCCGACGGCTACCAGCCGCAGGCCTCCACCGTCGTGGTGGGCGAGGACGCGCTGTCGTACGACATCCTGCTCAGCGGCACCAGCGGGCTGAGCGGTGTGGTGCGGGGCGCGGGCAGCGCGCTGCCGGTCAAGGACGCCATGGTCATCGTCACCGACGTCCGCGGCGACCTGCTGGCCACCGCCGCCACCGGGGAGCAGGGCGAGTTCCGCTTCGGCGAGCTGGTCCCGGGGGTCGTCACGGTCGCGGTGAACGCGGCCGGGTACCGCCCGCGTGCCCTCCCCGTCGAGATCGGCACCACCGGGGTCACCCGGATCGAGGTCGACCTGGACGCCGGCGCCCAGCTCCAGGGTGTCGTACGGGCCCCGCACGGGCCGCTCGCCGACGCCCGCGTGACCCTCGTGGACGCGGCCGGCAACGTGGTCGGCACCGCCACCACCGGCGTGGACGGCGCGTACGCCTTCGCCGACCTGGACGGCGGTGACTACACCGTGATCGCGACGGGCTACCCGCCGGTCGCCACGGCCCTGCACGTCACCGGCGCCGGTGTCGACGGCCACGACATCGAGCTCTCCCACCCGGGCGAGTAGTCCGCACTCCGGCCCGCGGCGGGCGCGCCCACAAGGAGGCGCCTGCCGCGGGCCGGTTCCATAAGACCAATTTGTAATCGTCTGACCGTCTGACCACATGACGGTTCGAGTGTTCGCAGGGAGAGACGGGATGGGACTGACCGCGAGGATCCGTACCCGGGACGGATGGGCCGTGTCGCACGCGGTCGTCACGGTGACCGACATGACCGGCAGCCAGGTGCTGCGCGCGGAGGCCGACGACGAGGGCACGGTCCGTGACCCGAACCCGCTGGCGCCCGGGGCGTACACCGTCATCGTCACGGCCGTGGGCTACGCGCCCGCCGCCGCCAGCGCCATCGTCACCGCGAGCGGCCGCGCCGAGATCGGCACGGTCACGCTGGCCCGGCAGGGCGGCACCGAGCTGCCGCCGCCCGGCCCGTGGACCGTGGACCCGGCGCACTCCACGGTCGGCGCGGTCGCCCAGCACCTGGGCATCTCCAGCGTGCGGGGCCGTTTCACGGACTTCTCCGCCGCCATCGAGATCGCTCCGGACGACGTCACCAAGTCCCGTGTCCAGGCGGTCATCCGGGCCGCCTCCATCGACACCGGCAACGGCATGCGCGACACCCACCTGCGCTCCGCCGACTTCCTGGACGTCGAGCGCCACCCGGAGATCACCTACGTCTCGACGGGCGTGACGGCGGCGGGCTCGGACCGCTGGACGGTGCACGGCGAGCTGTCCCTGCGCGGTGTGGTGCGTCCCGTCGACCTCGACCTCGCCTACCTCGGCACCGGCGCCGACCCCTGGGGCGGCACCCGGGCCGCGTTCCGCGCGACGACCGAACTGCACCGCGAGGACTTCGCCATGAACTACAACCAGGTCGTCCAGGCGGGCATCGCCGCGATCGGCACGACCCTGAAGGTGGAGCTGGAGGTCCAGGCGGTGCAGGGCGAGTCGCTGCCGCAGGCGTGAGGGCGGTCCAGGAGGCCCCAGGGTGGGCCCAGCAGGGACAGGCTGAGCGGGCGCCCCGGGCCTAGGCTGGCCGCATGGCACCGAACATCGCGACGAACACGTCCGTCTCCCTCGACGAACTCCTGGACTTCGTACGACCCCGCCACCGCGCGATCCTGCTCACCCGGCGCGCCGACGGGAGCCCGCAGGGGTCCCCGCTGACCTGCGGGGTCGACGACTCCGGGCGGATCGTCGCCTCCACCTACCCCGAACGGGCGAAGACGCGGAACGCCAAGCGGGACGAGCGGGTGAGCGTGATCGTCCTGAGCGACGAGTGGGACGGGCCGTGGGTCCAGGTGGACGGGCGGGCCGAGGTCCTCGACTCTCCCGAGTCGGTGGAGCCGCTGGTGGAGTACTTCCGGAACATCTCCGGGGAGCACCCGGACTGGGACGAGTACCGGGCGGCGATGGTGCGACAGGGGAAGTCGATCATCCGGGTGACGCCGGAGCGGTGGGGGCCGGTGGCCACCGGAGGGTTCCCGGCACGGCTGGTTTCACCGGACGCCTGACGGAGTCCTACGAGGCGGGACTTTCGCAGCACGCCCTAGGCGTTCTTGGCGACCATGGCCTCGATTCCCGCGACCAGGAGGTCCAGGGCGAAGGCGAAGTCCCTGTCCCGCATCTCGGCGACGGTGTCGCCGCCCCTTGCCGCCAAGAGGTCCCTCGACTCCTCGATGATCCTCGCCGTGTCCGGGACCTCCGTCACGGCGTGCATCGTGGAGTCGACGTACTCGTCGGCCGTCATGCCGGCCGCCGCCACCCGCGCGGCGAAGTGGCTCTCGATCGTGCCGTAGCCGTAGACGAACTGGAAGACGGCCGAGATCGCCCCCGTCACGCCGTGCGCGGGCAGGCCCGCGCGGCGGACCACCCGCTGGACCACGCGGGAGAACGCGAGCGAGTGGGGGCCGATGTTGAGGTAGCGGCCTGCCAGCGGGGAGAGCCAGGGGTGGCGGACCAGCAGCGCGCGGTACTCCGAGGCCAGGGCGCGCAGTTGCGCGCGCCAGTCGCCGCCCGCGGCATCGGGCAGGGGCAGCTCGCCGAAGGCCGCGTCGAGGGCAAGTTCGAGCAGGTCGTCCTTGGTGTCGACGTACCAGTACACCGACATCGCGGTCACGTTGAGCTCGGCCGCCAGCCGCCGCATGGAGAACTTGTCGAGGCCGTCGGCGTCGAGGAGCCGGACGGTGGCGGAGGTGATGCGCTCCCGGTCGAGCCCGGAGGGCTGCCCGCTCCGCGCCCCCTTGCGGGCCTTCCCCTCCAGCCACACACTGGCCCGCGCCATCGCGCCCTCTTCCGCCAAGACGATCACTTCCCCAGATGCTAGAGCTGTGGCGCACCCGCGAACCGACACCTACCCCCGAAGGGCGGTGGCCGAAGCCACCGCCCTCGTGTCGTCCCGTCGATCAGGCGGCCGTCAGCTCCCGCTCGCCTTCTGCGTGAGGTCGTAGAAGGTCGACGAACCCACCGTCACCTTCTTGAAGTTCTTCTCGACCCACGAGGTGATCTGCGCGGAGGTGCCGGTGCTGCTGCCGCCCATGCCGCCGCCCGTGCCGGACGAGATGAAGTAGTGGATCCTTCCGTCCGCCACGTACTTCTTGAACTGGGCCAGCGTCGGGGACGGGTCGGTCCCGTTGAAGCCGCCGATCGCCATCACCGCGTCCCCTGTGGAGAGCTGGTAGCTCGCCGCGTTCTGGGCGCCGACGGCCGCCGCCACCCAGGTGTACTGGGACGCGTCCTGCTCCAGCAGCTTCTTGGCCCGGGAGCTGACGGTCGCGCCGTTCAGCAGGCCGCCGGCGCCACCGCCGCCGCCCATGCCGCCGCCGTCGCCCATCCGACCGCCGCCGGGGAAGCCGTTCCCGTTCTGCGTGGTGCCGTTGCCCTGCTGGTTCTGGGTGCCGCCGAGGCCTCCGGTGCCGCCGGTGCCGTTCTGGCCGGGCATGCCGCCGGTGCCGTTGCCGGTGCCGCCGGTGCTGTTGCCGGTGCCGCCGGGGAAGCCCTGCTGGCCCTGCTGGCCCTGCTGGTTCTGGCCGAAGCCGCCACCGCCGCCCATGCCGCCGCCGCGCATCCCGCCGCCACCGGGGCCGCCGCCCATCGTGCTCGCGCCCGCCGGACCCGCCGTCACGATGGAGCCGGTGTGGCCCGTCTGGAGGGTGCTCAGGGTGTAGGCGGTCGGGCCAGCCAGCGCGGCCACCAGCCCCACCGCCGCCGCCCCGAGGGCCAGCCGGCGACTGATCCGGCCCGCGAAGACCAGGCCGAGCGCGGCGGCCAGACCGCCGATCAGGACCAGGTGCTTGAGCCAGGGAAGGTAGTCCGAGGTGCGGTTGAGCAGGACGTACCCCCAGACCGCCGCCGCGACCACGGAGCCGGCGAGGGTGATCGACGCCCACAGCTCGGCGCGCTGCTTCCACAGCTGGTCGGCGCCCATGCCGAGCACGGCGGCCAGGTAGGGGGCCAGGGCGACCGTGTAGTACTGGTGGAAGATGCCCGCCATGTAGCTGAAGACGACCATGGTCATCAGCAGCGAGCCGCCCCAGACCAGGAACGCGGCGCGGGTGGCCGAGGTCCGCCTCAGCCTGCGGGTGGCCACCAGCCCGGCTGCCAGGAGGATCAGGGCGCTGGGCAGCAGCCAGGAGATCTGGCCGCCGATCTCGGAGTTGAACATCCGGTCCCAGCCGGTCGCGCCCCACTGGCCGGTGCTGCCGTTGCCGCCGCCGACGCTGCCGGTCTCGTCGCCGCTGAGGCGGCCGAAGCCGTTGTAGCCGAAGGTCAGCGACAGGAAGCTGTTGTCCTGCGAGCCGCCGATGTAGGGGCGGGAGGAGGCCGGCCACAGCTCGACGATCGTGACCCACCAGCCGCCGGAGACGACGAGCGCGCCGGTGGCGACCGCCAGCTGGCCGAGCCGCTTCCTCACCGGCACCGGTGCGCAGACCGCGTACACGACCGCCAGCGGCGGCAGGATCAGGAACGCCTGGAGGGTCTTGACGAGGAACGCGAACCCGACCGCGGCCCCGGCCCACACCAGCCACTTCGTCCGGCCGTCCTCGACCGCGCGGACCACCGTGTAGCAGGCGACCGCCATCAGCAGCGCCAGCATCGCGTCCGGGTTGTCGAACCGGAACATCAGCGCCGCGACCGGAGTGAGCGCGAGCACCGCGCCCGCGATCAGACCGGCGGCGGGGCTGAACCGGCGGCGCACCGCCGCGTACACGACGGCCACCGTCGCGACGCCCATGAGGACCTCGGGGACGAGGATCGCCCAGGAGTTGAGACCGAAGATCCGGACCGACAGCTCCATCGGCCACAGGGAGGCCGGGGGCTTGTCCACGGTGATGGCGTTCCCGGCGTCCAGGGAGCCGAAGAAGAACGCCTTCCAGGACGTGCTGCCCGCCTGCACGGCCGCCGAGTAGAAGGAGTTGGCGTAGCCGGAGGCGCTCAGGTTGTACAGGTAGAGCAGGAGGGTGGCGGCCAGCAGGCCGAGGAAGGCCGGGCGCACCCAGCCGGGGTCCTCGGGACGGCCGCGCCAGATTCTGCGGGCGAAGGGCTGCCGGGGCTCGCCCGACTCCGGCGCCGAGGCCTCGGGAGCGTGGTGCGGCGGCGGGGGAGACGTGGGGGGAGACGTGCGGGGCGGCCCCCACTGGGTGGGCTGGTCGGTGTGGGTGGTCATCGGGGTTCCCCCGGGTCGGTGTCGTGGGGACGCACCGGCTGCAGCTGCATGGTGCTGTCCCGCCAGGTGCCGTCCGCGGCTTCACCGGCGCGGAACCGGGTGGTCGTGGTGGCGCTCTGGGCGTAGGGGGCGCTCTGGGCGCAGGGCTGGGGCGTCGGGCGCTGCGGGAGCGGGTCCTGCGGCCCGCTCGGCTGCCGGTACGGCTGGGTTCCGCCGGCCGGGCAGGCCGGGGACGACGGGTGGTTGTGCGTGGCCACCACCGTCGACCCCGCCCCGGGTGCGCCGTCGCGGTCCGGGAAGACCCAGGCGCGGAAGAGCAGGAAGCGCAGCACGGTCGCCGCCAGGTTGGCGGCGATCAGGACCGCCAGTTCGGTGGAGTGCGAGGGGTCGCTGCTCGCCGCGTTCAGGGCGGCGAGGGAGCCGCTGGTCAGCGCGAGGCCGATACCGAAGACGACCAGGCCCTGCGCCTGGTGCCGGACCGCCCCGCCCCGGCCGCGCACCCCGAAGGTGAGGCGCCGGTTGGCCGCCGTGTTCGCGACCGCCGACACCAGCAGCGCGAGCGCGTTGGCGACCTGGGAGCCGGAGAAGGACCGGAAGGCGCTGTAGAGGACCAGGTAGAAGAGGGTCGACAGGCCGCCGACCACGCAGAACCCGACGAGCTGGCGGGCCAGGCCCTTCGGCACGTCCTGGACGTCGCGGTCGCGCGGGTCGTCGCCGAACGGCCGGGCGAGCCGGTCCAGCGGCAGCGCGCCCGTGGTCAGGGCCTTGCCGACCCGCCACACGCCCTTGAGGTCGTCGGTGGCGGTCTTCACGATGTGCACGGTGGAGTTCGGGTCGTCGACCCAGTCGACCGGCACCTCGTGGATGCGCAGCCCCGCGCGCTCGGCCAGCACCAGCATCTCGGTGTCGAAGAACCAGCCGGTGTCCTCGACGAGCGGCAGCAGCACCTGCGCGACATCGCGCCGGATCGCCTTGAAGCCGCACTGCGCGTCGGAGAAACGGGCCTGGAGGGAGCCGCGCAGGATCAGGTTGTAGGTCCGGCTGATGAACTCCCGCTTGGCGCCGCGCACCACGCGCGACGAGCGGGCCAGCCGGGAACCGATCGCCAGGTCGGAGTGGCCGGAGATGAGCGGTGCCACCAGCGGCAGCAGCGCGTTCAGGTCGGTCGACAGGTCCACGTCCATGTACGCGAGGACCGGCGCGTCCGAGGCGGACCAGACGGTCCGCAGCGCCCGGCCGCGGCCCTTCTGCTCCAGCCGGAACGACGTGACCTCGGCCAGGTCCGTCTCGAGCCGCCGCGCCACCTGCGGGGTGGTGTCCGTGGACGCGTTGTCCGCGATGGTGATGCGGAAGGCGTACGGGAAGGTGCGCTTGAGGTGATCATGCAGTCTGACGACGCAGGGACCGAGGTCCTTCTCCTCGTTGTAGACGGGGATCACTACGTCCAGGACAGGCGTACCGGCGTTTCCGGCCGGGAGGTGCTCCCGCGCCGGCAGAGTGCCGGGAGAAGAGTCGGTTCGCATGGGAACGACTCTGGTCAGGCGCCCTGTTCCACCCATGTGGTGGCACTGTGCTGCGCCTGTGAGTGCGATTGCCAGTTGGTTTCGGGGTCCGGCCGGGGAGCCGCCGGGGCGAGCGCGGGCAGGTACAGGGTGAACACCGTGCGGCCGGGAACGCTGTCGACGGTGACCGCGCCGCCGTGCGCGGACGCGACGGCCTGCACGATGGCGAGGCCCAGACCGGTGGACCCGGTGGACCGCGAACGCGCGGAGTCGCCGCGCGCGAACCGTTCGAAGACGTGCGGCAGCAGGTCCGGCGGGATGCCCTGTCCGTTGTCTTCGACGTCCACGCACGTCCAGGGGCCGCGCCGCTCGACACGGGCGGTGACGGTGGTCCCGGGCGGGGTGTGCTTGCGCGCGTTGCCGAGCAGGTTGACCAGCACCTGCTGGATGCGGGCCGCGTCCGCCGACACCAGAGCCGGCTCGTCGGGCAGGTCGAGGCGCCAGTTGTGGTCCATGCCGGCCGCGCGCGAGTCGCTGACGGTGTCGACGACCAGCGGGATGAGGTCGGTGTGCTCGAACTGGAGCGGGCGGCCGGCGTCCAGCCTGGCCAGCAACAGCAGGTCCTCCACCAGGAGGGTCATCCGGCCGGCCTCGGACTCGATACGGCCCAGCGCGTGCCGGGTGTCCGGCCCGACCTGCTCCCGTCCGCGCCGGGTCAGCTCGGCGTAGCCGCGGATGGAGGCGAGCGGGGTGCGCAGCTCGTGACTGGCGTCGGCGACGAACTGCCGTACCCGCATCTCGCTCTGCTGGCGTGCGTGCAGCGCCCCGTGGACGTGGTCGAGCATGCGGTTGAGCGCGGAGCCGACCTGGCCGACCTCGGTGTGCGGATCGCACTCCGACTCCGGAACCCGCTCACTGAGGTTCACCTCGCCGGTGTGCAGGGGGAGTTCGGAGACCCGGGTGGCGGTGGCGGCGACCTTGCGCAGGGGGCGGGTGGCCACACCGACGATGACGGTACCGGCGAGGGTGGCGGCGATCAGGCCGGACACGGTGAGGCTGATCTCGACCAGGATGAGGGTGCCGATGGTGCCGTCCACGTCGGAGGTGGGGATACCGACGTAGTAGGTGCCGTTGTTGCCGGTGACGTACTGCACCTGGTAGCTGCCGAGACCGGGAATGTCGACGGTGTGCGGCGCGCCGTCCTTGGTGACGGAGCCGATCACCTTGATCTGGGCCGCGGTGAGGGCCGCGGGCTCCATCTGCGTGAAACCGGCGGAGTTGTTCTGCTTGGTGCCGACCTGGCCGCTGGTGATCGACCCGTTCTCGACCTTGGCCGCGAGGGTCTTCGGCGGGTTCGGCCCCAGGCTGACGAACTTGCCCAGATCGGTCGTCCGGGGCACGAGCCCCTTGTCCTCCGGGTTGTGGTCCTTGCCGTCGGGACCTCCAATGGGCCCGCCGGAGGCACGCCCGGCGACGTCGCGCAGGTTGTCGTTCAGCTGCCCGTACAGGTGGTCGCGCAGCACGAGGGTCGTGACCGTCCCGATCACCGCGCAGACCACGGCGATCAGCGTCACGGACACGACGACGAGCCGGGTCCGCAGCGTGCGCGGCTTTCCCGCTCGTCGCTTCTGTGCCCGCGGCCGTCGTCGCCCGCTCATGACGCGGCGGGCTTGATCAGGTAACCGGCGCCGCGCCGGGTGTGGATCATCGGCTCGCGGCCCGCGTCTATCTTCCGCCGCAGGTACGAGATGTACAGCTCGACGACGTTGGCCTGGCCTCCGAAGTCGTAGGACCACACCCGGTCCAGGATCTGCGCCTTGCTGAGCACCCGCCGTGGGTTGCGCATGAGGAAGCGCAGCAGTTCGAACTCGGTGGCGGTGAGGTGGATGCCCTCCCCGGCCCGCGAGACCTCGTGGCTGTCCTCGTCCAGGGTGAGGTCACCGACGACGAGCACGGAGTCGGAGCGCCGGTCGGCGGCACCGGAGCGGCGGATCAGCCCGCGCAGCCGGGCCACGACCTCTTCGAGGCTGAAGGGCTTGGTGACGTAGTCGTCGCCGCCCGCGGTGAGCCCGGCGATCCGGTCCTCGACCGCGTCCTTGGCCGTGAGGAACAGGACGGGAACGTCGGGGAGTTCGCGCCGCAGCCGGCCCAGCACCGTGAGGCCGTCCATGTCGGGCAGCATCATGTCGAGGACGACGGCGTCGGGGCGGAACTCCCGGGCGGTCTGGATGGCGCCCTGACCATCGCCCGCACTCCTGATCTGCCAGCCCTCGTACCGCAGGGCCATGGAAAGGAGTTCGGTGATCGACAGCTCGTCGTCCACCACAAGCACGCGGACGGGGCTCCCGTCCGGCCTCAGCAGTTCGGTGCGCCCCTGGGGCGAGGTCGTGGTCATGGTGGACACCATGGCGGGGCCCTCTGAGAACACGCTTTCAGCAATCTGTGTTTTCCCTGAGAACCACACAGGCGCCTCTCAGGGAACGCCTGGGAACCCCCTCACGTGCGCACGGACTCCTCGCCACGACCGCGCACCGCTGTGCGGATCATGTGGGTCCCCCGTGCGCCGCGGGCCTGGGGTGAAGCGTGGATGAAACCCTGATGAGAGCGTACCGGGCCGGACTTCCCCGGGACTGTCACCGGGTGGTCAGAAGAGCCCCTCCTGGGGCGCCGCGAACTCCCGTACCGCCAGGGGCGGCAGGCCGTCGTCCGGCTCCGCGACGGCGGTCAGGTGCCAGCCGGGCAGCAAGCGCGTGTCGAGGACGATCACCCCGCTCCGGGTGGCGAGGTGCAGGTCCGGCCCGGCGGCCGCGACGAGTTCGCCGCTCACCCCGGCACCGGGAGCGAGCCCGACCACCTCGCCGACGGCCGCGGGGAGCCCGGCAAGCCCGAACACCCCTAGGTGGTCGACGACTTGGCAGGGCTCCCGAACCAGCGCCTCCGGCCACCCGGCCAGCGCGAGGGCGCGCGCGTGCAACAGCTCGACCTCGGCGGCCCGCTCCCCCTCGCTCGCGGGCAGCAGGGACCGTACGACGCGCTTGTCGCGGTACGGGATCCGGTCGGGCACCTTGAGCGCGGCGCGGAGCAGTTCCTCGGCCCGCCGCGCGGCCATCAGCGGCCCGGCACCCAGCCAGCTGAAGCAGACGGCGCCCTGCTCGAGCAACCGCGCCGGGCCCCGCTCGACGGCGGTGATCCCGACCTTGGTCATCCCGGGCCCGAACCAGGCGAGATACACGTGGTACGGCCGGGGGTCGTCGGCGGCCGTGTCGGCGGCCACGGAGTGCGCCCGGTCCAGCCGCGCGCACTCCTCGCACCGCGCGCCGGTGCTCCGCGCCGGCACGGCCGCCCGGATCGGACAGGGGTTCCCGCGCGCCCCCACGCATTCCCGGGCACCCCCCTCGACGGCCTTGAAGGCGACCCGTCTCCCCCGGACGAGCGGACTGCGCCGCCCACCGCTCCACACCAGCACGGGCCCGTCGTCCGACCACCGCAGTCCCGAGCATCTCCACAGCTGTGCCATCACTCGCGAGCGTAGAGGGCGGTACTGACATCAGGCGCATCGGCGGCCGGGCTCCCCCGGTCAGCCACCGGCCTCCGCGACGGCCGCCTCCGGTTCCCCCGCGAGCACGGCACTCCCGGCGCCGCCCGACCTCCCCTCCGCGCCGCCCGCGCCGTGCGTCGGCCGGAGCCCGGACGCCGTACGACGCCCTCGGCCCGCCAGCCGGCAGGAGACGCATCCGGGGTGGCCGTCGCGGGCGCCCGCGTCACGCACCCCGAGGGCCCACTGCGACCTCGGCCGCGGTCCCGGCGGCTTGCCCCAGCCGGCCAGGTGCAGATACCAGGTGACCAGGACACTCACGGCACACACCGCGAGCCCGGCGACCAGCGCGGGGACCGAGGCCGCACACACCGCCAGCCCCAGCAGACCGCTGCCGACCGTCGCGATCGCCGTTCCGGTCCACCCCGCGACCGTATGACCCTCGTCGTGCTGACTCACGTGACCGACTCCCTCTCCAGGACCGACTAGAATCCCTCACAACGTAAGGAATTTACCGCCTGAATCTCTCACAGGCTAAGGGAATTCGGGAAGTCGTCGACGAGGAACCGGGAACGACCATGCAAGGCACACCTCGACCGCCCGCCGACCCGGCCCGCGCCCTGTCCGCGATGGACCACCTCATCGCCGCCCACCTGATCGGCCAGCAGGAACTGGCCCGGCGACTCGGGCTGAGCGTCACGGACCTGACGTGCTTCGGGTTCGTCCTGGAGGCGGGCGACGACCTGCTGACGGCGGGCGACCTGGCCGCGCGCGCCCATGTGACGACCGGCGCGGTGACCGGCATCCTCAACCGCCTGGAGCGCGCGGGGTACGTCACCCGGCGCCCCGACCCCAGGGACCGCCGCAGGGTCCGCGTCGCCGCGCTCCCGGACGCCGTCAGCCGCGTGTCAGGCGTGTACGCCGGCCACTACGCACGCCTCACCGAACTGTTCGCCGACTACAGCCCCGCCGAACTGGCCACCCTCACCGACTGGTTCACGCGCGCGACCGCTCTGGCCCACGACTACCTGGAGAAGATGAACCGGACCGGCTCGGCGGACCCCTGCTGACGGCCGCTGGCCCGAAAAATCGAACACATGATTGAATCCGGGCATGCGAACGTTCCCCGACGACCTCGCCCGGGCCCAGCAGGAGTGGAGTGCCGTCTACCGGCGGCTGGCCGCGCGCCCCGACCGCACCGAGCTGCGCCGACGCCTGTACCGGCTGTCGGCCCAGGTCTTCTTCCACCCCTACTGGCAGCAGCGCCGCCCGGACCTGGGGGCCTGGCGGGAACTGCGTGACCGGGCTCTCTCATGCGGGGACACGAACGAGCGGTTCCGCCCATGACGTACTGGAATGCGGGACCGGTCGTCCCGGACGATCCTGAAGACATGCCCGGACCGATTCGCGTGATCATCCACCCGCCGTCCCCCACCGGCGGCCGGCGTGTCCGCGTGGACGGGGAGATCCTCGGCCTGGCCCACAACGCGGCCGACGTCGCGGAGTTCCTCCGCCGCGCCGGACTGGAGATCGATCCCGCGGAGGTGGCGGAGGCACCGTGGATCGACTGGCGGGGACCGGGCCCCGACCACTGGGGCCCGGAACCCGCCGACTGACCGACCCCGGCCCGCACCACGCGAAGGCGAGGGGCCCCCGTCTCCCTCAGCTCATCGGCGCCGGCCCCTCACGGCGAGAGGACGACCTTCTCGCAGTGGTCCTTCTTGTTCTTGAACAGGTCGTAGCCCGTCGGCGCCTCGGTCAGGGGCAGCCGGTGGGTGATGACCCGGGTGGGGTCGATCCTGCCCTGCTCGATCAGGCCCAGCAGCGGCTTCATGTACTTCTGCACGTGGCACTGCCCGGTGCGCAGGGTCAGGGACCTGTTCATCCAGGCACCGGCCGGGAACTTGTCGATCAGCCCGCCGTAGACGCCGATGACCGACACCACACCGCCGCTGCGGCAGGACAGGATGGCCTGGCGCAGGGCGTGCGGCCGGTCGGTCTCGGAGCGGACCGCCTGCTTGGCCCGGTCGTAGAGATGGACGTGGGAGGCCCCGTGCGTGGCCTCCAGGCCGACCGCGTCGATGCACTTGTCGGGGCCCCGGCCGCCGGTCAGTTCGAGCAGGGCGGACCGTACGTCGGTGTCCTCGAAGTTGACGGTGGCGTAGCCCTGGGCGGCGGCCATGTCGAGCCGGTAGGGCTCCTTGTCGATCGCGACGACCTTCTCCGCGCCCAGGACCCGGGCGCTGTCCATGGCGAACTGGCCGACCGGACCGGCGCCCCAGACGGCGACGACGTCACCGTCCTGGATGTCGCACATCTCGGCGCCCATGTACCCGGTCGGCAGGATGTCGGAGAGGAACAGCACCTGCTCGTCGGTGAGGTCCGACTCGATCTTGAGGGCGTTGGCGTCGGCGAGCACCACGCGGGCGTACTCGGCCTGGCCGCCGGCGAAGCCGCCGGTGAGGTGGGAGTAGCCGTAGATGCCGGCGGTGGGGTGGCCGAAGAACTTCTCCGAGACGCCCGCGTTGGGGTTGGTGTTCTCGCAGCACGAGTACAGCTCCGCGCGGCAGGACGCGCAGGCGCCGCAGGCGATGGGGAAGGGCACGACGACGCGGTCACCGACGCGCAGTTTGCCGTCGGGGATGCCGGGGCCGACCTCGACGACCTCCCCCATGAACTCGTGGCCCATGATGTCGCCCTTTTCCATGGTGGGGACGTAGCCGTCGAGCAGATGGAGGTCGGAGCCGCAGATCGCCGTCGAGGTGATCTTCACGATGGCGTCGCGGCTGTTCAGGATCGAGGGTTCGGGGACGTCCTGCACCTCGACAGAGTTGCGTCCCGTCCAGCAGTTCGCCTTCATGCCAGGGCCTCCTTCAGTTCGTCCGCGGTCAGCGGTCGGGCCGGGTGCTGAGGGAACTCGCCGCGGGCCCGCTTGCCGCCGGGCGCGCCCTCGGAGCGGACGACCTCGCCGGTCTCCGCGATCTGCTTGAAGCGGCGCAGGTCGTCGTCCAGCTGCTGGTGCGGTTCCTCGCCGAAGTAGCGCGCCGCGGCCTTGCCCAGCGCCCCGCCGGGCAGGTCGTAGCGCAGGGCCACCCGGATCTCCGTGCCCCGGCCGCCGGGAGCGGGCACGAAGCGGACCTCGCCGGAGTTGTCGACGTCGGCCCCGTCCACCGACCGCCAGGCGATCAGCCGGCCGGGGGCATCCTCCGTGGTCTCGGCGTCCCATTCGACCGTCTTGCCGAACGGCGCGCTCGCCCGCCAGTGACTGGTGCGCGCGCCGGTGACGCGCACCTCGTCCAGGTGCGCCATGAAGTCCGGCAGGCGCTCCAGGTCCTTCCAGAGGGCGTAGACCTCGTCCGGGGACCGGCTGACGGTGGTGGCCGCGGTCAGTTCCATAGGGGTGCTCCTACGGGTTCGGGTCACGGCCGCGTAGACGTCCGTGGCCGTGAGGGCGGTGACCGCGGCGGTCGCGGCGGCGGTGCGGCCGACGCCGCGACCGTTGTGGTTCTTCAGGGCCCGGGTCAGCATCGTCAGGTCCATGAGATCGCCGCCGACGCGGCCCCAGAGCCAGGCGGGACGCGGCCGCCCCAGCAGCGCGGTCGCCGCCGCCAGCTCGCGCACGCCGACGGCGGTCGTTGCCGAGCGGTGCCGGGGGGCGTCGCCGACGCCCAGGGCCCGGGCGAAGCCCGCCGGGGCGACGACCTGCGGCACGCCCAGCAGCGCACTGGCCCAGCCGAGGCCCCGGACGAGCGGATCGTGTCGTAGGCGGGAGGTGGAACGGGTGTCTGTCTTCATGAGCACTCCCCACATGCGCTGAGGCGACCGGAAGGCGGGTCACGTGAGCGAGAAGGTGAAAGACACAGATCGGACACCAGCGGAGTTTCCGCGTGGCCGACAACCAATCCTCGACATCCGGCCAGGAGAGCCACGACGGTGACGCGGCTGCGACGATTCCCGCGAAGAAGGATCAGTCGACGTACACCAGTTGACGCCAAAGGCCCCGCCGGGCGAACCGGCGGGGCCTCTGAGCTGTGTGCACTCGGCAGGATTCGAACCTGCAACCTTCTGATCCGTAGTCAGATGCTCTATCCGTTAAGCTACGAGTGCTTGTTGTTCTGTTTTCTGTCTTCGATCCTTGCCCTTCCGGGCCGCTCTCGGCGACAGGAAGAACACTACATGACTGCCGCCGCCATGTGAAATCCGTTAGGCGTACCCCTTGTGACCTGCGAAAACATGGTCAGCGGGGGTTGATGGGCCCTGGATGCACCGAAGCCCCGGTCCAGGTGGACCGGGGCTTCGGTGATCAGGTGGCGGAGGCGGAGGGATTTGAACCCTCGATGGGCTTTAAGGCCCAAACCGCATTAGCAGTGCGGCGCCATAGACCGGACTAGGCGACGCCTCCAGCACAGCCGCCCGCGTGAGCGCGAGTGGTGCGTGCAGATGATGACACAGTCGAGCGTGCTGTCACCAATCGGCTCCCACGGTACTAGGCAGCCGGGGCGCAGGGCAAAGGCCTTTGGCCGGCGGGGCGCCGCGCCGCGCCGCCGTACGACGTCGCGCGCAACGTCCGGGCGGGCCGCGCGTTGGGCAGGGCATGGCCCACCTCACCGTGCGCGGCGCCCTCGGGGCCGTCGCCGCCGTTCTCGGATCCGTCCCGGCGCTGCCCGGGCCCGCCTCCGCCGCCGTACCGGCCGACCATCTCACCGTCGCCGTGCGGCACGCCGGTGACGGGCGGGACGGGACGTACGAACTGTTCTGTCACCCCGGCGCCGGCAGTCACCCGGACGTGGCCGGCGCGTGCCAGGCGCTCGACCGGAACACCCGCTGGGGCCGGGACACCTTCGCCCCTGTCGCCCCGGGCACCGCCTGCACCATGATCTACGGCGGCCCCGCCACCGCCCACGTCACCGGCACCTGGGCGGGCCGTCCGGTCGACGCGACGTACGACCGCAGCAACGGCTGCGAGATCGGGCGCTGGAACCACCTGGTGCCGCTGCTGCCCGACCTCGGTCCGTGAACCCACGGCGCGACGCCCCGCCCCCGCGAAGGCCTCGTGGAGGTGTGACGGAGGTGAGGCGCATCGGTCACATGTTCGCCGTCACTTCGTCGTGCGACCTCCCTCTCATCCGGCGCCGTGACCGGAACCGGTGCCTTTAGACTCCCTCGCGTGACACGTCGCGGGCCGGTTGGCAAGATGGCCCGAGCGGTCGGCAAGGTGCGGTAACAGGGAGGAAGCGTCTCGTGAGCAGCAGGCCATCCCGAGGCGCTGCTCGCCTCGCAGCCATACTGGACGCGCTGCCGGACGCGTTGGTGCTGGTCAACGCCAACGGAACCGTCGTCAACGCGAACACCATCGCCCTGGAGGCCTTCGAGGCCCCGGGAACGGCACTGGTCGGGCGCGGGCTGCTCGACCTGCTCCCGGAG
Organism: Streptomyces sp. NPDC021562; assembly: GCF_040640875.1. NCBI lineage: Bacteria > Bacillati > Actinomycetota > Actinomycetes > Kitasatosporales > Streptomycetaceae > Streptomyces > Streptomyces sp. NPDC021562. Next base: position 110,730 of record NZ_JBFACN010000002.1, read on the forward strand.
TTCGACTCGCGGCTCATCCCGGGCTCGATGCGGCGCCCCGACCACATGGACCCGCGCGGCCGGACCAAGCCGACCCGGATGGTGGCCCGGCGGACCGACGGCACGGAGTTCCCGGTCGAGGTCACCAGCGCCAACCTGGAGAACGGTCAGCAGGCGTACGACGGTTACGGCTACAGCGGCGACGAACTGCTGATGATCGTCGTGCGGGACCTGACCGGCACCGTCGACACCGAGGCCGAGCTGGCGCGTTCGCAGCGGCAGACCGAGATGATCCTGCGCGCCGCGAGCGAGGGTGTCGTGGGCACGGACACGGACGGGCGGATCGTCCTCGTCAACCCGGCCGCCGCCCAGATACTGGGGTACCGGGCCGGTGAGCTCGGCGGCAAGGAGCTGCACAACCTCGTGCTGCACTCGCGCGCCGACGGCTCGCCGTTCCCGTACGCGGAGTCGCCGCTCGCCGACACCCTGCGCTCCGGGCGCAAGCACCGGGTGCGCGGGCAGGTGCTGTGGGCCAAGGGCGACAAGCGGGTGCCGGTCGACCTGACGACCGCGCCGGTGCGCGACGGCGACCAGCTCGTCGGCGCCGTGATGACCTTCACCGACCGGCGGCCGTACGACGCCGTCGTCGACGAGAAGACCGCCCTGGAGAAGGCGCACGCCGAGGAGCTGGAGAAGCTCTCCGAGGAGCACGCCTCCGACCTGACCGCGCTGCGCCAGAAGCACGTCACCGAGGTGGAGGAGCTGCGCGAGCGGCACGCCGAGGAAGTGACGGCGGCCGAGGACCGGTACGCGGCCCTCGGCGAGCGCGAGAAGGACCGCTACGAGGCCCTGCACGCACGCCACGAGCAGCTGCTGACCCTGCTCGCGCAGTCGCTGCGCGGCCCGCTCGACGAGCTGCGCCGGGAACTGGCCACGCTCGCCGCCGACGACGCCGGGCAGCTGTGGCCCGAGGCCAACCAGGTGCTCCACCACCTCTCGGCCGGTTACTCACGGATCACCCAGCTCATCGACAACGTGCTCGGCTACCAGCGGCTCGACGCGGGGACCGAGGACATCACCCGTACGAAGGTCATGCTGGACGCCGTCGTCGCCGCGGGTGTGGACGGGGCGGTGGAGCTGATCGGCCCCGGCCGGGTGCAGTTCGCCGTGCACGCGCCGCCCATCGAGGCCGAGGTGGACCCGCAACGGCTGGCCGTCGCGCTCGCGCATCTCATCGCGGACGTGGCCGGCGTCGACGCGACCGGCAACTCGCCCGTCTCGGCCGGCGGGTACATGGACAACACCGTCGTCGTCGCGGCCGCCCAGCGCGGCGAGGTCGTACGGATCGAGGTGCGCGGGCCGTACACCGGGGGAGACCCGGTGCACGAGCCGATCGTGCGCGGGATCGTGCGCGCGCACGGCGGGGTGCTCCAGACTCACGAGGTGCCCGGCATGAGCGGCAGCGCCTTCGTGCTGGAGGTGCCGATCGGCGGGGGCGCCGGGGCCGTGGCCGCGCCGCCCGGGGCCGAGGTGGCCGTGCCGCCCGCCGCCGACGAGACGGGTGCCGCCGGCCGACGGCGGGCCCGGCGGTCCTCCGTCGACGCCTTCCTGGAGAGCGAAGTCCCCGGCGAGGCCGCGGAGGCCGGGGAGGGTGAGGCACCGGGCGTGCCGACCGGACGGCGGCGCAGGCGTGCCGCCGAGGCGATGGAGCAGGAGAGCGGGCCCGCCGCGCTGGAGAGCGCGGAACCGGGGTCCGGCGGGACCGGACGGCGGCGCGGGCGTCCGGCCGACGGGAACGCCGGGATGGGCGGAGTGGCCGGAGTGGCCGCTGAGGGTGCTGTGGTGACGGCGGCCGAGCAGGGGGCCGGTACGGCCGCCTCCGGTACGGGTCTCGGCGGCACCGTTCCGCCGCAGGGTGTGCCCGCGCCCGCGTCCGGGCATCGCGGGCGGCAGGATTCCGACGAACCGCACGCACTGCCGCCGGCGCTGCCCCCTGCGGGGCAGACCGCCGAGGAGCAGCCGAGCGGACGCCGACGCCGGGCGCTGGCCGCGGCCGCTGAGCGGGCCGAGCAGCAGGAGGCCCAGCAGGCGGGCCCCCGGCCGGTGTTCGCTCTGCCGCCCGCCGACGCCGACCGCAGCCCCGAGCCGACCGGGGCGGCGGGCGACGAGGGCCGGCACGACGCCGCGGCGCCCGACCAGGACGAGGACCATACCCCGCCACAGCCCCACCCCACCACCGCACCGACCGGCCGCCGCCGCAGGGCTGTGGGCCAGCCGCCGGAGGCCGGGGCCGGGACCGGGATGCCGGGTGTGCAGGAAGTACCGGGGGCGCCTGGTACGCCAGGGGTGCCTGGGGCGTCGGGCGCGCCAGGGGTGCCGGGTGCATCGGGGGTCCTGGGCGCGGCCGGAGTGCCTGGCGTGCCTGGGGTGGCAAGTGCGCCGGGGGCGCCGGGTGCACCGGGTGCACCGGGAGTGGTAAGCGCCGCCGGAGTGCCTGGGGCACCCGAGGTGCCTGGGGCGTCCGAGCCGCAGGCCGTACCGACGGTCCCCGCGCAGGCGGGGGCGCCCGGACAGCAGGTTCCCGCCGGGACGCAGCCCGTACCGCCCGCGCAGCAGGTTCCCCCCGGACAACCCGTTCCCCCCGGGCAGCCCGGACAGGGCATCCCGGTTCAGGCCGGGCCCGCCGGGCAGGTCGCCGTGCCGACCGGTCTGCCCGTCGGCCAGGCGGTGCCCGGGCAGCAGCCGGGTCAGCCGGTGCCTCCGGTGCAGGCCGGTCAGCCCGGCCAGCCGGTGCCTCCCGTGCCTCCGGTGCTGCCGGGCGCGGCCCCGGTACCGGCGCAGGCCCAGGCGCAGAGTGCCGTGCCGGTGGTCCCGGCCCAACCGGTCCCGGCGCAGGCGCAGGCCCAGCCGCAGTCGGCCGTGCCGGTGGTCCCGGGCCAGCCGGTACCGCCCCAGCCGGCCCCCGCACAGCCCGGGCAGCAGCCCCTGCCGCCCGCGCAGCCCGCCCCCGCTGCCCAGGACGCCCAGGTCCCCGCCCAGCCGCTTCCGCCGCAGGCCGCGCCCGCTTCCGTACCGCAGCAGTGGCCGGGCGCCGACGACGCGGTCGCCGCCCCGCAACCGGCGCGCGCCGCGCAGCCGTTGCCCGCCGAGGCGGCGGCGACGGCCGTGCCGGTGGACCCGGACTCCACACAGGGCCGGGCGTTCAGCGTGCGGACGCTGGGGCAGGGTGTGCCGTTCTCACGGCAGGCCGCACAGGTGCAGCAGCCGACGGCGACCCCGCCGCCGCACCAGCCCGGCGGCAACGGACGGCGCCGCAAGCTGGGTACGCGCCCGGACCCGGCCCCCGGTGCCGAGCAGGCGCGGCCCGAGCAGTCGGCGCGCCCGCATCCGCCGGCCGAACAGCCGGTGACCGCTCCGCCGGTGCCTGGCCCGCCGGTGCCTGGCCAGCCGCTGTCGCAGCCGTCGCCCGCCGGGCAGTCCCGGCTGGCGGGTGCCACCGACGGCGCCGGGCGGTCGTACGCCATAGGCGCGCCCGACGTGAACGCGGCCGAGGGCCCGGAACCGCTGGACGGCCCCGGTGGCGCGGTCGAGGTCGCGGACCCGCCGCGTCCGCAGCCCCTGGACGACGAGCTGCCCCCGGAGCCGCTGGACAACCCGCGCCGGCTGCTGGTCTGGCCGGCCCCGGACGTCACCACCCAGCAGGCGCTGAGCGACCGCGGCTACCGGCCGGTGATCGTGAACTCCCGCGACGAGGTCGACGCGCAGATCGCCGCGTTCCCGGCCGCGCTGTTCGTGGACCCGCTGACCGGGCCGATCACGCGCACCGCGCTGCAGTCGCTGCGGCAGGCGGCGGTGGCGGCCGAGGTGCCGGTGATGGTCACGGCCGGGCTGGGACAGGCGACGCGCGAGGCGGCTTACGGTGCCGATCCCGCCGTCCTGCTGAAGGCGCTCGCGCCCCGGGACAGCGAGCAGCATCCGCCGCGGGTGCTGCTGATCGAGGAGCACGCGGAGATCGCGCTCGCGCTGACGTCGACGCTGGAGCGGCGCGGCATGCAGGTGGCGCGGGCGGCGAGCGACGCGGACGCGGTGACGCTGGCGGGGCAGTTGCGGCCGAACCTGGTGGTGATGGACCTGATGCAGGTGCACCGCCGCCAGGCCGGGATCATTGACTGGCTACGTGCGAACGGGCAGCTGAACCGCACGCCGCTGGTGGTCTACACGGCGGCGGTCGACCAGGCCGACCTGCCGCGGCTGGCGTCGGGCGAGACGGTGCTGTTCCTGGCGGAGCGGTCGACGAGTGCCGAGGTGCAGAGCCGGATCGTCGATCTGCTGGCCCGGATCGGGACGAACTGAGGGCGCCGTTCGGGGAACTGCCGCCCTTCGGCCGCGGTCGGTCACGGTTGGCCGCTTCGGTCACGGTTGGCCGTGGCTGGTCATGGCTGGTCATGGCTGGTCGTGGCTGGTCATGGCTGGGGCGCCCACGCGGCGGCAGCCGGGCATCGGCTGCCGCCCGGCGCCCCTTTCAGGGGCGCTTCGGCGCGGGGCGCTCAGAGGCTGGTGACGTCCAGCTCCCCCTCGGCGTACCGCCTCCTGAGCACCTTCTTGTCGAACTTGCCCACGCTCGTCTTCGGCACCGCCTCGATCACGGTCCACCGCTCCGGCAGCTGCCACTTGGCGATCCTGCCCTCCTCGGCGAGGAAGACGCGCAGGCTCTCGAAGGTGGCCGTGGCGCCCTCCCGCAGGACGACCGTGGCCAGCGGGCGCTCGCCCCACTTGTCGTCGGGGACGGCGACCACGGCCGCCTCGGCGACGTCCGGGTGGGACATCAGCGCGTTCTCCAGCTCGACCGAGGAGATCCACTCGCCGCCGGACTTGATGACGTCCTTGGCGCGGTCGGTGAGGGTGAGGAAGCCGTCGGGGGAGATGGTGCCGACGTCACCGGTCTTCAGCCAGCCGTCCTCGCTGAACTTGTCGCCGGGGCGCAGCGGTTCGCCGTCGGGGCCGTTGTAGTAGGCGCCCGCGATCCAGGGGCCGCGCACCTCCAGCTCACCCGCCGACTCGCCGTCCCAGGGCAGGCGTTCGCCGTCGGGGCCGCTGAGCCGTGCCTCGACACCGGCTGGGAAGCGGCCCTGGGTGAGGCGGTACGCGAACTCCTCCTCCGTGCCCACCACATGGGCCGGCGGGCGGGCGATCGTGCCGAGCGGGGAGGTCTCCGTCATGCCCCAGGCGTGGCAGACCCGCATGCCCAGCTTGTCGAAGGCGGCCATCAGGGACGGCGGACAGGCCGCGCCGCCGATGGTGACCTGGGTGAGGGAGGAGACGTCACGCGGGTGGGCGGTGAGTTCGCCGAGCAGGCCCTGCCAGATGGTGGGGACGGCGGCCGCGTGCGACGGACGCTCCTTCTCGATCATCTCGGCGAGCGGGGCCGGCTGCAGGAACCGGTCCGGCATGAGCAGGTTGACGCCGGTCATGAAGGTGGCGTGCGGCAGGCCCCAGGCGTTGACGTGGAACTGCGGTACGACCACCAGCGAGGTGTCCTGGTCGGTCAGGCCCATCGACTGGGCCATGTTGACCTGCATGGAGTGCAGGTAGATCGAACGGTGGCTGTACACCACGCCCTTGGGGTCGCCGGTGGTGCCCGAGGTGTAGCACATGGCGGCGGCCCGGCGTTCGTCCAGCTCCGGCCAGTCGTACGTGGTCGGCTTTCCCGCGATCAGCTCCTCGTACTCGTGTACGGCCGCGGTGGCGCCCGCCAGCGGGGAACGGTCGCCCGGGCCGGACACGACGATGTGCCGGACCGTCGGCAGCTTGGCCAGCAGCGGGGCGATCATCGGGATGAGCGAGCCGTTGACGAGGACGACCCGGTCGGCGGCGTGGTTGACGATCCAGACCAGCTGCTCGGCGGGCAGCCGCAGGTTGAGCGTGTGCAGGACCGCGCCGAGGGACGGGATCGCGAAGTACGCCTCGGTGTGTTCCGCGTTGTTCCACATGAGGGTGGCGACCCGGTCGTCGTCCCGGACCCCCAGGTCGTCGCGGAGGGCGTGGGCCAGCTGGGCGGCGCGGGCGCCGATCTCGGCGAAGCTGCGGCGGTGCGGCTCGTCCTCGCCCGTCCAGGTGGTCACCTGTGACGCACCGTGGATCGTCGACCCGTGGGTCAGGATCCTGGAGATCAGCAGCGGTACGTCCTGCATGGTGCTCAGCACGGCGTCCTCCCGGGGGCGACATTGCCTACTCGGTGGTAAAGGGGCTGCGCTGATTCTGCTCACATACCACTCGGTATGTCACTAGGAGAAGGGCAACAAAGCCCGTCCGGTCCGGCCGCCCGCGGCCGGTCACCGGGCGAGGACCAGCTCCGGGTCCTCGCGCAGCTTGCCGAGCGCCCGCGACACCGCCGACTTGACCGTGCCCACCGACACCCCGAGCACCTCGGCCGTCTGCACCTCGCTCAGGTCCTCGTAGTACCGCAGCACGACCATCGCCCGCTGCCGCGCGGGCAGCTTCATGATCGCCCGCCACATGGCGTCGTGCAGCGCCTGCCGCTCGGCCGGGTCGTCCTCCCCGGGCACCGGCTCCGGCTCGGGCAGCTCGTCGCACACGAACTCGTCGACCCGGCGCTTGCGCCACTGCGAGGTCCTGGTGTTCAGCAGGGCCCTGCGCACATAGCCGTCGAGCGCCCGGTGGTCCTCGATCCGCTCCCAGGCCACGTACGTCTTGGCGAGGGCGGTCTGGAGGAGGTCCTCGGCGTCGCTCGGGTTCCCGGTCAAGGACCGGGCGGTGCGCAGCAGAACCGGCTGGCGGGCCATGACGTACGACGCGAACGACGGATACGCCCGCTGGTTCGGGCCGGTCCGCCTCGCCGAGACGGCGGCGTCCGAAGCGCTGGTGCAGACGGGTGTGGTCATGGCTCCACGCTATGAGTGAGCGGTGCTCCGGCGTATCGGCCGCAGGTCCCGAAGGCGACTCCCCCTCAGGTTGTAGGGGTGGGGCTGCCTACACCTCCTGAAGGTGGAGTACGGGCGCGGGCTCCTGCGGGTTTACCCCTGCGGGCGCCCTACGGCCCGGGCCGCCGGGCTCACCCGTCCGAGGTCAGCACCAGGCCGGACGTCGGCACCCCCGTACCGGCCGTGACCAGGACCCGGTCCGCCCCCGGTATCGGGTTCGCGGCGGTGCCGCGCAGCTGGCGCACCCCCTCGGCCACCCCGTTCATCCCGTGCAGGTACGCCTCCCCGAGCTGGCCCCCGTGGGTGTTCAACGGCAGCCGCTTCCCCGCCACGAAGTCCGCCCCCTCCCCCCGTCCACAGAACCCGAACTCCTCCAGCTGCATCAGCACGAACGGGGTGAAGTGGTCGTACAGGATGCCCACGTCGATGTCGGCCGGTGCGAGCCCCGAGGTGCGCCACAGCTGCCGGGCCACCACGCCCATCTCCGGCAGCCCGGTCAGGTCGTCCCGGTAGAAACTGGTCATCTGCTCCTGGGCCCGGCCCGCCCCCTGCGCGGCCGCCGCGATCACGGCCGGCCGCTGCGGCAGGTCGCGCGCCCGCTCCACCGAGGTGACGACGAGGGCCTGGCCGCCGTCCGTCTCCTGGCAGCAGTCCAGCAGCCGCAGCGGCTCGACGATCCAGCGCGAGGCCGCGTGCTCGGCGAGCGTGATGGGACGGCCGTGGAAGTAGGCGGCCGGGTTGGTCGCCGCGTAACCGCGGTCCAGCACGGCCACGTGCCCGAACACCTCCGGGGTCAGCCCGTACGTGTGCAGGTAGCGCTGCGCCGCCATCGCCACCCAGGACGCCGGGGTGAGCAGTCCGAACGGCAGCGCCCAGCCGAGCGCGGCCCCCTCCGCCGACGGCTCCCGGTGCTGCACCCCCGAGCCGAAACGGCGGCCCGACCTCTCGTTGAAGGCGCGGTAGCAGACCACCACCTCGGCGACCCCGGCCGCGACGGCCAGTGCCGCCTGCTGGACCGTGGCGCACGCCGCGCCGCCGCCGTAGTGGACGCGGGAGAAGAAGGACAGCTCGCCGATCCCGCACGCCTGCGCCACGGTGATCTCCGGGCTGGTGTCCATCGTGAACGTCACCATCCCGTCCACGTCCGCCGGAGCCAGCCCCGCGTCGTCCAGCGCGGCCCGCACCGCCTCCGCCGCCAGCCGCAGCTCGCTGCGCCCCGAGTCCTTGGAGAACTCGGTGGCCCCGATCCCCACGATCGCCGCCCGCCCGCCGAGCGAGTCCCGGCCCCGCACGCTCACGCCTCCGCTCCGTCCGTGCCGGTGCCCGTGCCGGTGTCCTGACCCGTGCCGGTGTCCGTGTCCGTGTCCGTGCCGGTGTCCGTGCCGGTGTCGGTGCCGGTGTCCGTGTCCGTGTCCGTGTCCGTGTCCGTGTCCGTGATGGTGACCGTCACCGTGGCTTCGGTGAAGGCCACGGCGACCGTGCCGGTCACGTGGTTGCCGATGCCGTTGGCGCCGACCACCCGGACCGTCGCCGTGCCCGCCTCGCCGTCCAGCTCCTCGATGCGGCCGGTCAGCACCATCGTGTCCCCCGGGTAGTTGGGCGCCCCGAGCCGGATCGCGACCTTGCGCAGCTCCGCGGTCGGGCCGAAGAAGTCGGTGACATACCGGCCGACCAGGCCGTTCGTCGTCAGGATGTTCATGAAGATGTCCGGTGAGCCCTTCCGACGGGCCAGTTCGGCGTCGTGGTGCACGTCCTGGTAGTCCCGGGACGCGATCGCCCCCGCCACGATCAGCGTCCGCGTGATCGGGACCTCCAGCGGCGGCAGCTCGGTGCCCACCCCCAGCCTGGTCGTCTCAACTCCCACTCGCGATCACCTCTCCCAGTTCCTGGAGCACTTCGCCCCCGCTGCCCAGGTACGCGTCCAGCTGGCGCCCCCACAGGAAGTGCCGGTGCACCGGATGCTCCACGTCGGCGCCCGCACCGCCGTGCAGGTGCTGACCCGTGTGCACCACCCGCTGCCCCGCCTCGGACGCCCACCAGGCGGCGGTCAGCGCGTGCGTCGCGTACGGCAGCCCCTCGTCCCTGCGCCAGGCCGCCTCGTACGCCGTCACCCGTATCGCCTCGATGTCCATGTGGGCGTCCGCGGCCCTCAGCTGCACGGCCTGCCGGGTGGCGAGCGGGCGCCCGAACTGCTCGCGGGAGTTGGTGTGCGCGACCGCCCGGGTCAGGGAGCCCGCACAGACCCCGGCCTGGAGTCCGGCGAAGGCGGTGCGCGCGGTGGCGAGGACGTCGGCGTAGGGGGTGGGAGTGGCGGTGGGACCGGGGGCGGAGTCGGGGCCGGGGCCCGGTCGGGGACGGTGGGGACCGAGAGGTTCGGCGGGTGCGTCGTGGAGCGTGAGGCGTCCGGCCGACCAGGGGGCGGTCAGCTCGGTCTCCTCGACGCCGGTGCCCTCTCCGAGCGCCACCAGCCACAGCCGCCGCTCGGCGTCCGCGACCAGGACGTGCGTGGCGTCACGCAGCCACGGGACGACAGGGACGGTACCGCTCAGCCCCGGGCGCCCCGCCGGGCGCCCGGCGGATCGCGCGGGCGCGGACGGTCGTACCGCCGGCTGGGCCGGGAACGCGCCGGTCACCACCAGCGTCCCGTCGCCGATCCCGGGCAGCAGCCGCTCCCGCTGTTCGGGCGTACCGTGCGCGGCGATCGCCAGCTGCCCGTACACGCAGCTCGCCGCGTACGGCACCTGGGCGGTGGTGCGGCCCTGCTCCTCGAGGAGCAGTACGAGCCCGAGGAGACCCAGCTCCGCCACCGCGGCCACCAGCCCGGCCGCGGTGAGGGCCTTCCACAGCTCCGGGTCACTGCCGGTGCCGGCGGCCCGCAGGCGTTCGTGGGTGGCGAGGTCGGCGAAGATCCTGGCGGCCAGCTCGCGGGCCTCGGCCTGGGGTTCGGTCGGCGTGAAGTCCATGTCAGGCCTGCCCTTCGAGACCCTCGACGGCCCGGAAGACGGGCAGGGTCGACGCTCCGTCCCCGTGCTCGTCCCCGTCCCCGTCCCCGTCCCCGTAGCGGCGGAACTCCACCCGTACCGGCAGCCCGATCCGCACCTTGTCGTACGGCACCCCGACCACGTTGCTCACCATCCGCACCCCCTCGGCCAGTTCGATCAGGCCCACGGCGTAGGGAGGGTCGAAGGCCGGGAAGGGCGGGTGGTGCATCACGACGTACGAGTAGACGGTGCCCTGCCCGGACGATTCGACGGTGTCCCAGTCGAGGGAGCCACAGGCGTTGCACCCCGGCAGCCAGGGGTGGCGCAGGGTGCCGCAGCCGGTGCAGCGCTGGATGAGCAGGCGCCCCTGCGCCACCCCCTCCCAGAAACCGGCGTTGTCCCGGTTGACCACCGGGCGGGGACGCCGGGGCCGGTCGGCGGTCGGCCTGGCGCGCGGGGCGTACTTGAGGATGCGGAACCGGTGGGTGCCGACGAGGTCGCCACCGGCCCGGACGTCCGTGCGGGTCGTGACGAAGTGACCCGTGCCCAGCCTGGTCGTCTTCCGCCCGGACACCGACTCGATCACCGTGTCGAAGACGATCTCGTCCCCCGGCCGCAGCGGCCTCAGATACTCCTGCTCGCAGTCGGTGGCGACCACCGAGGTGCAGCCGGCCCCGTCGAGCAGCGCCATCAGTTCGTCGTACGCGCCGGTGCGTCCCAGGTGCCCCGACAAACCGCCCATCGTCCACGCCTGGAGCATGGTGGGCGGGGCGACGGCCGCCGGGCCCCGGTACGCCGGGTTCGTGTCGCCCATCGCCTCGCACCAGTGGCGGATCATCGGCAGGTTGACCGGATCCCGGCCCACGCCGGAGACGGCGGCCGGCTGCCCCTCGTACCCCCTCAGCCGTGCCGTCAGCTCATCGCTCCCGTCGGTCACGGCCACCCCTCCTCATCCCGAGCCGCATCGTCGCGACGATCTCCCGCTGCACCTCGCTCACCCCGCCCCCGAACGTGTTGATCTGCGCCGCCCTGTTCAGCCGCTCCAGCTCGCCGTCCCCGAACGCCCCCGGCGAACCGGACCGGACCCACGCCGCCTCGCCGACGACCTCCTGACACATGCGATACGTCGCGACTGCCGATTCCGTTCCCGCGAACTTCACTCCACTGGCCTCCGCGGGGGCCACCCGGCCCGCCCCCGCGTCCGCCACCAAACGCCAGCTGAGCAGGCGGTTCGCCGCGAGCCTGGCATGTGCTTCGGCCAGCCGAAAACGAATCCAGGGCTCGTCAACCCGGCGTCGGCCCGTCACCGGATCGGGGGTGCGGGCGGCGGCGAGCGCGGCCGCGTAGTGGTCCTCGGCCTGCATGGCGGTGGCGGCGAGGGCGACCCGCTCGTGGTTGAGCTGGTTGGTGATCAGCGACCAGCCGTCGTGCTCGGCCCCGACCAGGTTCCCGGCGGGGACGCGGACACCGTCGTAGTACGTGGCCGTGGTGACCTGGCCGCCCACCGTCTCGATCGGCGTCCAGGAGAACCCGGGGGTGTCCGTGGGGACCAGGAGGATCGAGATACCGCGGTGCTTGGGCGCCTCGGGGTCGGTGCGGCAGGCCAGCCAGATCCAGTCGGCGTGCTGGGCGCCCGAGGTGAAGATCTTCTGTCCGTCGATCAGCCAGCCGTCGCCGTCCCGCACCGCCCGGGTGCGCAGCGAGGCCAGGTCGGTGCCGGCGGAGGGCTCGCTGTAGCCGATGGCGAAGACCAGGTCGCCGCGGAGGATGCCGGGCAGGAAGCGGGCCTTCTGCTCCGCGCTGCCGTACTTCATCAGCGTCGGTCCGACGGTGTTCAGCGTGACCATGGAGACGGGGGCACCGGCCCGGTACGCCTCGTCGAAGAACACGAACTGCTCGTCGGCGCCGCGGCCTTGACCGCCGTACTCGACGGGCCAGCCGAGGCCGAGCAGGCCGTCCGCGCCGATGCGGCGGAGCAGGGCACGGCGTTCCTCGGGCCCCTCCGGGGCGGGGGACGGGATCAAGGACCGGAAGTAGGCGCGCAGTTCGCCGCGCAGCCGCTGCTGGCGTTCGGTGAGGGCCAGATGCATGGTTTCTGACTGTCCGTCAGATATGGCCCACTGTCAAGGTGAACGGGGCGGTGGGCCCCGGAGGAGGGCGGCAGGGTTCGGGACGCCGGAAAGCGCCTGCGCGGCGGCGCCGAAGCACCGCCGCGCAGGCACGTCGCCCCCCACAGACCCCCCCACCCCGGGATCAGACGGGGCTTACCACAGCCGGGTGAAGTGCACGGCGACGTTGTCGTTGCCCTGCTGGAGGGCCGTCCAGGCGGAGCCGTTGACCTGAGCGGTGTTGCTCTGGGTCGAGGCGCCGTTGCCCACGGCGTTCTGCTGCGTGGTGGAGGAGTTGCCGTTGTTGTTGTGGCCGACCCCGCTGCCGACGACGCCCGCCACACCGGCGTTGGCGCTCGATCCGTTGTCCGCGACCGCCCCAGTGTCCGCCGCCGCCGCGCCGGCGAAGAGCGCCGCGGCGAGCGGGAGGGCGGAGACGGCGGCGAGAACGCGGGCGGTACGGATGCTTGCCATGTTGTTTCCTCTCAGTGCCCGGCTGTGCCGGAGGTACGTCAAGTAAGGCTTTTTCCCGGGCAGTTGGCCGACCGCCTCGGGGTTGTCATCGACGTCGTGAGATCAGAATTGCCCACCGAATCCCCGGCGAACAGTCCGGAAAGCCTTATTCGCCCTCAAGCGTGATGACAAGTCGATAAACCCCTTTCACCATCTTTTGTCGACTCTCGGGGCACTCGTGACCTCTCCGGACATCAGGCCCATCAGCCACCCCAGGAGGAGAACCGTTCCGCCACTCCTCCCGGGCGACATCGCCGACCACGGCGTGTCCCAGCGAATCCCCCTTTCCTTTTTCGAACGCACGTACGAACATAGAGCCATGGCCACCACCGACCGGCAGGCCACGACGCTGGCCCTCGCACACGCCCTGTCAGCCGCCGAGCGCGGCCTGTCCGTCATCCCGCTGTCCCGGACCAAGCTCCCGGCACTGCGCTCACCCCACCGTTCCGCACCCGACGACGCCCGACCCGGCCCACGGCCCGGGCCCACCCACCGCGGCGCCCGCCGCCTCCCCGACGGCCCGGAACCGCCGTCGCCGCCCTGCCACGGCGAGTGCGGCCGCCCCGGCCACGGGGTGTACGACGCCACCACCGACCCCGCCCGCATCCGCGAACTCTTCGCCGCCGCACCCTGGGCGACCGGCTACGGCATCGCCTGCGGACTGCCCCCGCACCGGCTGATCGGCGTCGACCTCGACGTCAAGTCCGGCACGGACGCCACCGGCGCCCTGCGCGAACTGGCGCTGCGGCACCTGTTCACCATCCCGCCGACGGTCGTCGTGCTCACGCCGAGCGGCGGGCGGCACGTCTGGCTGACCGGGCCACCGGACGCCGTCGTACCCAACTCGGCGGGCCGGCTCGCCCCCGGTATCGACATCCGGGGCGCCGGCGGCTACCTGGTCGGCCCCGGCTCCCGCACCGACCACGGCGTCTACGCCACCGCTCCCGGCACCGCGCACCTGGTCCCGGCCCCCTGCCCGCCGTCCCTCCTGCGCCTGCTCCTCCCGCCCCCGCGCGCCCCCCACCCCGCGACCCACCCCTCGGTCGGCAAGCGGGGCCAGGGCCTGGTCCAGTTCGTCCTCGCCGCCCACGAGGGCCAGCGCAACACCCGCCTCTACTGGGCCGCCTGCCGCGCCTACGAGAACGGCATCGGCCGCGCCCTGCGGGCCCCGCTGATCGACGCGGCGGTCCACACGGGCCTCACGGAACGCGAGGCGCGCGCGACGATCGCGTCGGCAGCCCGGATGACGGGGCACGGGGCGTAGCGGCCTCGTGACGGGCGGGAGACAAGGGGAACGGCGGTGCCTGAAGGGGAGCGCACACGCCGACGGCCCCCGACCGTCTCACCTGGTCAGGGGCCGTTCACGTCACGCGGTGGGTGTGGGATTTGAACCCACGGTGACTCGCGCCACGACGGTTTTCAAGACCGTTCCCTTAGGCCGCTCGGGCAACCCACCTATGCCCCATCTCACCTGGAGTGGAGCGCGTACAGAGTACCGGCCTCGACGGATCCGCGGGACCTTGGCCCGAACAGAGGTTTGGCGGCTCTTGGGGGACCCCCCGGGACCGGCTCCCCGGAGGTCCGTCACGGCCGGCAAGAGGCTCAGGGCGCGGCCGTGACGAGGCGCGCATGGCGAAGCCCCGGCGTGGCACGCCGGGGCTTGCGCACGGGTCCGGCCCGGCCCGTTGCTGCGGGCCGGGTGGGTGTCAGCTGTCGCCCACCCGGGATCCGAGGGTGAGAGTGACCGTGTGTTCCGAGCCGCCCCGCTTGTAGGTGATCTGCACCTTGTCCCCGGGCTTGTGGGTCCAGATCTCGCCGATCAGGGTCGGGCCGCTGTCGATCACCGAGTCGTCGAGCTTGGTGATGACGTCGCCCGGCTTGAGTCCGGCCTTGTCGGCGGGGCCGCCCGACTCGACCGCGGCGGCGCCGCCCGAGCCGGAGTCGGTGATCTGGGCGCCGCCCGACGAGTCCTCCAGGGACACCGAGGCGCCGATCTTCGCGTAGACCGGCTTGCCGGTCTTGATCAGCTGCTGGGCCACGTACTTGGCCTGGTTGATCGGGATGGCGAAGCCGAGGCCGATCGAGCCCGACTGCCCGGTGCTGCCGAGGCCGCCGCTGGACGCGGACTGGATCGCCGAGTTGATGCCGATCACCGCGCCGTCGGCGTCCAGCAGCGGGCCGCCGGAGTTGCCCGGGTTGATGGAGGCGTCGGTCTGCAGGGCGCTCATGTAGGACGCCTTGCTCGACGCGCTGCCGTCGCTGGAAGCGACCGGGCGGTTCTTGGCGCTGATGATGCCCGTGGTGACGGTGTTGGAGAGGCCGAAGGGGGCGCCGATCGCGATCGTCTCATCGCCGACGGCCACCTTGTCGGAGTCGCCCAGGGGGAGCGGCTTCAGGTCCGACGGGGGGTTCTTGAGCTTGATCACCGCGACGTCGTAGCCCTGCGCGTGACCGACGACCTCGGCGTCGTACTTCCTGCCGTTCGGGAACGTCGCCGTCAGCTTGCCGCCGTCGAGGGCGTCGGCGACCACGTGGTTGTTGGTCACGATGTGACCCTGGGTGTCGAAGACGAACCCGGTACCGGTGCCGCCGTCGCCGTTGGTCGACTCGGCCTCGATGGTGACCGTGCTGGGCAGCGACTTGTTGGCGACCGCCGCGATGGTGCCGGCGGCGCGCTTGACCTGGGTCACACCGCTGTCGGTGGACGCCGAGACGGTCGTGGAGCCGCTGTCGTCGTTGTTCTTGGCCAGCGTGTAGCCGAGCCCGCCGCCCGCGCCGCCCGCGACCAGTGCGGCCACCAGGACGGCGGCGATCAGCCCGCCGCGTCCGCTGCCCTTCTTCGGCGCGGGCTGCGGCTGCTGGTACGGCTGGTGCGGGTACTGCTGGTCGTAGGGCGAGCCCCAGCCGGCTCCGGCACCCGCCCCGGCGTCCGCGTAGGAGGGGGTCGCGGGCGGCGGGGGCGGCCAGGAGCCCTCGGGAGCCCCCGAGGGGGCGGTGTAGGGGTCACCCGCGGCCGGGGCGGGAGCGCCCTGGGGAGCCGGCGGGATCGGTGCGGTCGGCGCTTCTCCCTCGGACGCGGCGGGCTGCGGGGAGGCAGCGGGAGTCGCCGGCGGCACTGGAGGTGTGGACGGGGCCGGGGGTACCGGGTTGCCCTCGTTCTCGGTGCTCACAGCTTCTCTCCTCGGTCCACGGCTGTTCTTCTCGGTCGCACTCGGTCACGCTCGTTCACGCTTGCTGTCGGTCCGGCGCGATTCAGCTGTGCATGTGCTTTTGTATGCCGTCAGCTTTTCCCACAGGCCGTCAGAGCACCATAAGCGGTGGCTGTGGGTACACGGACAACCTTTATATAGGGCCTGTCCGACAAAAGTTCCCTTTGCCGGCATCGGGGATGCCCCCGGGTACCCCCTCGCGGTGGCACCATGTCGCGGTGACCCACGCACCACAGCATCGCATCCAGGTCGTCGCCCACCGCGGCGCCTCCGAGGACGCCCCCGAGCACACGCTGGCCGCCTACCGGAAGGCGATCGAGGACGGCGCGGACGCCCTGGAGTGTGACGTACGCCTGACCGCCGACGGCCACCTCGTGTGCGTGCACGACCGCCGGGTCAACCGTACGTCCAACGGCCGGGGCGCGGTCTCGGCCCTGGAGCTCGCGGAGCTGGCCGCCCTGGACTTCGGCGCGTGGAAGCGGGGACCGGCCTGGCGGGGCCGGGACGAGGAGCCGGACTGGGAGTTCCGCCCCGAGGACCGCGCGGACACCTCCGTACTGACGTTGGAGCGGCTGCTGGAGCTGGTCGCGGACGCCGGGCGGCGGGTGGAGCTGGCGATCGAGACCAAGCACCCCACGCGGTGGGCGGGGCAGGTCGAGGACCGGCTGCTGCTGTTGCTGAAGCGGTTCGGCCTGGACGCCCCCGTGACGGCCGCCGAGTCCCCGGTGCGCGTGATGAGCTTCTCCGCCAGATCGCTGCACCGGGTGCGGGCGGCCTCGCCGACGCTGCCGACGGTCTACCTGCTGCAGTTCCTCTCGCCCCGGCTGCGCGACGGACGCCTGCCGGCCGGCGTGGGGATCGCGGGCCCCTCGATCCGGATCGTGCGCAACCACCCGGCGTACATCGAGCGGTTGAAGCGCAACGGCCACCTGGTGCACGTGTGGACGGTCAACGAGCCGGAGGACGTGGATCTGTGCGTGGAACTCGGGATCGACGCGATCATCACCAACCGGCCCGGAGCCGTGCTGCGCCGGCTGGGGCGGTGAACCCGCGCGGGCGCGAGAAAAGGGATCTGAATACGTCTCAGATAAAGAGTCACGTAAGGACGTCTCGCACCTCTTGACCCGAACGCCCCCCTCGCATCATCCTCGCTTCTCGGCCACACCATCGAAATCAAGCCACACGAAGCCGGGCCCGGAGGGCCATGGCGACGGCCCGTCACAGGGAGTGCTCCGGCGCGTTCGGTTCGTATTCGTCCGTGGCGAATGCGTCACCGGACCTTTCTTGGCCGGTTTCCGGTTCGGGCCGATGGGGCATCCACACCGTGGCGTGGGGCAAAGGAGGTCTCGGGGGTGGCGTTGGTGGTGGCACAGGAGGTGCCCACGTCGTCGAGCATGGCCGTACCCCATGGCCCTGCAGGCGTGGGGAAGGCGAGACACCGTATGCGCGATCAGTTGCGCACGGGCGGCCTTTCGGAATCGGTCATCGACGATGCCGTACTGATCCTCTCCGAGCTTTTGAGCAATGCCTGTAAGCACGGGCGCCCGTTGGGGGACGCCCTGGCGGGAGACGGCGACGTCCGGGCCGCCTGGCGGGTGGACCCGCGCGGCCGGCTGGTCGTCGAGGTCACGGACGGCGGCGGGCCTACCCGCCCGGCCCCCATGACCCCGTCGGTCACGGCGCACGGCGGCCGCGGGCTGAACATCATCACCGCGTTGGCCGACGACTGGGGTGTCCGGGACGACGCCCGGGGCGAGGTGACCGTCTGGGTCGTCGTGCACGAGGAGGCACGCGATCCGCACGGACGCGACCGCCGCGATGCCCTCACCGCGCGCGTCATGACGCCCTCGGGCCCGGGGACGGCCGACCTGGACTTCGCGGACGCCTTCGAGGACATGGACTGAGCTGCCGGGTACGTCCGGGCGCCGGGTGCGTCCGGGCGCCGGGAACGCCCGGGTGTCGGAACGTCCGGGTGTCGGGGCAGGTCTGCCCCGGTCCGTTCGCGCCGGCGCCGCGTCCACCGCGAGCGAACCACTCCGTCCCCGCCCCCCTTCCCGCCCCCCTTCCCGCTCCCCGCCACGGCTCCGTCCACAGGTTCCCGTGGTCCGAGGTGCGAACGGCTAGGCTCCCGCCAGTACGAGACGAGCCGTAACCGGGAGACAGCCAGATGGCCAAGAAGCGACCCCAGACGAAGGCCACGCGGCCGCAGCTCAGCGACAGTGAGATCCCGGTCGTCGGCGCCCGCGAACCCTGCCCCTGCGGCAGCGGCCGCCGCTACAAGGCGTGCCACGGCCGGGCGGCCGCGCACGCGGCGACCGAGCTGGTGCACCGCCCGTTCGAGGGGCTGCCGGGCGAGGGCGACTGGGTGGCGCTGCGCGAGCTGGTCCCCGCCGCCACCGTCGAACTGACCCTGAAGGACGGCCTGCCCGAGGGCGTCCCGTCGGTCACCCTCGCGACCGTGCTGCCGATGGCCTGGCCGGCGCTGCGCCGCGACGACGGTTCGGTCCTGCTCGGCCTGCAGAACGACACGGCGTCGGGCGACATCAGCCGCGATCTCGCCGACATCCTGCTGCGCGCCCTGGCCGCCGAGCCGGGCACCCCGGTGCAGGGCCGGCGGGCGCCCGCCGACGGCCCCCGGCTGCAGGACCTGCTCGACCCCGAGGGCGCCTTCGAGCCAGTTGTGCACGAGGGCTTCGAGTTCTGGGTGCCGGACGCCGAGAACGCCACCCCGGACGTGACCGCCTCCCTGGAGCGGGCCAACGCGGCGGCCATCCCGACCGTGAAGCTGACCGGCGTCGACAGCGCCTACTGGTGCGAGACGCCCGAGAAGAACCACCTGCGCTGGGTCATGCCGTACCCCGAGGAGCAGCTTCTGGACGCTCTCGCGCGCCTGCACGCGGCGGGCACGTCGAACCTCGGCGAGGGCACCCGGCTGGTCGGTTCCTTCCGTGCCCACGGTCTCACCGTGCCGGTCTGGGACCTGCCGAGCGGGGTCGGCGCGGCGGACGTGGAGAAGCCGGCCGCGGAGTTCGCCGAGCGGCTCACGACCGCTCTGGCCTCGACGGAGCCGCTCACGGCGGACGAGCGGCGGGCCCGCGGCGGACTGACCAACCGGCAGGTCACGCTCAGCTGACGGGCGGCGCGCACGGCTGGCGTGGCTGACCGGCCGGTCAGCCACGCCAGGTGCGTAGCACCCGGTGACTCCTGTCACAACTCCCGGACGTGGCAAGCAATTACGTGTCCGAATAGCCGAGATCGAATTTGCGAACCGCCGATCTCTTGTTACCGTCTCAGTAGCCCGGTTGCTGGTGCATCCCCCGTCGCCAGCAACCGGGCCTTTTCATGCCCGCGTCCGGTGTACGGAGCGCAGCCAAACGTCAACTTCCGCTTGACGCACCGGAGTTGGCACCGGTCGGGGCACCGGGGTCGTCCGTGGAGTTGCTCGCGGAGCGCAGCAGCAGCGACCCGTCGCCGTCCCGCGCCGCGAACTCCGAGACGGCCGTGTAGTCGACCGGCGCGCCGCGGGTGTGCTCCCGGGGCGTCTCACAGGTCGCGGGCTCGTCGTCGGCGCCCGCGGTGCAGTGCGTCTGCACGGTGCGGCCGCGCGGCCCCATCAGGCTCAGCACGGCCTCCAGGTCCGCCCCGGTCGCGTTGCGGTAGTAGGTGCGCGCCCAGGTGTCCGCACCCTGGGTCATCACACAGGTCTGCGCCTCGACACCGTCGGGGGAGGTCAGTTCCGGGCCGCAGCGGGCGGCGGTGGCCAGGCCGAGACCGAGCACCAGGGGGGAGCGGGCGGGCACCGGCAGCTTCGCGTCGTCGCGCCGGTCGGCCGGGCGTACGGCGGCGTCGCCCACCTGCCCTGCGGACGCCACGGTCAGCGGCAGCGCGACCGCGCACACCGCGACACCCACCAGGGCGAGCAGACGTACGTTCATGTAGCGGAAGATAACGACCACAGCGGGACAAGCCGTGCGCGCACGCCCGACATCCCTACAACTCGGGCGCGCTCACACCCGTACGAGTGAGGGCGTCGACCACGGCGTCCACCACGGCCTCCACATCGGGCACCCAGGGGTTGGCCGAGCCGGGCAGCGGAGCGCGCTCCCAGCGGATGGCCCCCTGGCCGGTCTCGGAGGGCGGCAGGGCGAGATAGCCGCCCTCGCCGTGGAAGCGGAGCGAGCCGGGGACGAAGTCCTTGGCGTACAGCAGTTCGCCCAACTGCTCCATCGAGTACGGCTTGACGAGCAGCGCCCAGCGGGTGGGCGCCGCGACCACCGGACCGAGCCGCATGCCGCGGCGGTCGAGCAGGGTGAGCGCGCGGGAGGCGGCGAGGGCCGGCAGGCTGACCGCGCAGGGCGCGTGCCCGCCGGAGGCGCCGGTGGCGAGGACGATCGGGGCCGTCGGCCGGTTGCCCCACCACCAGCGGACCATGCGCTCGTCGGTGGTGGCGGCGAGCAGGCCCGGGTCGAAGGGGTGCGCGCCGGGCACCGTGCACTCCGGGTCGGGGCAGCCGCAGCGTGCCCGGCCCTGCGGGTCCGGGGCCACACCGGGAAGTACGGGCCACTGCCATTGCGTCGCGAAGGTCAGGGCCGCGCCGAGAAACTCAGACCCCTTGTCATTGCGCTTGGACAGGAGCCTGCGTCGCCTTTTGAGGATCTCGCGCATGAGCGCTCGTTCCTTTCCGTTGCACCGCTGGCAACACCGAGGACCACATCACACCATGTGTCGATCACTTCACTGTGCGTACCTGTTGGCGCATCACACCCTTGCGCCGGGCAAGGGGAACCCCAGGGGGTCGAGCGGGGGCCGCACCCGCGTCCCGTACTGCCTCTATCAAAACCACGGACACGGCGCGGGGGTGGCGAAGTCTGGCGTTTTGCCGTTCCGGGTGTTTCTCTCCGCCTCCGCCACGGGAGGATGGGGCACGGTCGTCGGTGGTTAAGACGCCCGGGTCCGTCGCCAGGTTCCGGGTGCTCCCCAACCACCCCTGGCCTTCACCGAGTACGTACCCATCACGACCGCTGTGACGCTCCGTGGAGCAAGGCCAGTCGACCGCAATGAACCGTTACCCGAGTCAGTTTTAAGCCAACTTTGCTTTTGTGCAAGGCTCCGGGAGACACCCTCACAAGGTCTCACGGACACCAGAGATCCCAGCAGGACAATGCTGGACATCTCCTTACGAGTGCGTGTACATGTGGAGACACTGCTAGCGGCGCAGAAAGACATGGGGGTTTGCGATGCTTTTGAGCAGTACGCACGGGTCTGAGAGCCGGACACGATGAGCGCCCCGCATCCTCCGAAAGTGGCTGGAATCGATTCAACGGTTCCCGCGCCCACCCAGACTGTCGCGCCGATTCCCCCCGCCCCGGGCGCACCACCCGTCCCGAAGGCCCCCGCGGCCCCGGCGCCCGGCACCCTCCTCCAGGACCGGCTGGCCGGCTGGGTCTCCGACCTCACCACCCTCCACGAACTGACCGAGCGGTTCGCCCGGACCGACGGTCCCGAGACCGCCCTCCAGGAACTGCTGCGCGCCGGTGCCGCCCTCGTGGGCGCCCGGCGCGGTCTCGTAGCGCTGGAGCCCGCCGACGCTCCCGGCCCGCACACCACGATCGGCCTCGGGCTCGGCCGCGCCGACCTCGGCCACCTGGAGACCGTCCCGCGCGGGGCGCTGCCCTACGACACCGGCACCACCGCCGAGATCGTGCACTCCGACCTGTTCGCCGAGGACGGTCTCGACCCACGCCACCGCGAGGTCGCCCTCCGCCTCGGCTACGCCGCCAGCTACGCGCTCCCCCTCACCACCGCCGCCGGCACCCGTCTCGGAGCGGTCGTCTGGTTCTACGACGAGCCGGCCGAACCGCACGAGCGCCGGCGTCACCTGGTCGGTCTGTACGTGCGCCATGCGGCCGAACACCTGGCCCGGCTGCTGGAGGTGGCGCGCACGCGCGCGTGCATGGCGACCATCGCCGAGGAACTGCTCCCCTCCCGGCTGCCCCGCGTGACCGGCGTCCAGCTCGCCGCCCGGCACCGCACCGGCCCGCGCGGCGGCGGCGACTGGTACGACGCGCTGCCGCTGCCGGACGCCGCCCTCGGTCTCGCGGTCGGCTCGGTGACCGGCTCCGGACCGAGCGCGGTCGCCGCGATGGGGCGGCTGCGGGCTTCCTTGCGGGCGTACGCCGTGATGGAGGGCGAGGACCCGGTCGCGGTCCTCTCCGACCTCGAACTGCTGCTCAGGCTGACCGAGCCGGCCCGTTCCGCCACCGCCCTGTTCGCATACTGCGAACCCGCGCTGCGCAAGGTCACCCTGGCCGGCGCCGGGCACAGTCCGCCGCTGCTGATCGGCGCGCACCGCACCGTGTTCGCGGAGACCTCGGTCTCCGCGCCGCTCGGGATGCTCGCCTGCTGGGAGGCGCCGAGCGTGGAGATCCAGGCGGAGGCGGGCGAGACGGTTCTGCTGTACACCGACGGGCTGCTGCACCGCACCGGCGACCCCATGGACCGCGCCTTCGCCCGTCTGCACACGGCCGCCGCGAGCGTCCCCCGGGCGCTGCGCCACGACCCCGGGGCGATCGCCGACCACGTGCTGCGCACGGTGCTGCCCGACGGACTGGACACGGCCGACAGCCAGGAGGACGTCGTACTGCTGGCAGCCCGCTTCGACTGACCGGCCGAAAGGCCGGGAACCCGCCTCGCCGGGAGACCGCGTGGCAGCCCGCCTCGCCAAGGAGTCCTGCGACCATGGGACGCCGTTCGGTGCGAACGTACGATGGACGGCATCCGCAGCAGTGTCGAGGAGGATGACGTGGCCGACGAGCTCACCCCGGAGACCCCGGAAGAGAGCGAAGAGCCGATCAAGCAGCGCAAGAACGGCCTGTACCCGGGCGTGTCCGACGAGCTCGCCGAGAACATGAAGTCCGGCTGGGCCGACACGGAGCTGCGTGACCTGACCCCGGTGGAGCAGGCCGCGCACACCGCCCGCCGCCGCGCGGAGCTGTCCTCCCGCTTCCCCGGCGAGCGCCTGGTGATCCCGGCCGGCAACCTGAAGACCCGTTCGAACGACACGGACTACCCGTTCCGGGCGTCGGTCGAATACGTCTACCTCACCGGCAACCAGACGGAGGACGGCGTACTCGTCCTGGAGCCGAAGGACGACGGCCATGTGGCCACCCTCTACCTGCTGCCCCGCTCCGACCGGGAGAACGGTGAGTTCTGGCTCTCCGGCCAGGGCGAGCTGTGGGTGGGCCGCCGCCACTCCCTGACCGAGTCCGAGGTGCTCTACGGCATCCCGGCCGCCGACGTACGCGAACTCGCCGACAAGCTGCGCGAGGCCACCGGCCCGGTCCGGGTCGTACGCGGCCACGACGCCGGCATCGAGGAGGCGCTGACCGACAAGGTCACCGCCGAGCGCGACGAGGAACTGCGCGTCTTCCTCTCCGAGGCCCGCCTGGTCAAGGACGAATGGGAGATCGGCGAGCTGCAGAAGGCCGTCGACTCGACCGTGCGCGGCTTCGAGGACGTCGTGAAGGTCCTCGACAAGGCCGAGGCCACCTCCGAGCGCTACATCGAGGGCACGTTCTTCCTGCGCGCACGCGTGGAGGGCAACGACATCGGCTACGGCTCCATCTGCGCGGCCGGCCCGCACGCCTGCACCCTGCACTGGGTCCGCAACGACGGCCCGGTGCGCTCCGGCGACCTGCTCCTCCTGGACGCGGGCGTCGAGACGCACAGCCTGTACACCGCCGACGTCACGCGCACGCTTCCGGTCAACGGCACGTACAGCGAGCTCCAGAAGAAGATCTACGACGCCGTGTACGACGCGCAGGAGGCCGGGATCGCGGCGGTGCAGCCGGGCGCCAAGTACCGCGACTTCCACGATGCCGCGCAGCGGGTGCTGGCCGAGCGGCTCGTCGAGTGGGGGCTCGTGGAAGGGCCGGTGGAGCGGGTCCTGGAGCTCGGGCTGCAGCGCAGGTGGACGCTGCACGGCACCGGGCACATGCTCGGCCTCGACGTCCACGACTGCGCCGCCGCGCGCACCGAGACGTACGTGGAGGGCGTCCTGGAGCCGGGAATGGTGCTGACCGTCGAGCCGGGGCTGTACTTCCAGGCCGACGACCTCACCGTGCCGGAGGAGTACCGGGGGATCGGGGTCCGGATCGAGGACGACATCCTGGTCACGCAGGACGGGAACCGGAACCTGTCCGCGGGGCTGCCCCGGCGGTCGGACGAGGTCGAGGCGTGGATGGCTTCGCTCAACGGCTGACGTGTGCGCTGAACGGCCGGGTACCGAGAGGTGCCCGGCCGTTCGTCGGTCCGCGGGGTGTGTGGCGTCACAGAGAAGGCAAGGCGTCCAGGAACAACGCTCCGGCCAGCAGGCCCGCGCTGCCCCTCGGGCTCCAGCCCTTCTCGTGCAGGTCCGCGTCCAGGGTGCGCAGTGCCTCCGCACCCGCCGCCGTCGCCGTGCCGCCCACCTCCAGCACTTTCCGCGCGCCCGCCTGGACCTGGCGCAGGCCCGGCGGGCCCGCGGTGTGGAGGAGTTCGGTGTCCTGGAGCGTGGACATCACGGTGAGCAGGGCGTCCAGGCGGGCCTCGTTCTCGGTGGCGCCCGCCCTGCGGGCCGTCGCCAGGGCCTCCACCGCGCGCCGGACGTGCGGGAACCCGGCCCTGGCCTCGCCCCTGGCGCCGGGCACGCCGTACTTCGCGGAGATCGTCGAACCCCGTGAGGGGCGCTTGGGGGCGCCCTTGTCGTTGAACGCGGCGATCCTGCGCGCCGTCGCGGCGATCTCCCGGACCCTGGCCCGGGGATCCAGGGCGGCCGCGGCGACCAGGAGACCGAGCGCCCACAGCGCGCCCTTGTGGCCGCCGCCGGCCAGGCCGACCGAGTGCTCGGTGCACCGGCCGATCGCGCCGAGTTCCGCCCGCAGCACCGGCGTGGGCGTGCCCGTGCGGCGGGCGGAGGCGGCCATCGCCGCGAGGCCGGGCCCGAGCGCCCTGGCGGACCAGCGCAGCCTGTCGTGCTCCCGGCGCCTGCTGCGGGTGTCCAGGTCACGCGGGTCGGGCAGCCCCGGCTTGGGGGCCAGCGCCAGCTGACCGGTGAGCGCGGTCACGGCGGCCAGCGCCAGCGCGTCGTCCTCGCGACGTGTCACGTCCCTTCCCCTAGGCGGAGGCGGAGGCCGAGGGGGAGGCGCTGTCGGTCGGGGCGCCGCTCGGCGGGGTGCCCGTGGGCGCGTCGCTCGGGGCACCGCTCGGAGGCGTCCCGCCACCACCGCTGCCGGCGCCGGTGTTCTCCGCGTCGGGGTCGATGGCCAGGGTCAGGGAACCCTTGTAGCCCTTCGACGGATCCTTCTTGTGCACCGCCTTCAGGGTCAGCAGACCGCTGGCGGCGCCGCCGCCGTCGTACACCATGTCGTCGGCGAGGACGGTGTAACTGCCGGTGTGCTTCGCGTAGGGATCGAGCGTGAAGATCTCCTCGGCGATGTCGTCGGCGAAGAACAGCTGACCGGTGTAGTTGACCGTGCCGCCTTCGTACGTGCCGTCCTCCTTCGCGCCGCCGGTGTGCACCTTCACGTGGATGTGGCAGGTGCGCGGGGTGTACCAGCCGGGGAAGATCGTCTCGAACCTGACGACCCCGTTGGCGCCCGCGATCTGGTAACCGCGCAGGTACGTCTGGTCGTTGGCGGAGTCGCCCTCCTCGCTCTCCGCCGGGGCGGAGCCGCCGGGGTTGGCGGTGGTGTAACCGGAGTAGTAGCCCCAGGCGTCGCAGTGCCAGATCTCGACCGCCGCGCCCTTGACGGGGGTGCAGCCGTCGGTGGCGTCCACGACGGTCAGGCGGAGGGTCAGCGGGACGCCTGCCTTGCCCTCGGTGATGTCCTTGCGCACCAGGGCACCATCGAGGTAGTACGGGCCTTCCGTGACGCTGCTCATCAGCGTCAGGCACTCACTGCTGGTGGAACTCGCGGAGGCCGTGGCGTCCGCGTCGGCGGTGTCGGCGAAGGCCGACTGGAAGCCGGCGACCGCGAGGCCGCCGGCCGCCACCGTGCCGCCGGACACCACGAGGGCGCGACGGCGGGTGATCGACCTGTCTTTGTGGTTTCCCGTCATGGCCGACGAAGCTAGGAACGCGGTTTGTCAGGGGCATGGGCGAGAGCTGGCAGGGACCTGTGAACGCCCGGGAAGCACCCGTCACAGAGCCGGGTCGTGGTGGTGCAGGATCCGCTGGAAGAGCCGGCTGTCCCGCCATTCTCCATTGATGTGGAGATACTGCGGAGCATCACCGATCGTCTCGAATCCGCATTTCTTCAGCACGCGTTGTGACGTCGTGTTGTCGATGAGGGTGGACGCCTCGATCCGATGGAGTCCGACGACCTTCTCGGCGATCTCACAGACCCGTTCGAGCGCGGCGGTGGCCAGCCCGCGGCCCTGTTGGTCACCGGCCACCCAATAGCCGACGTAGGAGCTGCAGAAAGGACCGAGGGTAATTCCGGAAAGAGTGATCGCACCGACGATCCCACCGGTGCGGACCGACTCCATGAGCAGCGGCAGCATCACCCCGTCCGCGGCCTGTTTCAGCAGGCCATCGATGCGTTCGGTCTGACCGACGACGGTGAAGAAGGACTCGGGTCTGACCGGTTCCCAGGGTGCGAGGTGACTGCGGTTGACGGCGTACGCGGAGCACAGTGCTTTCGCGTCACCGGGAGCAATGGGCCGCAATATGACGTCGGGCAGGATGAGGCTTTCTTTGATCTTACTGAGAATCATGCGCGCACCCTAGCGCGCGGGTTATCCGGGAGCGAGAGTCATGCCGAAAGCAGGGAAGGATCTTTCTTCCACTTGAGGATCTTGTCGAAGCTGACCACCGTGCCGCTGCGGCCCGGTTTGCTGCCGATGTGGACGTGATCGGCGAGTTCTCTGATGAGACAGAGCCCCCGGCCGTGCTCGGCGTCGGGACGGGCGGGCCTTATGTCCTGGGTGCGGGCGAACCCGGGGCCGACCCCCGGTCCCGAATCGGCCACCTCGATACGGCACTTCTCGCCGTCCAGGTAGGCGGTCACCCGGTACGCCTCCGAGGGGCGGCCGGCGCCGCCGTGCTCGACGGCGTTCGCGCAGGCCTCGCTGAGGGCGACGGAGAGGTCGTAGGAGATGTCCGGGTCGACGCCCGCCGTTTCCATGGTGCCGATCAGCAGCCGGCGGGCGAGCGGCACGCTCGCGGCCTCACGCCGCAGATGGAGTGACCACCAGATGCTCATGCTCCAGCCTCCCGGCCGCGGCTCGACATACCGTTACCTATTGCCAGCTGTGCGCGCGTGTAAGCACTCCGTTCATGTGAGAACGCCCATCCGGGGGATGCGCCGGGGGAGGTTTCGGTGTATGAGCGGCTGGTTCGGCACAAAAAGATCTTCCGCTTCTTCCTCTCCTTCCCCGTCGGCGAGCCGCCCACCGCCCGGCCGGCCGCCTTCCGCTTCCGGCGCCGGGCGGCTCCTGCGGGGCCTTCCGGCGTCTCCGGCCGTAACGGAATCTTCCGGACCTGCCGTCAAGGGGGAACGGGTCCAGTGCGATGATGAGGCCGCCATGACTGCCCCCCGCCCGCGCGTCGCGCGCTCCGGAAGCGGACTGCGGCTCCTGCGGGCCGCGGTGTTCGCCGCGCTCTGCGTCATGCTGGCCGCGGCGGGGCACACCATGGCCTCCTGCGCGACCGTTCCGCTGTGGACGCTCGGAGTGGGCTTCCTGAGCACCATGGCGCTCGTCGCACCGCTGACCGGGCGGGCCCGCTCGCTGCCGGGGACCGTCGTCCTGCTGGCGGTCCTGCAGAGCGTGCTGCACACGCTGTTCGGGCTCGGCCAGCACGGCGGTACGGCGATGGCCGCCGGCTCCGCGATGCCCTCCGGCTCCGCGACGCCCGCGGACGACGCGGCGCTGGTCCAGCGGGCGGCCGAGCTGCTGTGCGGGGCGGGAGCGGCACAGCTCAGCCCCACCCACGCGTACAAGATCCTCTCCGCGGCGCATCTCGGCGTCTCCGGACCGGTTCCCGGCACCTCCGGCCCGGCCATGGACATGAGCGCGATGGCACACGCGTCGGACGCCACCGGATCCTCCGCTTCCCTGCTGCCCTCCGTGCCGATGCTGCTCGGACACCTGCTCGCGGCCGTCGTGGCCGGGTGGCTGCTGCGGCGGGGCGACCTGGCGCTGCTGCGACTGCTCGAGCTGTCGGCGCACGGGGTCACGGAGGGCGCGCTCGTACGTTCCCTGCGCGGTGCGCTCGCTCTGGCGTGCGCACTGTGCGCCGGGCTCGTCGCCGGGCCCGAGGCGCTCGTGCGGGGCGGTCGCGGCGCGGGCTGGGACGAACCGCCCGCCCCGCACACCGTCACGCTCCAGCACTCCCTGCTCCGGCGCGGGCCGCCGGCGGCCGCCGCATTCGAGCTCGCCGCCTGACACGACACGACCAGAGCACTCCCCCGGGGTTCGTCCGGAGGGGCCGGCCGTCGTCGTGCGGCACGCGCGTGCGCGCTTCCCCCGATCGCCGACGGCCGCCTGTGGTGCGCCACCGACGGCGGACGAAACGGTGCGCGCACCCCCACCGACAGAACTCACTCAGAGTGGAGTGCTCCCCGCCATGAAGGCTTCTCGTATCGCCGCCGTCACCGCCGTCGCGGGTACGGCCGTACTCGCCGTCTCCTCGCCCGCGTTCGCGCACGTCAGCGTGCAGCCCGAGGGCACCGCCGCCAAGGGCGGTTACGCGGTCATCGACTTCAAGGTCCCGAACGAGCGCGACGACGCCTCGACCACCAAGGTCGAGGTCAACTTCCCCGCCGACCACCCGATCGCGTCGGTGCTGGCCCAGCCGATGGCCGGCTGGGGGATCGACGTCACCAAGTCCAAGCTGGCCAAGCCGCTGGAGATGCACGGCGAGAAGATCAGCGAGGCGGTCACCAAGGTCACCTGGACCGCCTCCGACGGCAAGGGCGTCCAGCCGGGCTTCTTCCAGAAGTTCCCGCTCTCCGTGGGCGCCCTGCCCGAGAACACCGACGAACTGGTCTTCAAGGCGCTCCAGACGTACTCCGACAAGGAGGTCGTCCGCTGGATCGAGGTCCAGCAGAAGGGCCAGGAGGAGCCGGAGAACCCGGCCCCGGTCCTCGCGCTGTCCGCCGCCACCGGCGACCACCACGGCACCGCGGCCGCCGAGGACACCGCCGCGGAGACCTCCGCCAAGACCGGGACCACGGCCTCCGACGACTCCGGTTCGTCCGGCGGCAGTGACACCACCGCCCGCGTCCTCGGAGTCGTCGGCATCGTCGTCGGCGCCGCCGGGGTCGCCTACGGCGTCGCCGCCGGACGCCGCCGGTCCACGGGCTCCGAGGCCTGAGCGCCCTTCCGTATCGCGTACAGGGGGTCGTGCGAGGCTGTCGGTGTTCCGCTGCCCCGTCCGACCCCGGTGCGTGCCGGATCTCTCACATCTGGGACATTTCTCTATGCGCAAGAAGACGTTCGCCGCGGCCGCCCTGCTCGCCGCCGCCACCCTGACCCTCTCCGCCTGCGGCAGCGGCGACGACGCCAAGTCACCCGCCACCGTGGTCGCCGGGGACACCTCGAACAAGGCCGCGACCATCCTGGACCAGCCGTTCGAGAAGCCGGACCTGGTGCTCACCGACACCCAGGGCAAGAAGTACGACCTGCGCGCCGAGACCAAGGGCCGGCCCACGCTGGTCTACTTCGGCTACACGCACTGCCCCGACGTCTGCCCGCTGACCATGAACAACCTCGCGGTCGCCAAGAAGGCGCTGTCCAAGGCCGACCAGGCGAAACTGCGGGTCGTGTTCGTCACCACCGACCCGGCCCGCGACACCCCGTCCGAACTGGGCAAGTGGCTGAAGGGCATCGACCCCGCCTTCGTCGGCCTGACCGGCGACTTCGCCACCATCCAGGCCGGTGCCCGCACCCTCGGCATCTCCATCGAGCCGACCCACAAGGACAAGAAGACCGGCAAGGTCGTCTCGGTGCACGGCACCCAGGTCATCGCGTTCTCGCCGAAGACCGACGGCGGTTACGTCCTGTACGGCGAGAACGCCACCGTCGACGACTACACCAAGGACCTCCCCAAGCTGATCAAGGGAGAGAACCCGTGAGGCGTCCGGCGCGGACCACGGGCCGTCCGGTCCTGACCGGGCGGCGGCTCGCCCTGACCGGCGTGGCCGCGACCGGTGCGGCCCTCGCGGGCGCCCTGGTCCTCGTGGGCTGCGGCGGCTCGGGTGCCTCGGGCTCCTCGGGGGCAGTGCTGTCCGTCGGCGCCTCCTACATGCCCCAGCCGGTCTCCGCCGACATGGCCGCCGGGTTCCTGACGATCACCAACAAGGGCGACACGAACGACGAGCTGACCTCCGTCACCAGCGACGCCGCGGGTGAGATCACCATGCACGAGACCGCCGGCGGCGCGATGCAGGAGGTCGGCTCCTTCAAGGTGCCCGCCCACGGTCAACTCGTGTTCAAAAGCGGTGGCAACCATCTGATGTTCGAGAAGCTGAAGCGCCGCCCGGAGCAGGGCGACACGATCACGTTGAGACTCAAGTTCGCCGAATCCGGTCCGCTCACCGTCGAGATGCCGGTGAAGTCCGCCACGTACAACCCGTCGACCGGACACTGAGGGAGGACCGACCTTGACGCGGACCATCACCCCCCGCCTGCGCACCCTGGTGCTGCTGTTCCTCGCCGTCACCGGCGCGCTGCTGGCGGGCGCCGGGCCGGCCTCCGCGCACGCCGCGCTGACCGGCAGCGACCCCGCCCAGGGGGTGGTGGTCCCGGAGGCACCCGACCAGGTCTCGCTCACGTTCTCCGAGAACGTCTCGACGAACAGCGACTCGATCCGGGTCCTCGACCCCCGGGGCAAGCGGGTGGACACCGGCAAGCCGGACAACCTGTCCGCGACCACCTACGGGGTCCAGCTCAAGAGCGGCCTGGGCAAGGGCACGTACACCGTCGCCTGGCAGGTCGTCTCCGCGGACAGCCACCCCGTCGCCGGCGCCTACACCTTCTCGGTCGGGGCGCCCTCCAAGACCGTCGCCTCGGTCGGGAACCAGGGCGCAGGCGGCGGAGTCGTCGGCTGGCTCTACGGCTTCGGGCGCTACCTGTCGTACGCCGGGTACATCGTGCTCGTCGGCGGCGCCGCCTTCGTGCTCGCCTGCTGGCAGCGCGGCTCCGGGGTACGGGCCCTGCAGCGGCTCGTCGTCGGCGGCTGGCTGACGCTGACCGCGGCCACCCTGTGGCTGCTGCTGCTGCGCGGCTCGTACACCACCTCCGGCAGCGTCGGCGACATCGTCGACCTCAACCTGCTCGGCCAGGTCCTGGGCACCAAGCCCGGCGCGGCCCTGGTCTCCCGGCTGCTGCTGCTGGCGGCCGCCGCGCTGTTCATCGCCGTGCTCTTCGGGGCCTACGACAAGCGCGAGGAGGGCACCGAGAAGCGCGACCTGACCTTCGGGCTCGCCGTCGGCGGGACCGTGGTGGCCGCCGGGCTCGCGGCGAGCTGGGCCATGGCCGAGCACGCCTCCACCGGACTCCAGCCGGGCATCGCGATGCCGGTCGACGTGATCCACCTGCTCGCCGTGGCCACCTGGCTGGGCGGCCTCACCGCCCTGCTGGTCGCCCTGTACCGGGCGCCCGCCGAGGCACCGGTCGAGTCCGCGGCCGTACGGCGTTTCTCCCGGGTCGCCTTCGCGAGCGTGCTGGCGCTGGTGGGCACCGGCATCTACCAGTCCTGGCGCCAGCTGGGCTCCTGGTCGGCGTTCACCGACACCACGTACGGAGAACTGCTGCTGGTCAAGATCGGTCTCGTGGCGCTGCTCGTCGGCATCGCCTCCGTCTCACGGCGCTGGACGGGACGGCTGGCGGACCCGGCGGTCGCGGAGGCCCGGAGGCCGAGCGGCCGGGAGGCCGCAGCCGAGGAGCAGTCGGCCGCCGAGGAGAAGAAGGAGACGGTCAAGGCGTCCGCCGCCACGAAGAAGGCCTTCGGCGCCCGTGCCTCGGGGAGCTCCGAGGACGTGCCCGCCGGAAAAGCCGCCTCCGGCGCCGACGACCCGGAGCGCGCCGCCCAACTGGCCCGGCAGCAGGCCGCCAAGGACGCCGCCCGGCAAAAGCGCGTCCGCGACGCCGACCCGGACCGCTTCGGCCTGCGCCGTTCGGTCCTCGCGGAGGCCGGGGTCGCCGTCGTCCTGCTCGCCGTCACCACCGTGCTGACCCAGACCGAGCCCGGCCGCACCGAACTGGACGCCAAGGCCGCCGCCGCGTCCTCCTCCTCGTCCTCGTCGTCGGACTCCTCGTCCGGTGGCGCGCTGACCCTCGACATGTCCTTCGACACCGGCGGCAAGGACGGCAAGGGCGTCGTCCGCGTCGACCTCGACCCCGCGACGGTGGGCAGCAACGAGATGCACGTCTACGTCCAGCGGCCCAACGGGCGGGCCTTCGACGTCCCCGAGGTGAAGGTCTCCTTCACCCTCGCCGCCAAGAAGATCGGGCCGCTTCCCGTGGCACCCGACCACGTCACCACCGGGCACTGGTCCGCCAACGCAGTGCAGATCCCCATGGCCGGCGACTGGACCGTCTCCGTGACCGTGCGGACCTCCGACATCGACCAGGTGACCGTCTCCAAGCACGCGCAGATCGGCTGAACCGCACCATGGCTGAACAGTCCCAGTCCCTTCGTACACCGGCCACCGGCGAGACCCCGTCGACGCCCCCGGCCGGCGGCGTCAGCCGGCGCGCGCTGCTCGGCACCGCCGGGGCCACCGGGCTCGCGCTCGGCGCGGCGGGCGCGGGCGTCGGCTACGCCGCCGCGCCCGCCCGGGCCACCCCGCTCAGCTCGGTGGGCTCCGGCCGCGCGATGTTTCACGGGAAACATCAGCCGGGCATCACCGAGAGCCTCCAGGCGCGTGGTCATCTGATCGCCTTCGACCTGGCGGCGGGCGCGGGCCGCACCGAGGCCGCCGCGCTGCTGCGCCGCTGGTCGGCGACGGCCGCCCGGCTGATGGCGGGCGAGCCGACGGCCCACGACGACACGGACGTGGCCAGGGACGCGGGTCCCTCGTCGCTGACGATCACCTTCGGCTTCGGCAACACGTTCTTCGCCCGTACCGGGCTGGAGAAGCAGCGGCCGTCCGCCCTGGACCCGCTCCCCGACTTCTCCTCCGACCACCTCGACAAGGCGCGCAGCAACGGCGACCTGTGGGTGCAGATCGGCGCCGACGACGCGCTGGTCGCCTTCCACGCCCTGCGCGCGATCCAGAAGGACGCCGGCAGCGCGGCCAGGGTGCGCTGGCAGATGAACGGCTTCAACCGCACCCCGGGCGCCACCGCCCACCCCATGACGGCCCGCAACCTCATGGGCCAGCTGGACGGCACCCGCAATCCGAAGCCGACCGACGCCGACTTCGACCAGCGGATCTTCGTGCCCTCGTCGGGCGAGCCCGCATGGATGGCGAACGGTTCCTATGCCGTCGTACGACGGATCCGCATGCTTCTCGACGACTGGGAGAAGTTGTCGC
Organism: Streptomyces sp. NPDC021562; assembly: GCF_040640875.1. Taxonomy (NCBI): domain Bacteria; kingdom Bacillati; phylum Actinomycetota; class Actinomycetes; order Kitasatosporales; family Streptomycetaceae; genus Streptomyces; species Streptomyces sp. NPDC021562. Next base: position 143,983 of record NZ_JBFACN010000002.1, read on the forward strand.
TCGCGGCCCAGGAGAACGTGATCGGGCGGAAGAAGTCGAACGGGGCGCCGCTGTCCGGGGGGACCGAGACGACGGCCATGGACCTGGAGAAGGCCAGGGCCGACGGCGAGTACGTGGTCCCGGTCAACGCCCACGCCCGGATCACCCGGCCCGACCAGAACGGCGGCGCGGCCATCCTGCGGCGCCCGTTCTCGTACCACGACGGCATCGACGCGGACGGGACGCCCGACGCGGGGCTGCTCTTCGTCTGCTGGCAGGCGGATCCGCTGCGCGGCTTCGTGCCGCTGCAGCGGAAGCTGGACCGCGGGGACGCCCTGTCGCAGTACATCCGGCACGAGGCGAGCGGGCTGTTCGCGGTGCCGGGCGGGGCGGGCGACGGGGAGTACGTGGGGCAGCGACTGCTGGAGGGGTGACACGGGCCCTCTCGGGTTTCAAACCACCCGGTCGAGTGGTTCCGGTGAGACAGGTCGGCCAGGCGTCGCTGCGCCCATTAGGGTGAGGGACATGCCAGCGAGCTATGCGTATCTCGGTCCCGAAGGCACCTTCACCGAAGTCGCCCTGCGCACGCTTCCGGAGTCCGCCACCCGGGAGCTCGTCCCGTACGTCTCCGTGCAGTCCGCGCTGGACGCCGTCAGGAACGGCGAGGCCGAGGCCGCCTTCGTGCCGATCGAGAACTCCGTCGAGGGCGGGGTCACTACGACCCTCGACGAGCTGGTCGCGGGTGAGCCGCTGATGATCTACCGCGAGGTGCTGCTGTCGATCACCTTCGCGCTGCTGGTCCGGCCGGGCACCAAGCTCTCCGAGATCAAGACGGTGACCGCGCATCCGGTCGCCCAGCCGCAGGTGCGCAACTGGCTGCGCGCCCACCTCCCCGAAGCCCTCTGGGAGTCCGCCGCGTCGAACGCGGACGGCGCCCGGCTCGTCCAGGAGGGCCGCTACGACGCCGCGTTCGCCGGGGAGTTCGCGGCCGAGCGGTACCACCTGGAGGCCCTGGAGACCGGGATCCACGACGCGGAGAACGCGCAGACCCGGTTCGTCCTCGTCGGCCGTCCGGCCCGGCCGGCGGCCCCGACCGGCGCGGACAAGACCTCGATCGTCCTCTGGCAGAACGAGGACCATCCCGGCGGGCTGCGTGACCTGCTCGGCGAGTTCGCCACCCGGGGCATCAACCTGATGCTCCTGCAGTCCCGGCCGACCGGTGCCGGCATCGGCAACTACTGCTTCTGCATCGACGCCGAGGGCCACATCTCCGACCGGCGGGTGGCGGAGGCCCTGATGGGGCTGAAGCGGATCTGCCGCCAGGTGCGGTTCCTGGGCTCGTATCCGCGGGCGGACATCCGTCCCGGCGAGGCCGCGGGGCCGACGCTGCCGGGGACTTCCGACGCGGAGTTCATGGCGGCTTCGGACTGGGTGGCACGCTGCCAGGACGGCCGCTTCTAGCCAGTCGTACGGCCAGTCACACTCTCGTATCTTCGTTATCCACAGAAGTTATCCACAGGCACTCTTCTCGACCTGGGGACAAGTCGACAGAGGTGCATGACCCTGTCGACAAATCGGCCTACGACCCGTCGGCAGGACCTCACTCGCCCGCATCACCCTTCGTCCACTCGTTTCCCTTGGTTCATCTTCTGGAGCGACGCCTTTCCACTCGAAAGTGGGTGTTGTCCTGGTTTGGGAAGGGAATTCCTCTCTCCGCGCGACGCTTGCAGAGTGATCGATTTCGAAGTCCACACCCCTTCCACACACCCTGTGGATAACTCTCACCGGGGCGTGGATACCTGTGGACAACCCGGCCCCCAAGTCCCGCTCTCCGCAAGGATTTCGAGTCAACCGAGGGCCGGAGACATGCCCCGTCCCAGGGAGTGAGACACTTTTTATTGACACGATCGGCAATTCGCTCATAACGGAACGTAAGCCGTGAATCGGAACACGTGGGAATAGTGAGTCGTGGGGGGCAACCCCACACCGGTAGCCTTGACTCCGTGATTGACCTTCGCCTGCTCCGTGAGGACCCCGACCGTGTGCGCGCGTCCCAGCGCGCCCGTGGAGAGGACGTCGCGCTCGTCGACTCCCTCCTGTCTGCCGACGAGCGGCGCAGGTCGTCCGGCGTCCGCTTCGACGAGCTGCGCAACGAACAGAAGACGCTCGGCAAGCTCATCCCCAAGGCCTCCGGCGACGAGAAGGCCGAGCTGCTGCAGAAGGCGAGTCAGCTCGCCGCCGACGTCAAGGCCGCCGACGCCGAGCAGCACGAGGCCGAAGAGGAGACCAAGCGTCTCGCGCTGCAGCTGGGCAACCTCGTGCACCCCGACGTCCCGGTCGGCGGCGAGGAGGACTTCGTCGTCCTGGAGACGCACGGCACCATCCGCGACTTCGGCGCCGAGGGCTTCGAGCCCAAGGACCACCTGGAGCTCGGCGAGGCGCTGGGCGCCATCGACGTCGAACGCGGCGCCAAGGTGTCCGGCTCGCGCTTCTACTACCTGACCGGTGTCGGCGCCCTGCTCGAGCTGGCCCTGGTCAACGCGGCGATCGCGCAGGCCACCGAGGCCGGGTTCACCCCGATGCTGACCCCGGCGCTGGTCCGTCCGCGCGCCATGGAGGGCACCGGCTTCCTCGGCCAGGCCGCCGAGAACGTGTACCACCTGGAGAAGGACGACTACTACCTGGTCGGCACCTCCGAGGTACCGCTCGCCGCGTACCACATGGACGAGATCCTCGACGCCGACCGGCTGCCGCTGCGCTACGCGGGCTTCTCGCCCTGCTTCCGCCGCGAGGCGGGCACGTACGGCAAGGACACCCGCGGCATCTTCCGCGTGCACCAGTTCGACAAGGTCGAGATGTTCTCCTACGTCGCCCCCGAGGACGCGGAGAACGAGCACAAGCGGCTCCTGGACTGGGAGAAGCAGTGGCTGACCGGCCTCGAACTGCCCTTCCAGGTCATCGACGTGGCCTCGGGCGACCTCGGCGCGTCGGCGTCCCGCAAGTACGACTGCGAGGCGTGGATCCCCACCCAGGGCAAGTACCGCGAGCTGACGTCGGCCTCCAACTGCGACAGCTTCCAGGCCCGCCGGCTGTCCGTCCGGATGCGCGACGGCAAGAAGGTGCAGCCGCTCGCGACGCTCAACGGGACGCTGTGCGCCGTCCCGCGCACGATCGTGGCGATCCTGGAGAACCACCAGCTGGCCGACGGCTCCGTGCGCGTGCCCGAGGTACTGCGCCCGTACCTGGGCGGCCGGGAGGTCCTGGAGCCGGTGACCCGGTGACCTCGTTCCCCTACGGGCTCATCGCCACCGATCTCGACGGGACGCTGCTGCGCTCCGACGAGTCGATCTCCCGGCGCACCCGTGAAGCGCTCGCCGCGGCCACCGCGGCGGGCGCCGCGCACATCGTCGTCACCGGCCGCGCGGTCCCCTGGACCCGGCACATCCTCGACGACCTCGGCTACGACGGCCTCGCCGTCTGCGGCCAGGGCGCGCAGGTGTACGACGCCGGGTCGCACCGCCTGCTGACGTCCGTGACGCTGGACCGTCAGCTGGCCGGGGTCGCGCTGGCGAAGATCGAGGCCGAGGTCGGCCCGCTCCACCTGGCGGCGAGCCGGGACGGACTCGACGGTGACGTGCTGGTGGGGCCGGGGTACGCCGTGACGGGTCACCTTCCGTCGACCCCCTTCACGGACGCCGCGGACCTGTGGTCGGCACCGCTGAACAAGATCTACATACAGCATCCCGACCTCTCCGACGACGAACTGGCCGAGGCCGCGCGCCAGGCGGCCGGCGGCTTCGTGAGCGTGGCCATGGCGGGCGCGGGGATCGTGGAACTGCTCCCGCTGGGTCTGTCGAAGGCGACGGGTCTGTCGCTGGCCGCGCGCCGGCTCGGCCTGAAGGCGGCGGACACGATCGCCTTCGGCGACATGCCGAACGACATTCCGATGTTCGCCTGGGCGGCTCACGGGGTGGCCATGGCCAACGCTCATCAGGAGCTGAAGGCGGTGGCGGACGAGGTGACGTCCTCCAACGAGGAGGACGGCATCGCGGCGGTCGTGGAGCGTCTGCTCGGCTGAAGCGGGCCTGCGGGTTCCGCGGAGGATGCACGGATCGAACGTGCGCGGGCCTCTCAGGCCCGACCACGACTCGCGTCTGCTGGAGCACAGCGCAAGCCGGTGCCTTTCCACTCGGCCAATCCTCCGGGTGGGCGGCCCACGCGAGAGCGACCATCGCGTGCTCGAAGCGGCCGCCCCGGGCGGCTACACGGCGATCCGCCGAAGGCCGCCCTGCCGGGAGCGGGACGTACTGTCGTGCAGGGACATCGTCCGGCTCCTCTCCCAGACGGTGGGCTGACACGCCCACTGTGCCGCCGGGCCGAGTCGGCCGCCAGTGATTATTCGAGGGGCGTCCACCACGCGCGGTCGCCCCACCGCCTCACCGGCGCCACCACCTGCGCCGCCCCTTGCTGAAGAACCACCCCGCCGGTGGCTCGTCCGACCGCCAGGGCTGGGGCTCCGGCTTCTCCGCGCGCCACCGCGCCGCAAGCATCCGTGCCCGCGCGGACGGCTCCGAGGTCTCGGCCGACCGTATGAAGTCCTCGTCCAGGACGACGCCGTCCCAGTCGGCGCCCTTGAAGCCCTCAGCCATCCCCGTCCCTCTCCACAGAACGTCCCCCTTTTGCCCAGTCTGCCCGGCGGCAGGTGAAGCCCCCGTCAGTAAGGAGGCCGGCCGCCTACTCCTCGCCCGCCAGCGTCAGCGAGCGCAGCTTCTGGCCCGCGAACCAGGTCGCCAGCACGGTGACCACCACCAGCAGCACGGTGGCCGTGGTCAAGGACACGTCGGACGTGACCAGGTCACCACCGGTCACCTTGTGGGCGACCGCCAGGGACCACTGCTGGACGCTCAGGGTGCGCGCGCCCGGGACGAGGGAGCCGAACAGCGCCTCCCAGACCAGGGCGTAGACGAGTCCGAAGACCACCGCGTGCCGGGAGACCGTGCCCAGCAGCAGGAAGAGCGCCGCGTAGGCGATCGAGGCGACCAGCGCGGCCACCGTGTAGGCGACGGCGATCTGCTGGCCGTTGCCGTTGAGGACGAAGCCCGCGATCAGGGTCGGCAGGGCCGAGAACACCATGGTCACGGCGATCGCCACGATCAGCTTGGTAAAGATGATCGTCGGCCTTTTGATCGGCTTGGACAGGAGGTACACCACCGAGCCGTCGTCGATCTCGGGGCCGATCGCGCCCGTGCCCGCGATGACGCCGATGAGCGGCACCATGGTCGCGAGGGCGAGGCCGCCGAGCAGGTCGGCGGCCGTCTGGTCGTCGGCGCCCGCGAGGCCGCGGACCACCACGGAGATCACGATCAGCAGCAGGGGCAGGGCGCCCAGGATGAGGGCCCGGCGACGGCCGAGCAGGGCCCGGTAGGTGAGCCGGGCGACTGTGGGGTCGTACATCTTCGGCCTCCTACGCCGCGACCAGATACGAGAACACGGATTCGAGGGACTCGTCGGACGGCGAGACCGTGAGCAGCCGGATGCCGTGGTCGCGGGCGACCTTCGGCAGCAGCGCGGTGAAACGGCCGAAGTCGACGGCCTGGATGCGCAGCGCACCCTCGGTGACGTCCACTTCGATGCCCGAGGTGGAGGGGTCCGCGATGAGCGCCGCCGCGAGCGCGCGGTCGTCGCTGGAGCGGACCAGGTAGCGGTGCGGGCGGTCGGTCATCAGACGGCGGATCTTGCGGAAGTCGCCGCTGGCCGCGTGCCGGCCGGCCACCACGACCTCGATGTGCCAGGCGAGCTGTTCGACCTCTTCGAGGATGTGGGAGGAGAACAGGACCGTCCGGCCCTCGTCGCCCATCCTGCGCAGCAGGTCCATCAGCTGCATGCGCTGGCGCGGGTCCATGCCGTTGAAGGGCTCGTCGAGGAGGAGCAGGGACGGGTCGTGGACCAGGGCGGACGCCATCTTCACGCGCTGGCGCATGCCCTTGGAGTACGTCTGGATCTTGCGGTCCTGCGCGTACTCCATCTCGACCGTCGCGAGCGCCCGCTGGGCCGCCTTGGCGCCGAGTCCGTGCAACTCGGCGTTGGCGACCACGAATTCACGGCCGGTGAGGAAGTCGTACATCGCCTCGCGTTCGGGGACGATGCCGATGTGCTTGTAGATCGCCTCGTTGCGCCAGACCTGCTGCCCGTCGAGGGTGACCGTGCCGGTGGAGGGGGCGAGGAAGCCGCCCATCATGTTGATGAGGGTGGACTTTCCCGCGCCGTTCGGGCCGAGCAGGCCGGTGACCCCGGGGCCGATGGTCATGGTGATGTCGTTGACGGCGACCACGTTGCCGAACCAGCGGGAGACGTGATCGATGGAGAGTGTGGTCACAGTCCCACCTTCTTGTAGCGGCGCAGCAGCAGGCCGTAGGTCGCGGCGACGAGACCGAGGATGACGAGCAGGTACACCACGCCCTGGGCGTGAGTGGGACCGTCGCTGCCCGGGAAGGTGTTCGTGCCGCCGAGGAAGGCGGTGCTCAGGCCGCCGATCAGGGTGACCGGGGAGAACAGGCCGATCCACGGGACGGCGCCGGCGCTGCCCTGGGAGTCGGCGATGGCCTGGAGGGTGGTGACCGCGCCGTAGGAGATGGTCAGTACGGCGATCACGGCGGCGATGCCGAAGCCGCGGCGCGGGGTGACCGACGCGATGACCAGGCCGATGCCGGCGAACAGCAGGGACAGCAGAGCCACCGAGAGCAGTCCCTGGCCGAACTCCTTGGTCTGGTGGGCGAAGCCCATCTTGGCGAGCAGGGCGCCCACGTACAGCACGACCAGCGGGGCGCCGGTGAGGATGAACATGGCGGAGGCGAGGGCCGCGAACTTGGCCTGGACGTAGTCGGCGGTCTCGATGGGCCGCGAGAAGTACAGCGGTACGGTCTTGAAGCGCAGGTCGCGGGAGACGGCCTGGGGTGCCTGCGAGGCGACGTACAGGCTGATCACGGCCTGCATGATGATCGCGTACCGCGAGTAGGTCACCGGCAGGTCGTGCGCCTTGGTGGCGACGGCGACGGCGACCATGATGGCCGCCGGCACACACATCACCGCGAACAGCAGCATGGGCAGGACCTTGGACTTCACCGAGCGGCCGAGGCCGTAGGAGCCGCGCAGGGTCTGCGAGTAGAGGGAGACGCGGGCGTAGGCGCGGCCGAGGCGCGGGCCGTCGTAGCCGCGGTAGCCGATGTCGTGGATACGGGACTGGTCACCCGCGGGGGTGGCCAGGGGCTGCTCAACCGCCATGGACGGTCGCCTCCTTCCGCTGCTCGTCGCTGCTGGTGAACACTTCGGAGATGTGGTGTCTGCGCTGCTCCATGCGCACCAGGCCGAGGCCCAGGTCGGCGACGACGTCCCGGACCAGGTCGTAGGTCTCCTCGCCCTGGGCGGTGAGCAGCAGGATGTGGCCGGCGCCGGGGAGGCCGGCGCCCTCGTTGTCCGTCTCGACCCCGCGCGCGGTGAGCGCGTCGCGCACCGCGCGGGTGCCGTCGGGGTGCTCGTCGCTGTCGGTGACCTCGATCGCGAGGGTGGTGGTGGTCTGCGTGAAGTCCGTGGTGGAGCTGGAGCGCAGCAGCTTGCCGCCGTCCACGACGACCACGTGGTCGCAGGTGCGCTCCAACTCGCCGAGCAGGTGCGAGGTGACCAGGACCGAGATGCCGAAGTCCGTGTGGATCCGGCGGATCAGGCCGAGCATCTCGTCGCGGCCGACCGGGTCGAGGCCGTTGGTCGGCTCGTCCAGGAAGACCAGCTGCGGGTCGTGCACGAGGGCCTGGGCGAGTTTCACGCGCTGCTTCATGCCGGTCGAGTAGCCGCCGATGGGGCGGTACCGCTCCTCGTAGAGGCCGACGTGGCGCAGGGTGTCCGCGGTGCGCTCGCGGGCGGCGGTGGGCGGCAGGCCGGACATCCGGGCCATGTGCACGACGAACTCGGTGGCCGAGACGTCGGGCGGCAGGCAGTCGTGCTCCGGCATGTAGCCCACCCGCTCGCGGATGGCCGCGCCCTTGGTCGCGACGTCCAGGCCGAGCACCTCGGCGCGGCCCTCCGTCGCGGGGGACAGACCCAGCAGGATCTTGATCAGGGTGGACTTGCCGGCGCCGTTGGCTCCGACGAGTCCGGTCACACCGGGTCCGATGTCCACGGAGAGCCGGTCGAGCGCGGTCACCCGGGGGAACCGCTTGCTCAGGCTTTCGGTCGCGATCACAGTCACAACGTCGAAGGTAGTGACCTGGACCACGTCCGGTCGTCAGACCCGAGAGCCGTCTTCACATCACTCTCGAGTATTACGGCGCCCTAGGGGATCCCCTTCCTGAGAGCTACCCAGAGTTATCCCCAGCGCACGGGCGCCCTGTTGACGATCCCTCTAACAACTGCCACATTCACGGGTGTCACGGGCACACGCGGCGCTGGGCGGAGGACAAGTGACGGGCATCGAAGACGCGCGGGAACGGCGGGTGCGTACGGGCGGCGTCGACCTGTGCGTGCTGGAGCTGGGCGATCCGTCGGCCCCGACGGTCGTCCTCGTCCACGGCTACCCGGACAGCAAGGAGGTGTGGTCCGAGGTCGCGACCCGGCTGGCCGCCCGCTTCCACGTCGTCCTGTACGACGTCCGCGGCCACGGCCGCTCCACCGCCCCGGCACCTCTGCGCGGCGGTTTCACCCTCGCCAAGCTCACGGACGACTTCCTGGCGGTCGTCGACGCGGTCAGCCCGGACCGCCCGGTCCACCTGGTCGGCCACGACTGGGGCTCGGTGCAGTCCTGGGAGTTCGTCACGGTGGCGCGCACCGTGGGCCGGATCGCCTCCTTCACCTCGATGTCCGGTCCGTCCCTCGACCACTTCGGACACTGGATCGACGCGCGTGTGAAGCGTCCGACGCCCCGCCGGGTGGGCCAGCTCCTCGGCCAGGGCGCCAGGTCCTGGTACGTGTACCTGCTGCACACCCCGGTCGTCCCCGAACTGGCCTGGCGAGGCCCCCTCGGCAGGAGCTGGCCGAAGCTGCTCCAGCGGGCCGAACGGCTGCCCGCGGGCGACTACCCGACCGCGTCCCTGCGCTCCGACGCGGCCCACGGGGCCTGGCTGTACCGCGACAACGTCCGGCCGCGGCTGCGCCACCCTCGCGAGGACGCGTACGCGCACGCCCCCGTGCAGCTGATCACGCCCCTGGGCGACGCGTTCCTGTCCGAGCGGCTCTACGACGACCTGGACCGTTGGGTGCCCCGGCTGACCAGGCGCACGCTGCCCGACAAGCACTGGATCCCGCGCACCCGGCCGGACCAGGTGTCCGCCTGGATCGAGGAGTTCGTGCTGTCGGTCGAGGAGGACCCGGAGCGGCAGCCGGAGCGCTCGGATCCGCACGCCCAGCGGTTCGGGGGGCATCTGGTGCTGGTCACGGGGGCGGGCAGCGGTATCGGGCGGGCGACGGCGCTGGCTTTCGCGGAGGTGGGCGCGCGGGTGGTGGCGGTGGACCGGGACGGGGAGGCAGCCGCCCGCACCGCCGAGCTGTCCCGGCTGGCCGGCGCGGCGGACGCCTGGGCCGAGACCGCCGACGTCTCCGACGAGCAGGCGATGGAGAAGCTCGCGGAGAAGGTGCACCGCGCGTACGGCGTACTGGACGTGCTGGTCAACAACGCGGGCGTCGGGCTGTCGGGCTCCTTCCTCACGACGACACCGGAGGACTGGCGGCGGGTCCTGGACGTGAACCTGTGGGGCGTGATCCACGGCTGCCGGCTCTTCGGGGCCCGGATGGCGGAACGCGGGCAGGGCGGTCACATCGTGAACGTCGCCTCCGCGGCCGCCTATCAGCCCTCCCGCGCCCTGCCGGCCTACAGCACGTCCAAGGCGGCGGTCCTCATGCTCTCGGAGTGCCTGCGCGCGGAACTCGCCGACCGGCGCATCGGCGTGAGTGCGATCTGCCCGGGCTTCGTCAACACGAACATCACGTCGACGGCCCGCTTCACGGGGGTCGACGAGGCGGAGCAACGGCGCCGGCAGCAGCGGTCGGCACGGCTGTACGGCATGCGGAACTACCCGCCGGAGAAGGTGGCTTCGGCGATCCTGGACGCGGTGGCACGTGACCGGGCGGTGGTGCCGGTGACCCCGGAGGCACGGGGGATGCGGGCGCTGTCGCGGTGGGCACCCCGGTTCTCGCGCCGACTGGCAAGGGTGGAGCCGAAGTTGTGAGCGGCGCGGATCACACTCGCGGCGCCTGCGCCCGCTCTTGACGAAACCCCCCGAATCGCCCAGCGGTTGTCCACAGTGACCCCAATTCCCCTGTGGATAACCGCACTTGCTTGTGGATCAAACCTCCCACGGAAAACAACTGCGTGATCCGCGTCTCCCCGGCACTCTGGTGATGTGAACGACAAGAAGACCATCGGACAGAACGAAGAGCGACGCACCGTGAAGGTGTCGAAATACCTCTCCAGACACCTGCGCCACCAGCCCGACCGCATCGGCCTGACGCTGGACGAGGCCGGCTGGGTGGAGATCGACGCCCTGCTCGCGGCGACCGCGGCACACGGGTTCCCCGTCAGCCGCGAGGAACTGGACCGCGTGGTCGCCGACAACGACAAGCAGCGCTTCGCGATCGACGGCACCCGGATCCGCGCCAGCCAGGGCCACAGCATCGACGTCGACCTCGGCCTGCCTCCGGCGACCCCGCCGCCGTACCTCTACCACGGCACCGTCGCACGCCACCTGGACGCTATCCGGACCGCCGGCCTCAAGCCCATGAACAGGCATGACGTACACCTGTCGGCCGACCGTGAGACCGCGACACGGGTGGGGGCCCGGCGCGGGCGCCCCGTCGTGCTGTCGGTCGACGCGGGCGCGATGCACCGGGACGGCCACGTCTTCCACCTCAGCGCGAACGGGGTGTGGCTGACGAAGGCCGTGCCGCCCGCCTACCTGCGCTTCCCCGAGGCGCACTGAGCCCGGCATCATGAGTGGTATGAACCATTCGGGGGACCACCGGGACCACCTGCCGACGACCGAGGCGGCCGTCGACGTTCTCCAGGTGATCGCCGCCCGGTACGGGCGGGAGATCGAGGTCACGCACGACATCGGCGCCGACCGGACCTCGCGACGCACCGCGGCGGCCTTCGGTGCCGTCACGGACCCGGACGGTTCACTGCCGCACGAGGCGTACGCCGAGTTCGGCGGGGTGCCCCGGGTGAGCGTGCGGCTCCATCCGGAGGACGACGCCCTGATCACGGTCGAGGGGGTCGAGTTCCACGACGTCCCGCGCGACGACGTGCCCGGCTTCCTGCACTCCGTCTTCGGCGGCCTGACCCACGTCCGCGCCCGCCGCTTCCCGCCCTCCGCCGCGCTGGTGGTGCCGCTGCCCGGCGACCGCACCTACCGGGAGCACCTCGCCGCGAGCCTGCTCACCCCCTGGCTGAGCAGCCGCATACGGTGACCGTCCGCAGCGCAGTCCGTGACCGTCCGTCGCGCTGTCGGTGACCGTTTCGTCCCCCGCCGGTGCGTCCCCTTAGTCTCGGACCCATGAGTCTGCGTCTGAGCACCGTGATCCTGCCGTACCGCCGCTGGAGCGAGGGCGGCTCCTCCGCCTGGACGCGCGCCGAGGAACTGGGCTTCCACACCGCGTACACCTACGACCACCTGTCCTGGCGCAGCTTCCGGGACGGCCCGTGGTTCGGTGCCCTCCCGACGCTGACGGCCGCCGCGGCCCGCACCGAGCGGATACGCCTCGGCACCCTGGTCACCTCCCCGAACTTCCGGCATCCGGTGACGCTCGCCAAGGAACTGATCTCCCTCGACGACATCTCCGGCGGCCGGGTGACGCTCGGCATCGGCGCGGGCGGCACGGGATTCGACGCCACCGCACTGGGCCAGGAGCCGTGGACGCCGCGCGAGCGGGCCGACCGGTTCGCCGAGTTCGTGGCCCTGCTCGACCGGCTGCTCACCGAGGACACGGTGACGCACGAGGGCGAGTTCTACTCGGCGGGTGAGGCGCGCAACATCCCGGGCTGTGTCCAGCGGCCCCGGCTGCCCTTCGCGGTGGCCGCCACCGGCCCGCGCGGCCTGAAGCTCGCCGCACGGTACGGCCAGGCATGGGTGACCACCGGCGACCCCAAGCTCTTCGAGACGGGCACGCCCGAGCAGTCCCACGAGGCGCTGCGCGGGCAGCTGGCCAGGCTCGCCGACGCCTGCGCGGCGGCCGGCCGGGACGTGTCGGAGCTGGACCGGGTGCTGCTCACGGGCTTCACCCCGGACCGGGACCGTCCGCTGCGCTCGCTGGACGCCTTCGTGGACTTCGCCGGCCGGTACCAGGAGCTGGGCTTCACCGAGCTGGTGATCCACTGGCCCATCCCGGACTCGGTGTTCGCCGCCGACGAGAAGGTCTTCGAACGGATCGCCATGGAGGCCCCGGCCCAGCTCGGCTGAACCCGGTCCGGAGTCGTCTGGGTCTCATCTGTGCACACTGACGCACTGCCGTGCGGGCATATGCGCGAGAATGGCCCGGTGACCTCAGCGACCCGACAGCCCGAGACCTCCGCCTTCGCGACCCCGCCCCGGCTGATCGCCACCGATCTCGACGGCACCCTGCTGCGCGACGACAAGTCGGTCTCCACGAGGACGGTCGCCGCGCTGGCCGCCGCCGAGGAGGCGGGCATCGAGGTGTTCTTCGTCACCGGCCGTCCGGCCCGCTGGATGGACGTCGTCAGCGACCACGTCCACGGCCACGGCCTGGCGATCTGCGGCAACGGCGCCGCCGTCGTCGACCTGCACGGCGGCCCCGGAGCCCACCGCTTCGTGAAGGTGCGCGAACTGGCCAGGGAGAACGCGCTGGACGCCGTACGCCTACTGCGCGAGGCCGCGCCCGGCACGGTGTACGCGATCGAGCAGACGTACGGCTTCCACCAGGAGCCGGCCTATCCCAAGCTGCACATGGAGATACCCGACCACCTGCTGGCCGCCGAGGACATCCTGGCCGTCGACGGACCGAGCGCCGGCGAGCCCGTGCTCAAGATCCTCGCCTACCACTCCGACCTGGATCCCGACGCCTTCCTCACCATCGCCCGGCTCGCCGTCGGCGAGCGTGCCACCGTCACCCGGTCGAGCCCCAGCGCCCTGCTGGAGATCAGCGGTCCGGGAGTCTCCAAGGCGAGCACGCTCGCACTGGAGTGTGCCGAGCGCGGCATCTCGCACGAGGAGGTCGTCGCCTTCGGCGACATGCCCAACGACGTCGAGATGCTGACCTGGGCCGGACAGTCGTACGCGATGGGCAACGCCCACCCCGACGTCGTCGCCGCCGCCTCCGGCCGCACGGTCGCCAACAACGAGGACGGCGTGGCGGTCGTGATCGAGCAGTTGCTGGCGGCCCGCGGCTAGCTAGGGCGTCCGGGCCGAGCCCGCGGCTCGACCCTGGACCGGCTGGTCCCGCGGTTCCAGCAGCGATTCCGCGGCGGCCTCCCGCTCCGCCAGTACGCGCAGCGGCCCGGCCACCGCGGCCAGTTCCGCGTACGGCCCGCGCTGCACCACCCGGCCCCCGTCGAGCACGATCACCTCGTCCACCGCGGCCAGACCCGCCAGCCGGTGCGTGATGAGCAGCGTGGTGCGCCCCTCGGTGGCCGCCAGCAGATCCGCGGTGAGCGCGTCCGCCGTGGGCAGGTCGAGGTGTTCGGCGGGCTCGTCCAGGACGAGCACCGGGAAGTCCGCGAGCAGGGCCCGGGCGAGCGCCAGCCGCTGTCGCTGCCCGCCGGACAGCCGTGCCCCGTGCTCGCCGACCAGGGTGTCGAGCCCGTCGGGCAGCCCGTCCACCCAGTCGAGCAGCCGGGCCCGGCCCAGCGCGTCCCGCAGCTCCGCCTCGCCGGCGTCCTTCCGGGCCAGCAGCAGGTTCTCCCGCACGGAGCTGTCGAAGAGGTGCGCGTCCTGGGCGCACAGTCCGACCAGCCGCCGCACGTCGTCGCTGTCCATGCCGTACGCGTCCACGCCGGCGACCGTGTAGGAGCCCGAGTCCGGGTCGAGGAACCGCAGCAGGACCTGGGCGAGGGTCGTCTTGCCGGAGCCGGAGGGCCCGACCACGGCGACCCTGCGCCCCTCCCGCAGGGTGAGGTCGACTCCGGCGAGCGCGTCCCGGCCCTGACCCTGGTGCCGGGCCGTCAGCCCCTTCAGCACGACGGGGAAGGGCGTGGTCGGGGCCTGACGGGGGCGCTCCGGCTCATGTACGGGCTCGGGCGCGTCCAGCACCTCGTAGATGCGCTCGGCGCTCCTGCGCACCCGCTGCCGGTGCCGCACGGCCAGCGGCAGTCCCAGGACGGCCTCGAAGGCGGCCAGCGGAGTGAGGACGACGACGGCCGTGGCCACCCCGCTCAGCCGCCCGTCGGCGACCCCCTGCGTGCCCAGCAACGCGGCGGCGGCGACGGTGAGCCCCGTCAGCAGGGTGGTCAGGCCGTCCCCGAGCGCGGTGGCGGTGGCGGCCCGCGAGGCGATCCGGGTGAGCGTGCCGTCGGCCTGCCGGGCCCCGTCCCGGCGGGCGGGCAGCGCACCGGCGACCGTCAGCTCGGCGGTGCCGGTGAGCAGGTCGGTGACCCGGGTGGCGAGCAGTCCCCGGGCGGGCGCCAGCCGGTGCTCGGCCCGCCGGGCCACAGCCGAGGTCACCAGCGGAACCCCCACACCGGCGGCCAGCAACCCCGCCGCGAGCGCGGCTCCGGCCGCGGGCAGCAGCCAGGCGGTGAACCCCACCGCCCCGGTGGACACGGCCACGGCGACACCGGCGGGCAGCAGCCACCGCAGCCAGTAGTCCTGGAGGGTGTCCACGTCGGCGACCAGCCTGCTGAGCAGATCGCCCCGCCGGGTCGCCCGCAGCCCGGCCGGGGCGAGCCGCTCCAGCCGCCGGTACACGGCGACCCGGGTCTCGGCGAGCATCCGCAGCACCGCGTCATGCGACACCAGCCGTTCGCCGTACCGGAACACGGCCCGTCCGATCCCGAAGGCACGCGTGGCCGTCACGGCGACCATCAGATACAGCACCGGCGGCTGCTGCGAGGCACGCGAGATCAGCCAGCCGGAGGTCGCCATCAGCCCGACGGCACTGCCGAGCGCGAGAGCGCCGAGCAAGAGGGCGAGCAGCAACCGCCCCCGCCGGGCCCCGGCGGCCTCACGAACCCGCCGAAGCGGGTCCCTCCCGGCCCTCCGCACCCGACCGAGCCCCCGTGCCGCAGCGCCTTCCAGCCCACCGGAGCCACCGGAATGGTCACCGGCCCCGCCTTCCAGACCGCCGGACCGCTCGTCGGCCTCGTTCTCCGACTGGTCGAGCGGGGTGGTGAGTGGGCGGTGGTTCCGGGGCGTCCTGGGGTCGAGGACCGTGGGGGCCTCAGTGCCGGAGAGCCTGACCACCCGGTCCACCGCGGAGAGCAGCGCCGGCCGGTGCACCACCAGGAGCACGGTCCGCCCCTCGGCGAGCCGTCGCACCGCCGAGACGACCTCCGCCTCGGTCACCCCGTCCAGCGCGGCCGTCGGCTCGTCCAGCAACAGCACAGGCCGGTCCGCGAGGAACGCCCGGGCCAGCGCCAGTCGCTGCCGCTGCCCGGCCGACAGACCGGCGCCGTCCTCACCGAGCACGGTCCCCGCACCGTCGGGCAACGCGTCCACGAACTCCAGGGCTCCCGCGTCCCGCAGCGCCCCGCGCACCGCGTCGTCGTCCGCGTCGGGACGCGCGAGCCGTACGTTCTCGGCGATCGTCCCGGCGTACAGGTGCGGCCGTTGCGGCACCCACGCGACCTGCGCACGCCAGGCCTCCAGGTCGACGTCGGCGAGGTCGGCGCCCCCGACCCGGACCCGTCCCCCGGTCGGCCGTACGAACCCCAGCAGCACGTGCAGCAGCGTGGACTTGCCCACTCCGCTCGGGCCCACCAGGGCGACGGTCTCCCCGGGTGCCACCGTGAAAGAGACGTCGGCGACCGCGTCCGACGACCGGCCCGGATAGCGGACCGTCACCCCTTCAAAGGCCAGGGAGGCTCCGGCGGGCACCTCACCCGCGCCCTGGGCCGGCACCGGCGTCTCCAGCACGGCGAAGATCTCCTCGGCCGCCGCGAGCCCCTCCGCCGCGGCGTGGAACTGCGCGCCCACCTGGCGCAGCGGCAGATACGCCTCCGGCGCGAGCACGAGGATGACGAGCCCGATGTACAGGTCCATGTCGCCGTGCACCAGGCGCATGCCGATGGTCACGGCGACCAGTGCCACCGACAGGGTGGCGAGCAGTTCCAACGCGAAGGACGAAAGGAAGGCGATCCGCAGGGTTCGCATCGTCGCCTGCCGGTACTCGCCGGTGATCCGGCGGATGGACTCGGCCTGCGCCTTGGCCCGGCCGAACACCTTCAGCGTGGGCAGCCCGGCGACCACGTCCAGGAAGTGGCCGGACAGCCGGGACAGCAGCTTCCACTGCCGGTCCGTGCGGGACTGCGTGGCCCAGCCGATCAGGACCATGAAGAGCGGGATGAGCGGCAGGGTCCCGACGATGATCGCCGCGGACACCCAGTCCTCGGTGACGATCCGTGCCAGCACCGCGACCGGCACGACCACCGCGAGCCCCAACTGCGGCAGGTAGCGGGAGAAGTAGTCGTCGAGGGCGTCGACGCCCCGCGTGGCGAGCGTGACCAGCGACCCTGTCCGCTGGCCGCTCAGCCAGCCCGGGCCGAGGGCGACCGCCCGGTCGAGGAGCCGTCCTCGCAGCTCGGACTTGACCGCCGCGCTGGCCCGGTGCGCCGCGAGTTCGGTGAGCCAGGAGACCAGGGCACGGCCGACGGCGACGGCCACCAACAGCAGCAGAGGGGTGCGGAGTGCGGAGACCGATTGGCCGTGCTGGAAGGCGCCGACCACCACTTCCGCGATGAGCATGGCCTGCGCGATGACCAGCCCGGCGCCGAGGGCACCGAGGCCGACCACGGCCGCCAGGAAGAGGCGGGTGGCGCGTGCGTAGCGCAGCAGACGGGGATCGATCGGTTTCACGTGAAACATGCCCTTCGGTCCGGAGAGAGTGTTTCACGTGAAACATCACGAGTCACCGTGACGGCCATCATGCGACACCCTTTCCCTCGGACTTTCCCTCGGACTTTCCCTCGGACTCAGTGCGCGGCTTCGGTCGCGATGTGCTGCGTACCGATCCGCTTGCGGAACACCCAGTACGTCCAGCCCTGGTAGAGCAGCACCAGCGGCGTGGCGATCGCCGCCAGCCAGGTCATGATCTTCAGGGTGTACGGGCTCGACGAGGCGTTGGTGACCGTGAGACTCCAGTCCCCGTTGAGCGACGACGGCATGACGTTCGGGAAGAGCGACAGGAAGAGCATCGCCACGGCGGCCACGATGGTGACGCCGGACAGGGCGAACGCCCAGCCCTCCCGGCCCCGCAGATTCGCCCCCAGGGCGCCGGCCAGCGCGGCCACGGCCACGACGACCGCCACCAGGCTCTTGCCGTCACCGCTGTCGACCTGGGTCCACAGCAGAAAGACCAGTGCCAGTACGGCGGTGAGAAGGCCGACCCTGGTCGCCAGCTTCCGCGCGCGTACCCGGATGTCACCGACGGTCTTGAGCGCCGTGAACACAGCACCGTGGAAGGTGAAGAGGGTCAGCGTCACCAGTCCGCCGAGCAGGGCGTACGGGTTGAACAGGTCCCAGAGGGTGCCGACGTACTCGAAGTGCTGGTCGATCTTCACGCCTCGCACGATGTTCCCGAAGGCCACGCCCCACAGGAACGCCGGGATCAGCGAGGTCCAGAAGATCGCGGTCTCCCAGGTGCGCTGCCAGTTCTCCTCGGGCCGCTTCGCCCGGTACTCGAAGGCGACTCCCCGCACGATCAGGCAGACGAGGATGACCAGCAGGGGCAGGTAGAAGCCGGAGAAGAGCGTGGCGTACCACTCGGGGAAGGCGGCGAAGGTCGCGCCGCCCGCGGTGAGCAGCCACACTTCGTTGCCGTCCCAGACAGGGCCGATCGTGTTGATCAGGACCCGCTTCTCCAGCCGGTCACGGGCGAGCAGCTTGGTGAGGACGCCGACCCCAAAGTCGAAGCCCTCCAGGAAGAAGTAGCCGGTCCACAGGACGGCGATGAGGACGAACCAGACGTCGTGAAGTTCCATGACAGCGTCTCCCTCGGCCTAGTACGAGAAGGCCATCGGCTTGTCGGCGTCACGAGCCTCGCCGCCGATCTTCGTAGGCGGGTTCAGGTCGGCCTCGGTGAGCTCGGGCGGGCCGGCCTTGACGTACTTCACCAGCAGCTTGACCTCGACCACGGCGAGGACGGCGTAGAGCGCGGTGAAGGTGATCATCGAGATGAGGATCTCCGTCTGGGAGACGCCGGGGGAGACGGCGTGACGGGTCTGCAGGACGCCGTAGACCACCCACGGCTGTCGGCCCATCTCCGTGAAGATCCAGCCCCAGGAGTTGGCGATCAGCGGGAAGCCCAGGGTCCAGATCGCCACCAGCCAGTAGAGCCTGCCGAGCTTCGGGCTGAGGGCCTTGTTCCTGAAGAGGACCAGGTTGGGCACCTCCTCCTCGCCGACCCTCAGATGCTGCGGCAGCATGAACTTCTTGCGGGTCAGCCAGAGCCCGGCCAGGCCGATCGCGAAGGACGCCATACCGAAGCCGATCATCCAGCGGAACGCCCAGAAGGTGACGGGGACGATGGGCCGGTAGTCGCCCGGACCGTACTTCTGCTGCTCGGCCTTGTTGGTGTCGTTGATGCCCGGGACGTAGGAGTTGAAGTCGTCGTCGGCGAGGAAGGAGAGGACGCCGGGGACGGAGAGTTCGACGGTGTTGTGACCCTTGCTCACGTCGCCGTAGGCGAAGATCGAGAACGGCGCGGAGTTCTGCCCGTCCCACAGCGCCTCGGCGGCGGCCATCTTCATCGGCTGCTGCTTGAACATGACCTTGCCGAGGGTGTCGCCGCTGACCGCGGTGAGGAGTCCGCCGATCACCACAGTGATCAGACCGAGCCGCAGCGAGGTCTTCATCACGCTGATGTGCTTCTTGCGGAACAGGTGGAAGGCGGCGATGCCCACCATGAAGGCGCCGCCGGTCAGGAAGCAGGCGCTCAGTGTGTGGAAGGCCTGGGCCAGCGCGGTGTTCTGGGTCAGCACGGCCCAGAAGTCGGTGAGCTCGGCCCGCCCCTTCGCCTTGTCGATCTTGTAGCCGACGGGGTGCTGCATCCACGAGTTGGCCGCGAGGATGAAGTACGCGGACAGGATCGTGCCGAGGGAGACCATCCATATGCAGGCCAGGTGGATCTTCTTGGGGAGCTTGTCCCAGCCGAAGATCCACAGCCCGATGAAGGTGGACTCGAAGAAGAACGCGATCAGTGCCTCGAACGCGAGCGGGGCGCCGAAGATGTCGCCGACGAACCGCGAGTAGTCCGACCAGTTCATGCCGAACTGGAACTCCTGCACGATGCCGGTGACGACACCCATCGCGATGTTGATCAGGAAGAGCTTGCCCCAGAACTTGGTCGCCCGGAGGTACTTCTCCTTCTCCGTGCGCACCCAGGCGGTCTGCAGGCCGGCCGTGAGCGCTGCCAGCGAGATCGTCAGCGGGACGAACAGGAAGTGGTAGACGGTGGTGATGCCGAACTGCCAGCGCGCCAGTGTCTCCGGCGCCAAAGCCAGGTCCACGTCGTCAGTCTCCTTACGTCGCCGAGGTACAGCGGCATTTGCCCCCTTTGTTACGTGCATCACGGAACAAACGGGACACGCTTGTGAATGCATTCACATTCACAAGCCATTATGACGCACCGATTGTCGGAACCCGAAGGGGGGTGGCGCATGAGCCGTCCGGCACCCTGTCGACACACGTGCGGGGCCGCTCGGCCCTTTCACCGGCCGCGCGACCCCGCACACCTGGACACCGCCAGGGATCAGAGCTCCTTGCGGAAGCCCTCCGCCACCTTGAGGAAGATGTCGTTCGCCTCGTTCTCGCCGATCGTCACCCGCACGCCCTCACCCGGGAACGGCCGAACGACGACACCATGCTCCTCGCAGGCCGCCGAGAAGGCCGTCGTGCGCTCCCCCAGTCGCAGCCAGACGAAGTTGGCCTGGCTCTCGGGCACCGTCCAGCCCTGGGCCCGCAGCGCGTCGACCACGCGCTGCCGTTCGCACACCAGCGAACCGACCCGGCCGAGCAGCTCGTCCTCGGCCCGCAGCGAGGCGATCGCCGCCTCCTGCGCGAGCTGGCTGACGCCGAACGGCACCGCTGTCTTGCGCAGCGCCGCCGCCACCGGTTCATGGGCGATCGCGAAGCCCACCCGGAGCCCGGCGAGGCCGTACGCCTTCGAGAAGGTCCGCAGGACGCAGACGTTCGGCCGCTCGCGGTAGATCTCGACGCCGTCGGGCACCTCGGGGTCGCGGATGAACTCCCGGTAGGCCTCGTCGAGGACCACCAGCACATCGTTCGGCACCCGGTCGAGGAACCGTTCCAGCTCAGCCCGCTTCACCACCGTGCCGGTCGGGTTGTTCGGGTTGCAGACGAAGACCAGACGCGTGCGGTCGGTGACGGCGTCCGCCATCGCGTCCAGGTCGTGCACATCGCCCGGCGTGAGCGGCACCTGGACCGATGTGGCACCGCTGATCTGCGTGATGATCGGGTACGCCTCGAAGGACCGCCACGCGTAGATCACCTCGTCGCCCGGGCCGCTGGTGGCCTGGATCAGCTGCTGGGCGACGCCGACCGAGCCGGTGCCGGTGGCCAGGTGGCCGAGCGGGACGCCGAAGCGGTCCGACAGCTCGTTCATCAGCCCGGTGCAGGCCATGTCGGGGTAGCGGTTGAAGGCGGCGGCAGCCGCGGTGACGGACTCCATCACGCCCGGCAGCGGGGGATAGGGATTCTCGTTGGAGGAGAGCTTGTACGCGACCGGGCCGCCGGCCGCCGCCGGCTTGCCCGGCTTGTAGGTGGGGATTCCCTCCAGCTCGGCGCGCAGCTTGGGGCTCGTCTCGCTCACCGCAGTCCTCCTCGCGACCACCGGCGGACCGTCCACGCCACCGGCATCCAATACTGCTCACCTTATGAGGATTCGGCGCCGCTGCGTACAGCCGCGGACCAGCGAAGAGCCGCGTGGCAGCGACGGAGGGGAAGGCGACGGGATGCCTCATCCGTCTCCTCGGCATCACGGGCATCAGCGCACGAAGGCGCACGTATCGGGGGCGCGCCCTACATATATCTACGCGCCGGTGGCTCACGCCGTAGCGCGCATCGCCCATGCAGGTGAGTTGAGACCTCTTCGAGACATGGGGCACTTGGCAGGCCCATCCGCGCAGACAAGTTACGTCTCACCATTGGATCGTTCAACTGACTTTTTTTCTAAGGTAGTTGACCCCTTTTGACCTTGCAGAAACGTGCCTGTCAACGCGCGCATATGCGTCCGCACTACCCCACCGCATGAGCCCTACTATCGGCTCGCCATGACAGCAGCAGGGAAGCACCAGGTGAGCCGCGCGGAAACCTCTCGGCGAGGCAACCGGCCGGGCCGGGCGGGCATCAGAGACGTGGCCGCCGCCGCCGGAGTCTCCATCACGACCGTCTCCGACGCCCTGAACGGCAAGGGCCGGCTTCCGGACGCCACTCGGCGCCATGTCCGCGAGGTGGCCGACCGGCTGGGATACCGCCCCTCGGCCGCCGCCCGGACCCTCCGTACCGGCAAGTCGGGACTCATCGGCCTGACCGTGACGACGTACGGGGATGAACCTTTCACCTTCACGGAGTTCGCGTACTTCGCCGAGATGGCGCGGGCCGCCACCTCGGCCGCGCTCGCCCGCGGCTACGCCCTGGTCATCCTGCCCGCGACCTCACGCCACGACGTGTGGTCGAACGTCGCCCTGGACGGCACCGTCGTCATCGACCCCTCCGACCAGGACCCGGTCGTCAGCGAGCTGGTCCGACAGGGGCTGCCGGTGGTCTCCGACGGCAGGCCGGCCGGTTCGCTGCCGGTCACGGCCTGGGTGGACAACGACCACGAGGCCGCCGTACTCGGCATCCTCGACCACCTCGCCGACGCGGGTGCCCGCCGGATCGGCCTGCTCACGGGCACCACGACGGACACGTACACGCATCTGTCGACCACCGCCTACCTGCACTGGTGCGAACGCGTCGGCCAGGACCCGGTGTACGAGGCGTACCCGGCGCACGACCCGTGCGCGGGAGCCGTCGCCGCCGACCGGCTGCTCGCCCGCCCCGACCGGCCCGACGCCGTCTACGGCCTGTTCGACCCCAACGGCACGGACCTGCTCGCCGCCGCCCGCCGCTACGGTCTGCGGGTCCCCGACGACCTGCTGCTGGTCTGCTGCAGCGAGTCCACGGTGTACGCCAACACCGAACCGCCCATCACCACGCTCTCGCTGAAACCGCGCCGGATCGGCACGGCGGTGGTGCAACTGCTCATCGACGCGATCGAGGGGGTCGAGTCCGACCATCCTGTCGAGCAGGTGATACCGACCGAGCTGATCGTGCGCACCTCTTCCCAGCGACGGGCGCCGCGCACCACGGTCAGCCCGCCGCGGGCGCCGGAGGAGGAGTAGCACGGACACGCGGAGGTACGGCCGGCTCACCTGCCTGCCGTCGGCGGACGGGGGACGGCAGGTGAACGGCCGACAGGCGAAGACCCTCCCAACCGGGGCGAAAGCCGCATCGGATCGGGGCCGCGCCCCGATTCACCACCCCTGGGTCATCACACGGCGCGACGGGCATTCCTATGATGGGCCCACGACACCGCGGGCCGCTGCGACCAGGCAGTCCGAACCGGTGCAGTTGCGGCGCGATGGTGGAGGGGTCTGATGACTCAGGGGGCCGGTCAGGGACCCGAGGTGGAGCGGACGGCGACGGTGCGCGACTTCCGGGTGCCCGCATACGTCAACGAGACCGGTCCGTACGTCCACGGCACCCACCCCGGTGAGGCCGCCCCGGTGCTCGACGATCCGTATCCCGAGGGCTACCCGGAGGAGTACACCCCGACCCAGCGCGACCTGCCGGTGATCAACCGCGGCGACACGCTCCAGCTGCCGGTCGAACCGGCCGCCGCCGCGGCCCCGCAGCCCGCGGACGGCCCCGGCCCGCTCTACGTCGTCGGCGACGTGCACGGCTACATCGACGAACTGCTCGCCGCACTGGCCGAGCAGGGCCTGATCGACGCCGACGGACACTGGTGCGCGGGCACCGCCCGGCTGTGGTTCCTCGGCGACTTCACCGACCGCGGCCCGGACGGCATCGGCGTCATCGACCTGGTGATGCGGCTGTCCGCCGAGGCGGCCGCGGCCGGCGGCTACTGCAAGGCCCTCATGGGCAACCACGAGCTGCTGCTGCTCGGTGCCAAGCGGTTCGGGGACACCCCCGTCAACTCCGGCGCCGGTACCGCCACCTTCCAGGCCGCGTGGCTGCTCAACGGCGGGCAGAAGACCGACATGGACCGGCTCCAGGACCACCACCTCCAGTGGATGGCGCGCCTGGACGCGGTGGAGGAGGTCGACGGCTACCTGCTGGTGCACTCGGACACCACCGCCTACCTCGACTACGGGGACTCGATCGAGGCCGTCAACGACACGATCCGCGAGACCATCACCCGTAATGACGCGGACGAGGTCTGGGATCTCTTCCGCAAGTTCACCAAGCGCTTCTCCTTCCGCGACGAGGGGGGTGCAGACGCCGTCCGTTCCCTTCTCGATACGTACGGAGGCACCCGCATCGTTCACGGGCACAGCCCGATTCCCTATCTGCTGGGCGAAGTCGGCTCCGAGGACGACGAAGAGGGCACCAGGCCCGTCGTGGAAGGACCGCACATCTACGCGGACGGACTGGCCATCGCCATGGACGGCGGAGTGACCATGGCCGGAAAACTGCTGGTGAGGCAACTCCCGCTGGACGTCTGAGCTTTCGGTACGCTGTTCTGTCCCTCCGGCGGCACACGCGGGCCACCCCCAATTTCCGGCAACCCCCTGTCACCGCGTGCCTTAACGGCTCTACCATCGGTTTATCCGTAGCAGGCTCCCCTCCGTTTCTGCCCGACGGTTCGCCGGCGTGCGAGCCACAAGCCCTACGGAGCATCGGGGGATGCACATGAACAGCGTTCCGCAGCACCTGCACAGCGAGGACCGCCAGGAATACGAGCGGATCCTCGATGAGGCGCTGCGCTCCGCCCCTCACCGTCCCGAACTGGCCGGTTCCGGTCGGCATTTGAACACCGAACAGCTGCGCACCATGGCGCTCAACGCCACCGCACTGATAGCGGCGGCCGCGGCGACCGAGTACCAGCACTATGTGAAGGTCCGCGAGGAACTGCGCAATCCGGCGCGGTCCACCCCGGCCCCCGTCCGGCAGCCGGACTCCGCCGAGTCGGCCGCGGGCGGGTCGCTGGGGCTCGCCACCACCCTCGGCGAAGCCGCCGAGACCACCGGCGCCGGAGGTTTCGCCCTCGCCCTGGTCCTGGCGCCCGTGCTCGCCGGCACCGCCGCCGCGATCTTCCTGCTCGTCGGCTACGTCCTGAAGATGCTGGACCCGGCCCCGGCGTTCGCCCAGACCATGCTCACCGCCGGCTGGGTGTTCGGCGCCGTGACCGCGGCCGCCATCCTCATGGCGGGCGCGGGGCTGCTCCTGACCGCACTGCGCAACAGCCCCTCGCTGGAGGCGGGTGCCTACGGCGAACCCGACGGCGAGGTGGCCAAGGCCCGACAGGCCTGGCGGGACGCCCTGCTGGAGCGAGGCATCCTGCCCTTCCTGCGGGAAGCGCTGGCCACTGACGCCGGTACGGCCGAACTGCGCCGTACAGCCCCGTCGGGCCCGGCGGGCCGGATGCCGCGCCTCGGCTACGACCGCCCCGGCTTCAGCACCGACGACGGCGCGGCTCCCGCCCCCCGCCCGAGCTTCAGCAGCCCGGACTACACCAGCCCGGACTTCGGAGGCCCGGAACACCAGCCGGAATAGCCCGGCCTGCGCCCCCACCCGGGGGCGCGGGCCGGACACGGCTCCGAGCCGGGCGAGCGCTCCCGGGCCGCCCTCAGTCGGCGATCGGCAGATACACCCGGTTCCCCGACGCCGCGAACTCCTTGGACTTCTGAGCCATCCCTTCCTCGATCTCGGCACGACTGCCACCGTGTTCGCGCCGGATGTCCTGCGAGATCTTCATCGAACAGAATTTCGGGCCGCACATGGAGCAGAAGTGGGCGGTCTTCGCCGGCTCCGCCGGGAGGGTCTCGTCGTGGAACTCGCGGGCCGTGACCGGGTCCAGGGCGAGGTTGAACTGGTCCTCCCACCGGAACTCGAAGCGGGCGTCGGACAGGGCGTCGTCCCATTCCTGCGCACCCGGGTGCCCCTTGGCGAGGTCGGCCGCGTGAGCCGCGATCTTGTACGTGATGACGCCCGTCTTCACGTCGTCCCGGTTGGGCAGACCCAGATGCTCCTTGGGTGTGACGTAGCAGAGCATCGCCGTGCCCCACCAGGCGATCATCGCGGCACCGATACCGGAGGTGATGTGGTCGTACGCCGGTGCGACGTCCGTGGTCAGCGGGCCGAGCGTATAGAACGGAGCTTCATCGCAGATCTCCTGCTGAAGGTCGATGTTCTCCTTGATCTTGTGCATCGGGACGTGGCCCGGGCCCTCGATCATGGTCTGTACGTTGAAACGCTTGGCGATCCGGTTGAGTTCCCCGAGCGTGCGGAGTTCCGCGAACTGTGCCTCGTCGTTGGCGTCCGCGATGGAGCCGGGGCGCAGGCCGTCCCCCAGCGAGTACGTGACGTCGTAGGCGGCGAGGATCTCGCAGAGTTCCTCGAAGTTCTCGTACAGAAACGATTCCTTGTGGTGTGCGAGGCACCAGGCCGCCATGATCGACCCGCCGCGCGAGACGATGCCGGTCTTGCGGTTCGCCGTGAGCGGGACGAACGGCAGCCGGACGCCCGCATGGACGGTCATGTAGTCCACGCCCTGCTCGGCCTGTTCGATGACCGTGTCCTTGTAGATCTCCCAGGTCAGCTCCTCGGCTCGGCCGTCCACCTTCTCCAGGGCCTGGTAGAGCGGCACCGTGCCGATGGGGACCGGGGAGTTGCGCAGCACCCACTCACGGGTGGTGTGGATGTTGCGGCCGGTGGAGAGGTCCATGACCGTGTCGGCGCCCCAGCGGGTCGCCCAGGTCATCTTCTCCACCTCCTCCTCGATGGAGGAGGTGACCGCCGAGTTGCCGATGTTGGCGTTGACCTTCACCAGGAACCGCTTGCCGATGATCATCGGCTCGATCTCCGGGTGGTTGACGTTCGCCGGCAGCACGGCCCGCCCCGCCGCGATCTCCGCACGGACGACCTCCGGCGCGACATTCTCCCGGATGGCCACGTACTCCATCTCGGGCGAGATCTCGCCGCGGCGCGCGTACGCGAGCTGGGTGACCGCCTCTCCGGCCCGGCCGCGGCGCGGCTGCCGCGGACGTCCCGGGAAGACCGCGTCCAGGTTGCGCAGACCGCCGCGCGGTGCGGTGTGCTTGATCCCGTCGTCCTCGGGACGGACCGGCCGCCCCGCGTACTCCTCGGTGTCACCGCGGGCGATGATCCAGTTCTCCCGCAACGGGGGAAGTCCCCGGCGGACGTCGGTCTCGACGAGCGGATCGGTGTACGGGCCCGAGGTGTCGTAGAGGGTCACCGACTGCCCGTTGGTGAGGTGCACTTGACGGACCGGCACGCGCAGGTCGGGGCGCGAGCCCTCGACATACCCCTTGTGCCAGCCCACGGACTTCCCCGCCCCCCGTGACGTTTCGCCCGTGGAAGGCTGTTCGTCCTGGTCGGAGGCAGGCGTGCGTGCGTCCTTGTTGGTCATGAGACCTACTCCCTACGCCGGCATTACCCGGTAACAGGTTCGGCGGTCGACGCAGCGGCTTCCGTCGAGCGGTGTTCCCTGTGGAAGTTCACTTGTTCCACGTGAAACATCGCGAATACGGAGATCAGCGCCCTCTCAGCCCGGTGCTCCGAGCTCCCGCGTGTGCAAAGGTGCCTCCACGCTAGCGTCAATTCGGGCGCGGTGAACAGGGGGCCTCTGCCGTTCTTGCGATGATCGGGCGGTGACCACGACACAGCGGCCCCCCTATCCGCCTCCTGACCCACGGCGCGGCGACGGCGCGGTAACGGGCGGCGGACCGGGCCAGGACGGCCGTGCTGCCGGTGCCGGACATGCTCACGCACACAGGTCCGGTCAGGAGCACGCTCATGACCACAGTCCTGATGAGACGGACGGTGCCCATCACGGCCATGGACACCGCGGCGCCGGCGGCGGGCACGGCCACTCGCACAGCCACGGTCCCGCGGCACCCGTCTCGAAGCATCTGCGCAAGGTCATCGCGGCGATCCTGATCCCCTTCACCGCCGCGGTGGTGGTCGGCCTGGTCGTGCTGTGGCCCGGCGGCGCTCCACCGCACGAGCGCACCGGTGTCGGTTTCGACCGGCAGACGCAGGCGGCCACGGTCGCCAAGGTCGTCTCGGTCAGCTGCAAGTCGGTCAACGCCTCGGGAGGCGGTTCGACCGGTGACCTCTCCACCGGCGACGGAGGGTCCGGCAAGCAGGAGGGCGGCGGCACCTGCAAGAAGGCCACGGTCCGGGTCGACACCGGCAAGGACAAGGGCCGTACCTTCACCGAGATCGTGCAGCCCGACCAGTCGCGGCAGTTGCACCAGGGCGAGAAGGTCGTGGTCGCCTACGAGCCCTCGGCACCGAAGGATCTGCAGTACTCGGTCACCGATGTGAACCGGAAGTTCCCGATGGCGTTGCTGGCCGGGATCTTCGCGCTCGCCGTCGTGGTGGTGGGCCGGCTGCGCGGGGTGATGGCGCTGGTCGCGCTGGCCGTCAGCTTCATGGTGCTGACCCTGTTCATCCTGCCGGCGATCCTGCAGGGCTCCAACCCGCTGCTGGTGGCGGTGGTCGGGTCGAGCGCCATCATGCTGATCGCTCTGTACATGTGTCATGGTCTGTCGGCCCGTACCTCGGTGGCGGTGCTCGGCACCCTGGTCTCGCTGTGCCTGATCGGCCTGCTCGGCTCCGAGTTCATCGACTGGGCCGCGCTCACCGGCAACACCGACGACAACACCGGGCTCATCCACGGCCTGTACCCGTCGATCGACATGAGCGGTCTGCTGCTGGCCGGCGTCATCATCGGTTCGCTGGGCGTGCTGGACGACGTGACGGTGACCCAGACGTCGGCCGTCTGGGAGCTGCACGAGGCCAACCCGACGATGGGCTGGCGCGGGCTGTACCGGGCGGGCATCCGCATCGGCCGCGACCACATCGCCTCCGTCGTCAACACCCTGGTGCTGGCCTACGCGGGTGCGGCGCTGCCGCTGCTGCTCCTCTTCTCCATCGCGCAGAGCAGCGTGACGACGGTCGCCAACAGTGAGCTGGTGGCCGAGGAGGTCGTGCGCACGCTGGTCGGCTCGATCGGCCTGGTGGCCTCGGTGCCGGTCACCACGCTGCTGGCAGCCCTGGTGGTGTCGGCCGACCGGCCGGGCACGGAGAGGGTCGTGCCCATGGAGACAGCGGCACGCGGCGGACGGGGGCGGCGCCGGAAGC
Organism: Streptomyces sp. NPDC021562; assembly: GCF_040640875.1. NCBI lineage: Bacteria > Bacillati > Actinomycetota > Actinomycetes > Kitasatosporales > Streptomycetaceae > Streptomyces > Streptomyces sp. NPDC021562. Next base: position 172,524 of record NZ_JBFACN010000002.1, read on the forward strand.
GCTGACGGCGCCGCCCCGAAGCGCTTGCGGAGTCAGGAGAACACGCAGAAGCGTTCCTGCGTGTTCTCCTCGGGCTTCTCGTGCGGCTCGGGCGAAGAGTCCTGCCCCCGTTGCCACGACATCTCAGCCGGCGCTCTGCTCCTCGGCAAGGATGCGGTCCAGGGCTTCGTCCAGATGGGCGTCGAAATCGGCGAGCGCGCCTTCCTGGCCGAGCGGCACCAGCTTGTCCGTACGGTCGAGAAAGGCCACCAGCGGGGGTGCCGAGGAACGGAACATCGCCTGGTCGCATCCGACCTGAAGGCGGATCAGCACCTCACCCAGCACCTCGGAATCGGCCGGCGCGATGTGCACGTCGCCCTCGCCGCACGGCCGGCCCACCCCGTCGATCAGCAGCTCACGGCCGAAGGCCCAGGTCACCGGCGCGTCCCCGGGCAGATGAAAGGTGAGCCGCACGGCATACGGATCACAGGTCTCGTAGCGCAACTCCACGGGGATGCGGAAGGAGAGCTCCTCCGAGACGAGAAAGCTCATCATGACTTCTGCTTGTACGGACTCGCGCATCGCCTACCCCGTCATATGACGCCGACTGGCCGGGTTTACCCCTTTGATAGTGGTCAAATCTTGCTGAAAGTACACGGGAGATCACAAGGAGTGAGTTTTCAGATACTGATAGCGATGGCCAAAGAACCCAGGTGCCGTCCGACCTCGCTCTGCAGCTGCCGCGCCGCGGGCAGCAGCCGGTCGGCCTGGTGCAGCGGCAGCGAGATGGCCATGGTGGCGGCTGTGGTCCCCGCGGTGATGGGAATGGCCGCGCACACCGTCCCCAGCGTGTACTCCTGACGCTCGACGACCGGGTCCATCCGGCGGGTGCGCTCCAGCCTGCGCAGCAGCGTGTGGCTGTCACGCACCGTGTACGGGGTGAGCGTCTGCACGGGGTACCGGTCGAGATGGTCGCGGCGGGCGGCCTCGTCCAACTGGGAGAGCAGACACTGGCCGATGGCATGCGCATGGGCGGTCTCGCGGAAGTCCGCCCACTCCTCGACCGCCGGGGCAGCCGGGGAGTCGGAGACGCACACGACCTCGATCTCGCCGTCCCGGTACATCGCGTAATAGACCGGCACGCCGATCGCGTCCCGCCAGTGGGCGAGGGTGTCGGCGACCGCGCTGCGACGTTTCTGCTGCGCTCCGCTGCTGCTCAGCCGCTCGGCGGCCTCACCGAGGAAGAACAGGCCCTTGTCCCGGCGGAGATATCCCTCGTGTACGAGGGTGCGCAGCAGGTGGTAGGCGGTGGGCAGCGCGAGGCCGGTCTCGCGGGCCAGTTGTTTGGCGGGGGCGCCGTGTTCGTGCTCGGCGACACATTCCAGCAGACGCATGGCGCGCTGCACGGAGCCGATGAGAGTGGCCGAATGCGGCTGTGCGGGGTCGGCCTGGGTGGCCGGCCGCTGCACGGGGGGTGTGGTGGAGCTGCGTCGGGCGGGGGGTGGGCGGTGTTCCGTGGGTGCTGAGGCGGCGTCAAGCGTGGCCAAGAGTCGCTCCCGGAGCGCGAGGGGGTCAGCGACTCTAACCGTCTGTCGCCGCTTCCGGTCGGCCCGTTGGGGGAAACTTCCCTCGCCCGAGGGAACCGGTGATTCCTGTTACCGGCCACCGATTCCCCCGGTCCTCACCAGTCGCTCTTCGACGAGGAGTTCGACATGAACTTCCGCACGATGTAGATCAGGCCGCCGACCAGCGCCACGAAGATCAGCAGCTTGAAGAGCAGATAGGCCAGGAAGCCGACGATCGCGCCGATCAGGCCACCGAACACCACCAGTGCGATGACCGGCACCGCGATCCACTTCACCCACCACGGCAGACCCGTGAAGATCTCTCGCATTGCCCTGTCCTCAGCTTTCTCGTGCGCTCGGCACGTAGGTCTCGTGCGTCCCGCACGATGCGATGTCCTGCACTCGATGCTAGAGCCGCGAGGGGGCCGTCCGGGGGCCTCGGATCCCTTGTCCTCCCCTGACCCGTCCCCTAGGGAACCCCGAGGACCGGGGTCAGGCCTCAGGCGGAGAGAAGACGACCAGGACCCTCAGGTCCTCGCTGATGTGGTGGAACCTGTGGGCCACCCCGGCGGGCACGAACACCACGCTGCCGCGCGCGACCTGCGTGGTCTCCAGGCCGACGGTGATCGAGGCACGGCCGCTGACGACGAAGTAGACCTCGTCCTGGTTGTGGGGCTGCTGGGGGTCCCGCTCGCCCGCGTCCAGGGCGTAGAGGCCGACCGACATGTTCCGCTCGCGCAGGAACTGCAGGTAGGCACCGTCGTTGGCGGCGCGCTCCGCCTCCAGTTCGTCCAGCCGGAATGCCTTCATCGCGGTCGTCGCCCTCGCCTCACTACTTGTGTTCGATCTCGTCTGTCACGATCAGACACATGAAGAATTTCGTAGTCAAGACGATCGCCAACGCGGGCGCCCTGGCGGTCGCCGTGTGGCTGCTCGACAAGATCACTCTGACCGGTGACAGCACCGCCAAGAAGGTCTGGACGCTGATCCTCGTCGCCCTGGTCTTCGGCCTGGTCAACTTCCTCGTCAAGCCGGTCGTGAAGATCCTGACCTTCCCGCTGTTCATCCTCACGCTCGGTCTGATCACCCTGGTGGTCAACGCGCTGATGCTGCTGCTCACGTCGTGGGTGTGCGACAAGCTCGACCTGAGCTTCCACGTGGAGGGGTTCTGGACGGCCGTGCTGGGCGGTCTGATCATCTCGATCGTGTCCTGGGCCCTGAACATGATCCTTCCCGACTCGGACTGAGCGCCCCATGACCTACCGCGTCTGCTTCGTCTGCACGGGCAACATCTGCCGTTCCCCGATGGCCGAATCCGTCTTCCGTGCCCGTTTGGCCGAGGCCGGACTCGACGACCGGGTCGAGGCCGGCAGCGCCGGAACCGGCGGCTGGCACGAGGGCGACGGCGCCGACCCGCGCACGGTGCGCGTCCTTGCGGAACACGGCTACGACAGCGACCACACCGCCCGCCAGTTCCAGGTGGCCTGGTTCGCCCGCCTGGACCTGGTGATCGCGCTCGACGCCGGTCACCTCAAGGCCCTGCGCCGCCTGGCCCCCACCGAGGAGGACGCCCGCAGGGTGCGGCTGCTGCGCTCCTACGACCCCGCCGCCGGTGACGATCTCGACATACCCGATCCCTACTACGGCGGTCTGGACGGCTTCGAGGAGTGTCTTGAGATGGTGGAGGGGGCGAGCGAGGGACTGCTCGCCGCCGTACGCGACGAAGTGGAGGGAACGGCCGTATGAGCGAGGCAGCCATGGGCGAGGGCACCCGCGCGGTGCGTGCGGGGCTCCCCGAACCGGTCAAGAACGAGCCGACCCTGCCCGGACCGGTGTTCGCCGCTCACTTCCACCTGCCGGGCGAGGTCAGCGGCCCGTACGCGTACGGGCGGGACGAGAACCCGACCTGGACACATCTGGAGCGGGCCGTCGGCGAGTTGGAGGCGCCCGGTGAGGACGTGGAGACCCTGGTGTTCGCCTCCGGCGTGGCGGCCGTCTCGGCGGTGCTGTTCTCCCAGCTGCGCGCCGGGGACGCGGTGGTACTGCCCTCCGACGGCTACCAGGTGCTGCCCCTGGTCCGGGCCCAGCTGGAGGCCTATGGCATCGAGGTGCGCACCGCGCCGACCGCCGGGGACGCCCAGCTGGACGTCCTGGACGGCGCGAAGCTGCTGCTGATCGAGTCACCGTGCAATCCGGGCCTCGACGTGTGCGACATCCGGCGGCTCGCCGAGGCGGCACACGCGCGTGGCGCCCTCGTCGCCGTCGACAACACCCTCGCCACCCCGCTCGGCCAACGGCCGCTGGCGCTGGGCGCCGACTTCTCCCTGGCCAGCGGCACCAAGCAGCTCACCGGGCACGGAGACGTTCTGCTGGGGTACGTCGTCGGACGGGACGCCGAGGCGATGGCCGCCGTCCGCCGCTGGCGCAAGATCATCGGTGCGATCGCAGGGCCTATGGAAGCGTGGCTGGCGCACCGCTCCCTCGCCACCCTGGAGTTGCGGGTCGAGCGGCAGAACGCGACCGCCCTGCTGCTCGCGGAGGCACTGCGCGGGCGGCCCGAGGTGACCGGGCTGCGCCACCCGGGGCTGGCCGACGACCCCGCCCACAAGACCGCCTCACAGCAGATGCGCCGCTACGGCTCGGTGATCTCGTTCACTCTGCCCACGCGCGCGCATGCGGAACGCTTTCTCGAGTCCCTGCGGCTGGTCGACGACGCGACGAGCTTCGGAGGGGTGCGTTCCACGGCCGAGCGACGCCGGCGCTGGGGCGGGGACGACGTACCGGAGGGCTTCATCCGGCTGTCGGTCGGGGCCGAGGACCCCGAGGATCTGGTGGCCGATGTGCTCCGCGCACTCGACGAGTCGGCCAGGTGACCGGAATACGGACGCCCGCACCGGTCCGGCTACGCATGGCGGACGGTCCGAGCCTCCCCCCTCGTGACTCGGACCGTCCCGGTTCTCGCGCGCCAAGAACCACGCGACCAAGGCTAGTTGACTCTGCGTCAGTGTCCAATCACTGTAGCGGCAGAGACCTATCGACTTATTTATAGTTGTGGACCTGCCCAGGGGCCGCGAAAGGGGCGGGGCAAACGGGAGGGCGTGCGATGGATCTGGCTTTGCTGCGCACCTTCGTGACCGTGCACCGAGCCGGATCCTTCACCCGCGCCGCCGCTCTGCTCGGCCTCTCACAGCCGGCCGTGACCTCCCAGATCCGGACCCTGGAACGGCAGCTGGGCCGTCCGCTCTTCCTGCGCCAGGCCCGCGGGGTGACCCCCACGACGATCGGCGACGAACTCGCCCACAAGGCCGCCCCTCACCTCGACGCCCTCGTGGAGATCGCGGAACGCGGCCTCGACGACGAATTCTCGGTCCGCACCCTGCATCTCGCCGGCCCGCCGGAGTTCACGGCCGAGCGCGCCCTCCCCGCCCTCACCGAGCTCGCCGGTGACGACGGCCAGGGCTTCGCACTGCGGGCCTCCTTCGGAAACGCCGAGGAGACCTTGGAGGGGCTGTCCGCCGGACACCACGACCTGGTCATCAGTACCCTCCGGCCGCGCGGCGCCCTGCTCACCGCCACCGCGCTCTGCGACGAGGAGCACGTGCTGGTCGCCGCTCCGCGCTGGGCTGCGGAGATCGGCACCGGGACGGTGGGGGACAAGGGTGCGCCCGCCCTGGAGTACCTGCCTGTCGTGGAGGTCCATGAATCGCTGCCCTTCGTCTCCCGCTACTGGGGCTCCGTGTTCGACGCCCGTCCGGCCGCCTCGGGCACGGTCGTCGTACCGGACCTGCGCGCGGTCCTCGCCTGTACGGTCGCGGGTGCCGGGCTCGCCGTGCTGCCCCGGTACCTGTGCGCCGCAGCTCTGGAACGCGGTGAGGTCATGGCCCTGCACGATCCCGCGGTACCTCCGCTGCGGACGTACTTCCTGGTGGTGCGTACCGGCACGCTCGCCATGCCCCATGTGGCGCGGGCGCACGAATGGCTCCGGCACGCGGCCGCGGACTGGGCCTGAGTACGTTTCCGTGACGTTCGCGGGGTACGGCCGCCCGATGGGTCCTCGCGATGTTTCACGTGGAACGAGCTGGGCCACATTTCTCCCATGACCGTCCGACCCGTGGTCAAGCGCACCGCGCGTGCCGTTCTTCTGGACGGCGATGACCTGATCCTGATCAAGCGCACCAAGCCCGGTGTCGATCCCTACTGGGTGACCCCCGGTGGCGGCGTCGAGCCGGAGGACAGCACCGTCGTCGACGCCCTGCACCGCGAGGTGGACGAGGAACTCGGCGCCAAGATCACCGACGTGGTGCCCTGCTTCGTGGACACCGTGGAGCACATAGGCGACAGCGGCAGCGCGACCGGCGTGAAGGTCCAGCACTTCTTCGTCTGCCGGCTGGAGTCCATGGACCCCGAGCGCCGGCACGGCCCCGAAATCGACGAGCCCGCGGGTGAGTACGAGATCGTCCGCGTCCCTTTCACCCGGGTCGGGATCGCCTCCGTCCACCTCGTCCCGCTGTCCCTGCGGCACTACCTCGACGGCAACATCGAGGGTGTCCGGGCCATGCACGCCCCCGACCTCGGGTGACGGCTCAACCGCCGACTACCAGTTCCTCGACCGAGTCGTGCCGTATGCGGTGCGCGGGGACCCCGGCGTCCCGCAGCGCATGGACACCACTGCGGATCATGCCGGGCGGGCCCGAGACGTAGGCGTCGTACCCGGTCCATGGGCCGCGCCCGCGGAGCGCGTCAGGGAGCTGGATCCGTGCCCGCTGGTCGACGACGGCGCGCACCGCGAGCCAGGGAAGGCTCTGCTGAAGTCGGAGCAGGGTGTCGAGGTCGTACAGGTCGTGATCGGTGCGGGCGCCGTAGTACACCTCGACGGGACGGCGTGCGCCGCGATCGGCGATGTCCTCGACCAGCGCCTTGATCGGTGCGATGCCGGTGCCGCCGCCCAGGCAGAGCAGTCCGTTGTCCCGGGTGTGGTCGACGGTCATGGAGCCGCCGGGCGGCCCGAGGCGGACCACGTCTCCGGGGCGGGCACGGTGTACCAGGGCGTTGGAGACCCAGCCGGCCGGGACGGCCTTCACGTGGAAGGTGAGCAGTCCGTCCGAGCGGGGCGCGGAGGCGAAGGAGTAGTGCCGCCAGACCCGAGGCCACCAGGGCGTCTCGATGGCGGCGTACTGCCCGGCGAGAAAGGGGTACGGCTGCTCCGGGCGGACCGTGAGCACCGCGACGTCCGCGGTCCTGGGCTCGTGCGTGAGGACCTCCGCGTGCCACCAGGCGGGTGCCCGCAGCTCGTCCGTGGCCGCCGCGTCGATCATCACCTGGGACATCGTCGTGTACGTCCGCACCCAGGCCGCTTCTGTCTCGGGACTCCAGCTGCCCGAGGCGTACCTGCTCAGCGCCCCGATGAGGCACTCGCCAACAGCCGGGAAGTACTCGGCGCGGGTGCCGAACTTGCGGTGCCCACGGCCCAGATTCTGCAGGTACTCGACCAGGACGGGCGTGTTGTCGATGTGCTCGGCAGCCGTGAGCAGGGCTTTCAGCAGCCGCTCCCGCTGGGTGTCCATGGCGGCCGGGAAGAGCGAACGCAGCTCGGGGTGGCGGACGAAGAGCAGCGCGTAGAAGTACGAGGTGACCTTGTCGGCGATCGGACGGATCTCCGCCAGGGTGTCGCGCACGCGGACCGCGTCCGGGGAGGCCTCCTGCCGCGGTGGTGCGCCGCGCTGCGGCGGGACGCGGTGCCCCGTCGACGCGCTGGTCGGAGCGTCCATGGTGTGCCTCGCCTCGAACATCTTGCGGTCGGTCCCGGCACTTCACTCGAAAAGTGCCTGCGTTCCCCCGTTGACGGCCGGCTCCCTCTGGTCGGGCCCGCTCCCGCCGTGAGGCCGTGCCTCGGACGTGAACCGGACCCGACACTACCCGCGGCCACCCCGGGCACGACTACCCCCCACCACCCCTGCGACACCGCGCACAGCGGTCCGTCCTGCGTTGTTTCACGTGAAACAACGCGCCGCTCCAGGAGCTGCACTCGTGACGACGACATGGCCAAAAGCGCGCGTGTCTCCTTCGAAACGGGTGGACGCCGGGGGTGCGGGTCGGCAAGCCTGACCTGCGTGCCAACTCCTTCCCTCGCCGCTCTGCCCATTCGCCGACTGACGCCACGCGATCTCACCGCCTGCGCCGACCTGTCCGTGGACCGGGGGTGGTCGCGCGAGGAACACAAGTGGCGTTTCCTCCTCACGGCCGGACAGGGCTACGGCATCGACGACCCCGGCGGAGGCCTGGTCGCCGCCTGCGTCGTCACGGAGTACGGCCCGGCAGGGCGCCCGGATCTCGGCGCGATCGGCATGGTTCTGGTCGCCGAACGGCATTCCCGTCAGGGTGTCGGGCGCCGGCTGATGCGGCACGTCCTCTCCAGGACAGGGACGACCCCGCTGACTCTGTACGCCACCCCGTACGGCCGTCCGCTCTACGAGGAGCTGGGGTTCAAGACCACGGGACGCTCGGAGATGGTGTCCGGGCCCTTCACCCCGGGCGGCCCCGAACCCCGGGTGGCGACGCGTCCGGCCACCGCCGAGGACCTCGGTTCCCTTCTCGAATTGGACGGGGAGGTGTTCGGCAGCGACCGCACCCCCCTGATCACCCGACTGCCCGCCTTCTCGGATCAGCTCCGCGTGGCCGTGGACGACGGCCGGATCGTGGGCTACGCGGCCGCGTGGCCCAACATGGACACCCATGTCATCGGTCCGTTGATCGCCCGTGACACTCCGACGGCGAAGGCCCTCATCACCTCGCTCGCCGCGCACACCGACCGTCCGCTGCGCACGGACGTCGATGTGCGGCACGAGGAACTGCTGACCTGGCTGAAGGCGCGCGGACTGACCTCCGTCGCCATGAACTCCGTCATGACGTGCGGCATCGCGGAGCTGCCGGGCGACTGGACACGGCGGTTCGCGCCGCTGACGGTGGCGGCGGGCTGAGGCTCCGTCAGGACAGGGCCGCCACGGCGGTGACGGCGAAGCCGTGGTCCTGGTCGGGGGTGCCGCCGCCGACGCCGACGGCCCCGACGAGTCGGCCGTCACGCTGGACGGGGACGCCCCCGGCGATGAAGAGAAGCGGCCGGTCCAGCGCCGTCGGCAGGGTGTGGAAGAGACCACCTGGCTGGACGGCGTCGACGAGGTCGGCGGTGGGGGTGTTCAACTGCAGCGCCGTGTATGCCTTGAGGGTGCTGGTCTCGCCGGAGATCGGGACGGCGCGGTCGTCCCGCCGGAAGGCCAGCAGGTGGCCTCCGGCGTCCAGGACGGTGACGCTGACAGTGGCTCCGGCGGCCTCTGCGGCTCGCCGGGCCTCGGCGATCAGCAGTTCGGCGTCCTGAATGGTGAGTGGGGCGACGGTGGTGGTGTTCATGGGTTCTTTCTCCTCCGGAGGTGCTGGGGTTCAGGTGCGGGGATGGCGTGCGGTGCCGTAGCCGGGCTCAGTGGTGGACGGGGTCGTGCTGCCGGGCGGGACTGCCGCCAGCGGTCACGGTGGCCGGAGCGTCGTCACGGCGTTCCAGTACGCCCGACAGGAAGGCAAGGACCAGGGCGGCCGCGGCCAGGGCGGCGCCGACCCAGTTGGGAGACGTGTAGCCGTAGCCGGCGGCGATCACCATGCCGCCGAGCCAGGCGGACAGGGCATTGCCGAGGTTGAAGGCACCGATGTTCACGGCCGAGGCCAGGGTGGGGGCACCGTGCGCCTGGTCGAGGACCCGCTTCTGCAGCGGCGGCACGGTGGCGAAGCCCAGGGCACCGATCAGGGCCACGGTCAGAGCAGCCGCGATCTTGTGGTGCGCGGTGAGCGTGAAGAGGGCGAGAACGGCGGCCAGGGCGCCCAGGGACACGTACAGCATGGGCATCAGGGCTCGGTCGGCGAACTTCCCGCCGACGAGGTTTCCGCCCACCATGCCGAGTCCGAAGAGGACCAGCAGCCAGGTGACTGAGCCGTCGGCGAAGCCGGTGACCCGGGTCATCATCGGCGCGATGTAGGTGATGGCCGCGAAGACCCCGCCGAAGCCGAGAACGGTCATCGCCATGGCGAGCAGGACCTGGGCGTTCTTGAACGCGGCCAGCTCGTGCCGTAGGTGCACCCCGGCCGGCCTGGGCAGCTCGGGCACCAGCCGGGCGATACCGGCCAGGCCCACGACGCCGAGCGCGGCGACGATGCCGAAGGTGACGCGCCAGCCGACGTGCTGCCCGACGAGGGTGCCGAGGGGGACCCCGACCACGTTGGCCACGGTGAGGCCGGTGAACATCATCGCGATGGCCCCCGCCTTCTTGCTCGGCGCGACCAGTTCGGCCGCCACCACCGAGCCGATGCCGAAGAACGCACCGTGGGCGAGGGAGGCGATCACGCGGCCGATCAGCATGACGGCGAAGACAGGGGCCGTCGCGGACACCAGGTTGCCGACGATGAACAGGCCCATCAGCAGCATCAGCATCCGCTTGCGCGGGAGCCGGGTGCCGAGAACGGTCATCAGCGGGGCACCGACCACCACGCCGAGCGCGTAGCCGGTCACCAGAAGGCCGGCGGTGGGGATGGAAACCCCGAAGTCGCCCGCCACCTCGGGCAACAGGCCCATGATCACGAACTCGGTCGTGCCGATTCCGAAGGCCCCGATCGCGAGGGCCAGAAGCGCGAGAGGCATGGGGATGAAACCTTCCCAGAAGATTGCAGGTGCGCTTAACGTGCGTCCACAATAGTTGCAGACGCGGGCTACATGCAACAGGGGGATATTGCGTACCTGCTCTATCCTGGGTTCAGTCGCTCCGGGACGGAGGAAAACGCCCTATGACTGCCACGGATCCCGCTCTCACCGCCCTCGCCCAGGGCTGGTGCGCCCTCTCTCTGCTGCACGGCAGGATCGAGGCGCACATCGAGCGCGCCCTTCAGTCGAAGCACGACCTGAGCGTGCGCGAATACTCCCTGCTCGACGTCCTCAGCCGACAGCACGACGGTGAAGGAGGACATCTGCAGATGAAGCAGGTCGCCGACGCGGTCGTGCTCAGTCAGAGCGCGACCACCCGGCTGGTGACCCGCCTCGAGGACCGTGGCCTCCTGGAGCGCTATCTCTGCCCGACGGACCGGCGGGGCATCTACACCAACGTCACCGAGGCAGGGCTGCATCTGCTCGAACAGGCTCGCCCCACCAACGACACCGCGTTGCGCGAGGCCCTCGACGAAGCGGCCGGGAATCCGGAACTGGCCCCCCTGGTCCGGGTCGTGGAGTCGCTGAACGTCCCCGCGTAGGCTCCGGCCATGGAAGATCTGGACATACGTGCCGCGGTGGCCGACGACGTGCCGGCCGTCGTCGGGATGCTCGCCGACGACCCGCTCGGCGCCGAACGGGAGTCGCCTGACGACCTCGCGCCCTACCTGCGCGCACTGGAGCGCCTCAGCGCCGACCCCAACCAGCAGCTGGTCGTCGCCGTCCGCGAGGGCCGTGTCGTGGGCACGCTCCAGCTCACCATCATCCCCGGCCTGTCCCGGCGCGGCGCCACCCGGTCGATCATCGAGGGCGTACGGATCCATGCGGACGAGCGTGGCAGCGGGCTGGGCACCCGTTTCATCGAGTGGGCGATCGACGAATCCCGTCGCCAGGGCTGCCAGTTGGTGCAGTTGACGTCGGACAGTTCGCGCACCGACGCCCATCGTTTCTACGAGCGGCTGGGCTTCACCGCCTCACACGTGGGCTTCAAGCTGGAGATCTGAGCACCGAAGGCGCACGGGCGGCGTTTCACGTGAAACGCCGCCCTGCTCCGCCTCGGTCAGCCGATCCCCTGCCACCCCTCGGGGGCCACCCCGCCGGGCACAGGAGACGTCTCGTCGTACGGCTGACGCGTGAACACGAACGATCCGAGGTCCAGGTGGCTCACCACTCCGTCGGGGCGCCGTACGGGCCGGAGAAGCTCTCCGGCGTAGTAGCCCTCCAGACCGGTCCACGTTCCGTCGCCGTTGGGACGGAAGCGGGCGCGGCGGCCGGCGCCCGTCAGCGGTCCCAGCGAGATCAGCCCGTCGGCCGTCACCCGGAGCGCGAAGGGGTGCGTGCCCCAGTACCACTGCCCGGCCAAGTCGAGTACGGCCGGATCGACCTGGGTCAGTGGCCGCCACGGCTCCGGGATACGCGGTTCGGCCTCCGCGACGATCCGGACGAGGTCGGCGCCGACGGTGGACGTCAGCGGACCGGAGGTGCAGTTCGCCAGCACCACGGCCGCCACGTCCTCGTCCACGCTGATGGTGAGGCAGGCAAGGAAACCGGGCAGCGAGCCGGAGTGCCCGACGAGGAGCCTGCCGTCCCGGCGCTGGATCTGCAGACCGAGACCATAGGTGGCGCCGTCCAGCACATCGGCGGGCTCTGCCGGAGCCGCCGGAACACGCATCTCGCGTACCGACTCGGCGCTCAGCACCCGATCGTCACCGGCCGTCAGGAAGACGGCGAAGCGGGCCAGGTCGCCGGTGGTCGACCAGAGTTGTCCCGCGGGCGCCATCCGGCCGAGGTCCTCCAGCGGCTCCGGAAGCATGACGTCGGCCCACGGATGCACCGCCCACCCACCCGCGTGCGGTGCCTGCGGCTGGGCGCTCGTGCGGTCGAGGCCCAGGGGTTCGAGCACCTCTCGCCGGAGCACCTGCTCCCAGGGGGCGCCACGGAGCTCCTCGACCAGCGCCCCGAGCAGGGTGTAGCCGGGGTTGGAGTAGTGGTGCCGGCGCCCGACGGGGTGCAGCAAGGGCTGCTCGCCGAGGACGTCGCTCAGCTCCGGTCGCAGCGAACCCGGGGTGCGCTCCCACCAGGGGCCCGGGGACTCGGCTGCCAGCCCGGCGGTGTGCGCGAGGAGTTGGATGATCGTCGCCTCCCCCGCGCCGGTGCCCGGCAGATACTTCTCCAGTGGGTCGCCAAGGTCGAGCAGCCCCTCGTCGCGCAGCCGGAGCACCAGCACGGCCGTGAACGTCTTGGTGATGGAGCCGATCCGGTACTGCACGTTCTCGTCCGGTCCGTGCCCGTCCACGGAGGTACGCGCCCCGTGCCAGACGGTCCGGCCGCCTCGCACGACCGCGGCCGCCAGCGACGGCGCGCGGCCTTCGGTCTGGGCCACGGCGATCCTGTGCAGCAGCGCCCGTCGAGTGGCAGGGAGCAGCTCATCCTGGAATGTCGTCATGCGCCCAGTCCACCCGTTGTCCGGACCGGCGTCGAGCGCGTTTCTGCGGCACGGACCCGTTCGGGCCCTCAGTCGAGACAGAACTCGTTGCCCTCGATGTCACGCATCCCTATGCACGATTCGTTGTGGTCGTCGGCCACGAGCAGCCGTTCGCGTACCGCGCCGAGTGCGACGAGCCGCGCGCATTCGGCCTCGAGCACGGCGAGGCGCTCCTCACCCACGAGCCCGGTGCCGACCCGGACATCCAGATGAACCCGGTTCTTGACGACCTTCCCTTCGGGGACACGCTGGAAGAACAGTCGCGGGCCGACGCCCGAGGGATCCACGCAGGCGAACGCCGCGCCCTGGCGCTCCGGCGGCAGCGAGCGGTCGAAGTCTTCCCACGTGGCGAACCCCTGCGGCGGTGGCGGTACGACGTAGCCCAGCACTTCGCACCAGAAGCGCGCCACACGCTCGGGTTCCGCGCAGTCGAAGGTGACCTGGAACTGCTTGACCGATGCCATCTGCCCACCATGGTCGTCACGGACACGGAACCAGAGAACAGGCACCGATCAGGTCTGTGCCATGTCGACGAAGCGTGAGTAGTGGCCCTGGAAGGCCACCGTGATCGTCGCGGTCGGACCGTTACGGTGCTTGCCGACAATGATGTCCGCCTCACCGGCGCGCGGCGACTCCTTTTCGTAGGCGTCCTCGCGGTGGAGCAGGATGACCATGTCGGCGTCCTGCTCGATGGAGCCGGACTCACGCAGGTCGGACACCATCGGCTTCTTGTCCGTGCGCTGCTCGGGACCGCGGTTGAGCTGCGAGAGCGCGATCACCGGGACCTCCAGCTCCTTCGCCAGCAGCTTGAGGTTCCGGGACATGTCCGAGACCTCCTGCTGACGGCTCTCGGAGCGCTTGCCGCCGGACTGCATCAGCTGGAGGTAGTCGATGATCACGAGCTTGATGTCGTTGCGCTGTTTGAGCCGCCGGCACTTGGCGCGAATCTCCATCATCGACAGGTTCGGGGAGTCGTCGATGTAGAGCGGCGCCGCCGAGACGTCCGGCATCCGGCGGGCCAGCCGGGTCCAGTCCTCGTCGGTCATGGTGCCGGAACGCATGTGGTGCAGGGCGACCCGGGCCTCGGCGGACAGCAGACGCATCGCGATCTCGTTGCGGCCCATTTCGAGGGAGAAGATGACGCTGGGCAGATTGTTCTTGATCGACGCGGCCCGTGCGAAGTCCAGGGCGAGCGTGGACTTGCCCATCGCGGGACGGGCGGCGATGACGATCATCTGTCCCGGATGCAGACCGTTGGTGAGGGAGTCGAGGTCCGTGAAGCCGGTGGGCACGCCGGTCATCTCGCCGGTGCGGGAGCCGATCGCCTCGATCTCGTCGAGGGCGCCCTCCATGATGTCGCCGAGCGGCAGGTAGTCCTCACTGGTCCGCTGCTCGGTGACGGCGTAGATCTCGGCCTGCGCGCTGTTGACGATCTCGTCGATGTCGCCGTCTGCCGCGTATCCCATCTGTGTGATGCGGGTACCGGCCTCGACCAGGCGGCGCAGCACGGCCCGCTCGTGGACGATCTCCGCGTAGTACTCGGCGTTCGCCGCCGTCGGCACCGTCTGGACGAGGGTGTGCAGATAGGCCGCACCACCGACCTTGTTGATCTCACCGCGCTTGGTGAGTTCCGCGGCGATGGTGATGGGGTCGGCCGGCTCACCCTTGGCATAGACGTCGAGGATCGCCTGGTAGATCGTCTCGTGCGCCGGCTTGTAGAAGTCGTGGCCCTTGAGGATCTCGACGACGTCGGCGATGGCGTCCTTCGAGAGCAGCATGCCGCCGAGCACGGACTGTTCGGCGTCCAGGTCCTGCGGGGGGACCCGCTCGAAGGTGGGCCCCGAGCCGTCCCATTCCCCGCTGTCCCGGCCACGGTCGTGCCGGTCGTCCCGGCCCCGGCCGCCCTCGCCCCGTCGGCGGGAGGCGGGCATACGATCACTGGGACCGGCGCCGGCCCACGGATCGTCCAAGGGCTCGGAAATGCTCACCGAGCCACCTCCTCCCCGTCCGCCCGGCGGACCTCGCCGTGCCTCTGTTCTACGGCACGGCACTGACAACTAGGTCGCCCCATTCCGGTTCTGCGCGCGTCGGTTTCACGAGGCTTCCGAGGCCGTGACGAGGAGCGGGTGCCGGACCACGGTAGGCCCGCGGGCACCGTCAGCCAATCTGGTTATCCACAGGCCATGTGGACGACGGCCCGTATGCTGTGGAGAACCCCCTGAAACCTGTGCACGACACGGTGGACAGCCCTGTGAACAAGCCCTCGATCTCTCTTGTTCACAGGCTCTGAGCTGCTGCTTTCCCGTCCACCGGCTGTGCAGAAGAAAAACTTCCCCGGTCGGACCAAGATCGCTTCGAACAGCGCGCGAAAGCGTGGTCCGCCCACACATACGTAAGGGTCACTTCAGGATTGCATCTCTTACCTGTGGACGATTACATTAGGACCCATGCCACAGGCCCCCGCGATCCCCCAGGCCACCCGCCGACGGCACGACAGAGAGATCGTCGCGCTGGCCGTCCCGGCCTTCGGCGCGCTCGTCGCGGAACCGCTCTTCGTCATGGCCGACAGTGCGATCGTCGGCCATCTCGGCACCGCACAGCTCGCCGGCCTCGGGGTCGCCTCGGCCCTTCTGACCACCGCCGTGAGCATCTTCGTCTTCCTCGCCTACGCCACGACGGCCGCGGTCGCCCGCCGGGTCGGCTCCGGTGATCTCCAAGCGGCCATCCGCCAGGGCATGGACGGGATCTGGCTGGCACTGCTGCTCGGCGCCGCGGTCATAGCTCTGGTCCTGCCTCTCGCCCCAGGAATCGTGGACGCCTTCGGCGCCTCGGCCACCGCGGCTCCCTACGCGACCACCTACCTGCGGATCTCCTCACTGGGCATCCCGGCCATGCTGATCGTGCTCGCCGCCACGGGTGTCCTGCGCGGCCTCCAGGACACCCGTACCCCGCTGTACGTCGCCGTCGCGGGCTTCGTCGCCAACGCCGGGCTCAACGCCGGTCTCGTCTACGGCGCCGGACTGGGCATCGCCGGTTCCGCATGGGGCACCGTCATCGCCCAGTGCGCGATGGCGGCGGTCTACCTGGCCGTCGTCATACGTGGCGCCCGCAGACACGGGGCGTCACTGCGCCCCGATTCCGCCGGCATCCGGGCGTCCGCGCAGGCCGGCCTGCCGCTGCTGGTCCGGACGCTCTCCCTGCGGGCCATCCTCATGATCGCGACTGCCGTGGCGGCCCGCATGGGTGACGCGGACATCGCCGCCCACCAGATCGTCCTTTCACTGTGGAGCCTGCTGGCCTTCGCCCTGGACGCGATCGCCATCGCCGGGCAGGCGATCATCGGCCGGTATCTGGGCGCGGACGACGCTGCCGGGGCCCGCGAGGCCTGTCGGCGCATGGTGCAGTGGGGCATCGCCACCGGTGTGGGCCTGGGTCTGCTCGTGGTGATCGCCCGGCCGCTGTTCCTCCCGCTGTTCACGAGCGACCCTGTCGTGAAGCAGACCGCACTGCCCGCCCTGCTCGTCGTGGCGCTCTCCCAGCCGATCTCCGGCGTGGTGTTCGTCCTAGACGGCGTTCTGATGGGGGCCGGGGACGGGCCCTACCTGGCTTGGGCCATGGTCGTCACACTCGCGGTCTTCACACCGGTGGCGCTGCTGGTTCCCGCCCTCGGCGGTGGGCTCACCGCCCTTTGGGCGGCCATGACGTTGATGATGGCCGTGCGACTGCTGACTCTCTGGCTGCGGGCACGCTCGGGCCGCTGGATCGTGACGGGCGCCACCCGCTGACCGGCACACCCGCCGACGGGGTTCCACGTGAAACGTCGCAAGCTGTCATGTTTCACGTGAAACGAAAGGGGCCGCACCCATGACGGGTGCGGCCCCTTTCCGCTACGGCTCAGGCAGAGCGCAGCGTCAGGCCGCGACGACCTCGATGTTGACCTTGGCGGCAACCTCGGGGTGCAGACGCACGGACGTCTCGTGGGCGCCCAGGGTCTTGATCGCCGAGACGACCTCGATGCGACGCTTGTCGACCTCAGGACCACCCGCAGCCTTGATCGCCGAGGCGATGTCGGCCTGGGTGACGGACCCGAAGAGGCGACCGGCGTCGCCGGCACGGACGGCCAGGCGGACCTTGACGCCCTCGAGCTGGGCCTTCACCTGGTTGGCCTGCTCGATGGTCTGGATCTCGTGGATCTTGCGAGCACGACGGATCTGCTCGACGTCCTTCTCGCCACCCTTGGTCCAGCGGATCGCGAACTTCCGCGGGATCAGGTAGTTGCGGGCGTAGCCGTCCTTGACGTCGACGACTTCACCGGCGGCACCGAGGCCGGAGACCTCGTGGGTCAGGATGATCTTCATTGGTCGGTCACCCTTCCCTTAGCGCGCAGTGGAGGTGTAGGGCAGCAGCGCCATCTCACGGCTGTTCTTGACGGCCGTGGCGACGTCACGCTGGTGCTGCGTGCAGTTGCCGGTCACGCGGCGGGCACGGATCTTGCCACGGTCGGAAATGAACTTCCGCAGCATGTTCGTGTCCTTGTAGTCCACGTACTGGACCTTGTCCTTGCAGAAAGCGCAGACCTTCTTCTTAGGCTTGCGCACAGGCGGCTTCGCCATGGTGTTTCTCCTGTGTGATCAAGAAGTTTGGGTGTGCCCCGCTCCTCGGCCCGGGGGCCTAGAAGGGAGGCTCGTCCGAGTAGCCGCCGCCACCGCCGCTGCCGGAGCCACCGCCCCAGCCGCCGCCCTGGTTGCCGCCACCGGCGGGAGCACCGGAGGCCCAGGGGTCGTCGTTGGGAGCGCCGCCCTGCTGGCCGCCGCCGGAGCCACCGCCCCAGCCGCCGCCACCCTGGCCGCCACCGCCGCCGTAACCGCCCTGGCCACCGCGACCGCCACCACCGGCGGTCTTGGTGACCTTGGCCGTGGCGTTCCGCAGGCTGGCGCCGACTTCCTCGACGTCCAGCTCGTAGACCGTGCGCTTGACACCCTCACGGTCCTCGTAGGACCGCTGCTTCAGCCGGCCCTGCACGATGACGCGCATGCCTCGCTGGAGCGACTCGGCGACGTTCTCCGCCGCCTGCCGCCATACCGAGCAGGTGAGGAAGAGGCTCTCGCCGTCCTTCCACTCGTTCGTCTGGCGGTCGAAGGTGCGGGGAGTGGACGCGACGCGGAACTTCGCGACCGCCGCACCGGACGGGGTGAAGCGCAGCTCGGGGTCGTCGACAAGATTGCCGACGACCGTGATGACGGTCTCGCCTGCCATGGGGGAACCTCTCGGCGGGTTTGCTGCTGGCTGCTTGCTGCTACTCGAATCCCGAGCTCAGCTGAGCGGAAAGCTCAGTGGGTCTCGGGGCGGAGGACCTTGGTCCGGAGGACCGACTCGTTCAGGTTCATCTGGCGGTCGAGCTCCTTCACGACCGCAGGCTCGGCCTGCAGGTCGATGACCGAGTAGATGCCCTCAGGCTTCTTCTTGATCTCGTACGAGAGACGACGACGGCCCCAGGTGTCGACCTTCTCCACCTTGCCGTTGCCCTCACGGACGACGGAGAGGAAGTTCTCGATCAGGGGGGCGACGGCGCGCTCCTCCAGATCGGGGTCGAGGATGACCATCACCTCGTAGTGACGCATGTGGAACCCACCTCCTTTGGACTCAGCGGCCACGGTCGTTCCGTGGCAGGAGGGTTGTGATGCGTACGCAACGGTATCGGCGGCCACTGACAATCGGGGGCTTCCCGCGGGATCCCCTGTCACGGCATGGGCAGACACCGGTGCAGAGGGTACAGAGTACCCGCACACCCGCTTCCGGTTGAAATCCGGCCGCCAGGGCACGCAATCTGTACACATCGGGTGTGTATGGCGCTACGATGCGCCGTCTTCCGCAGGAGGTGCCCTATGGCACAGGCATTGCGACCCAACACCGCCGGATCCCTGTTCGCCACGGACGGCAAGACCCATCCGCTCCAGGACTCGCTGATGGCGGTGACCCTGGCGCTGGGGCTGATCGCCTTCATCACGTGCTTCTTCCACGGCCTCCACCTGCTCAGCTCCTGGGCCGGTCTGATCGGCATCTTCACCGGCCTGTACGGGCAGTGGGTCTCGATCACCACACGCGAGCGCTTCGGTCTGGTCCTGGGTCTGGGTGCCTCGGGCGTCGGCTTCTTCATCGGGATGGCGAACGGCGGGCTGTTCGGCTGACCCGCGGGCACCGTCCGCACCCCAGCGGAACGTCCCGGCCCGGCCAGGGCCGGGACGTTGGTGCCGTACGCCCGGTCGGGCCGCGGGCGAGGCGCAGTAGGCTTCGGCGCGAGAGCCGGAGCCCCTGTACCCATGGGGACACACCAGCCCGAGGAGCGCCCCTACATGAGCCTGACCCTGAGGACCATCAGCCGCGAACAGCATCTGGCGTACATCCAGAGTCTGCCGGCGGCTAGCCACATGCAGGTCCCGGCCTGGGCCGATGTCAAGGCGGAGTGGCGTTCGGAGAACCTCGGCTGGTTCGACGAGCGCACCGGCGAGATGGTCGGCGCGGGTCTGGTGCTGTACCGCCAGCTGCCCAAGATCAAGCGCTATCTGGCCTACCTGCCCGAGGGCCCGGTCATCAACTGGTTCGCGCCGAACCTCGACGACTGGATCCAGCCGATGCTGGCCCACCTCAAGCACCAGGGCGCGTTCTCCGTGAAGATGGGGCCGCCGGTGATCATCCGGCGCTGGGAGGCCAACTCCATCAAGGCGGGCATCCAGAACCCGGACGTGAAGCGGCTGCGCGACATCGAGGCCGACTTCATCGAGCCGCGTGCCTTCGAGGTGGCCGACAAGCTGCGCCGGATGGGCTGGCAGCAGGGCGAGGACGGCGGCGCCGGCTTCGGCGACGTCCAGCCGCGCTACGTCTACCAGGTGCCGCTGGCGAACCGCTCCCTGGAAGAGGTCCACAAGAACTTCAACCAGTTGTGGCGGCGCAACATCAAGAAGGCCGAGAAGGCCGGTGTCGAGGTCGTCCAGGGCGGTTACGAGGACCTGGCGGAGTGGCAGCGGCTGTACGAGATCACGGCCGTGCGCGACCACTTCCGGCCGCGCCCGCTGTCGTACTTCCAGCGCATGTGGACGGCCCTGAACACCGAGGACCCCAACCGGATGCGGCTGTACTTCGCCCGGCACAACGGGGTGAACCTGTCCGCGGCGACCATGCTGATCGTGGGCGGCCACGTCTGGTACTCCTACGGCGCCTCGGACAACATCGGGCGCGAGGTCCGGCCGTCCAACGCCATGCAGTGGCGGATGCTGCGCGACGCCTACGCGCTCGGCGCCACCGTCTACGACCTGCGGGGCATCTCCGACTCGCTGGACGAGACGGACCACCTCTTCGGACTGATCCAGTTCAAGGTGGGCACCGGCGGCCAGGCCGCCGAGTACCTCGGCGAGTGGGACTTCCCGCTGAACAAGCTGCTCCACAAGGCGCTCGACATCTACATGTCGCGCCGCTGACGTCACGCTCCGTGCTTCTATAGCCCTGACACACCGCAGTCCTCTGGCACACCCCAGCCATCCAGAAAGGTTCCAGGTCCGGCCATGGCGCTCACGCTCTACGTCGACACCGCGCGCTGGCGGGCGCACCACAAGCACGTGCAGGAGCAGTTCCCGGGCCTGGTCCCGGTCTGCAAGGGCAACGGCTACGGCTTCGGGCACGAACGGCTGGCGGAGGAGGCCACGCGTCTGGGCTCGGACGTCCTCGCCGTCGGCACGACGTACGAGGCCGCGCGCATCAAGGACTGGTTCGGCGGGGACCTGCTGGTGCTGACGCCGTACCGGCGCGGCGAGGAGCCGGTGCCGCTGCCCGACCGGGTCATCCGCTCGGTGTCCTCGATCGACGGCGTGTACGGCCTCGTGGGCGCGCGGGTGGTCATCGAGGTGATGTCGACCATGAAGCGGCACGGCATCAGCGAGCAGGACCTGCCGCAGCTGCACGCCGCCATCG
The DNA here is from genome assembly GCF_040640875.1 of Streptomyces sp. NPDC021562. NCBI lineage: Bacteria > Bacillati > Actinomycetota > Actinomycetes > Kitasatosporales > Streptomycetaceae > Streptomyces > Streptomyces sp. NPDC021562. Next base: position 193,258 of record NZ_JBFACN010000002.1, read on the forward strand.
AGAACGTCCGGCTGGAGGGCTTCGCCATCCATCTGCCGCTGGACCGCACCGACGGCTCGGACGCCGTCGAGGAGGTCATCGGCTGGATGGACCGGCTGCGCGCGGCCCGGCTGCCGTTGCACACGATGTTCGTCAGCCACCTCAAGGCCGACGAACTGGCCCGGCTGCAGCAGCAGTTCCCGCAGACCCGGTTCCGGGCGCGGATCGGCACCCGGCTGTGGCTGGGGGACCACGACGCCACCGAGTACCGCGGGGCGGTGCTGGACGTCACCCGCGTCGCCAAGGGCGACCGGTTCGGCTACCGGCAGCAGAAGTCGGCCTCGGACGGCTTCCTGGTGGTCGTGGCGGGCGGTACGTCGCACGGGGTGGGCCTGGAGGCGCCGAAGGCCCTGCACGGCGTCATGCCGCGTGCCAAGGGCGTCGCACGGGCCGGCCTCGCCACGGTGAACCGGAACCTCTCCCCGTTCGTGTGGGGCGGTAAGCAGCGCTGGTTCGCGGAGCCGCCGCACATGCAGGTGTCGATCCTCTTCGTGCCCTCGGACGCCCCGGAGCCGAAGGTCGGCGAGGAGCTGGTGGCCCATCTGCGGCACACCACCACCCAGTTCGACCGTCTCGTCGACCGCTGAGGGTCTCAGGACGCCGGAAGGGCCGTACACGGAAGTCCCGTGTACGGCCCTTCTCGCGTCATGGACCCGAGCTGTTCGCTCAGAGCGAACTCTCCTCGGAGGCCCGGCTTCCCCATTCGACCTGCGGGCCCTCGAAGTGGGCGGCGTGGCGCGCGGGATGCGCCGCGGCACCGAACACGAAGACGTCCTCCGCGCCGTCGAGCACCCCGCCCGAGGGGTCGTCGTCACCGGAGCGGCGAACCACGTCCCGCTCGGGCATGAGGATGTCGCGCACGACCATCGCGCACAGGTAGAGCGTGCCCAGCAGGTGCACGGCGATGGCCCAGTGGTAGCCGTCGGTCGGCAGCCCCTTGTGGGCGTCTCCGCTGGTCGTGTACGCGAGGTACATCCAGATCCCGAGGAAGTACGCCACCTCGCACGCCTGCCAGATCAGGAAGTCCCGCCACTTGGGCCGGGCGAGGACCGCCAGCGGGACCAGCCACAGGACGTACTGCGGGGAGTAGACCTTGTTGGTCAGGATGAAGGCGGCGACCACCAGGAAGGCCAGCTGGGCGAAACGCGGCCGGCGCGGGGCGGTCAGGGTCAGCGCGGCGATGCCCAGGAAACAGAGCAGTACCAGGACCATCGCCGCGTTGTTCACGAAGTCGGTCGACGGCGGGCTGGTGGTGTTCTGCGCCCAGATCAGCCAGAACGAGCCGAAGTCCACGCCCCGCTCCTGGCTGAACGTGTAGAACTTCGACCAGCCGGGGAAGGCGAAGATCATCACCGGCAGGTTCACCACGAGCCAGGAGCCCACCGCGCCGCCCGTCGCGACGAGGAACTCCCGCCATCTGCCCGCGCGCCAGCACAGCAGGAACAGCGGTCCCAGCAGGAACACGGGGTACAGCTTGGCGGCCGTGGCCAGGCCCAGGAGGACACCGAAGGCGAGAGGGCGGCTCCGGGACCACATCAGCATCGCCGCGGCCGTCAGAGCGACCGCCAGGAGGTCCCAGTTGATGGTGGCGGTCAGTGCGAAGGCGGGCGCGAGGGCGACCAGCAGACCGTCCCAGGGGCGTCGGCGGTGGGTGCGGACCACGCACACCGCGATGACGGCGGCGCAGATCATCAGCATCCCGGCGTTGACGAACCAGTACACCTGCTCCTGGAGCTGGATGCTGCCGCTGCCCGGAGTGAGCCAGGCGGCCACCTCCATGAACACACCGGTCAGCACCGGGTATTCGAGGTAGTCCATGTCGCCGGGGAGCTTGTCGAAGTACGGCACCAGACCGTCGGCGAAACCGCGCCCCTGGTAGAGGTGCGGGATGTCCGAGTAACAGGCGTGGGTGTACTGGGAACTGGCGCCGAAGAACCAGGCGCCGTTGTAGCAGGGCGCCTTCTGGACCAGGCCCAGGGCGAACATGCCGATCGCGACGAGGACCACCACTCGTAGCGGCGTCCACCAGGACGTCCCGAGCAGGGCACGCCGCCCGATGGGGCCGCCGATCAGCTCACTGCCGGCCGCGGCGACCGCGTCTTCCCTGGTCGGCCGCACCGGCTCCGGCTCACGCACGCCCGCGGGCGTCGTCTCTGCACTGGGCATGGGGCCCATCCTGCCCTACTCACCTGAGTAGCAGACGCGAGTCCGCCGACAGCGAGGATCGTCGCATTCCACTTGGAATATATACGCCCTAATTGCGAAGAATAACTATTTTGCCACAACGATCTTTCCGGGCATAAAATCCGGATCAAATCCAGAGGGGGCAAAGGAAATGAAAAAGAAATCGCGAATCGGCCTCGTCGCCGCTGGCTCCATGTTGCTCGTGGGCGTCGCGGCCAGCCCGTCCCAGGCCGCCACGACGCATTTCGCCGGATGTGACACCACGGGTGCCAGCGGGACCGTCAACACCAGCGGCTGGGACTACGAGGACACCAGCATTCCCTCCGTCGATCTCACGGTGTGGGACACCAAGGCCGACGGGCACCACGTGGCGATCCGACTGGTCACGGCATACACGGACGGGTACATTTACTTCCCGTGGCACGCCGACTACGACGGATATGCCACATCCAAGGAAGTCAATTCCAGTGTGGCCAAGGGCGGAAACATCTTCAATGTTGGCATCCAGGTGGGTACTTTCGAGGGCAACACACTGCTGAACCACTGCACGAAGTGGGTCGATGGCTCCACCAGGGACCCGAGTTAATCAGTCTCCGTTCAGAGCCCGGCACTGAAAGAGGCCGGTGTTCAGCGCGTTTTCATGCGCTGAACACCGGCCTCTTTCAGTCGCTCAGCCGGTCTGGCCTCCGAAGAGACCACCTCCGTTGGCGTTGCCTCTGGTGGTATCACTCGTGCCCGTGGGCGTGGGACTGGTGGTCACCCCCCCGCCGGCAGTACCGCCGTCCTGGCCTCCGGTGGTGTCGCATTTCCAGCTGAAGTCGTTGCAGGTGTCACTCGGGCTCGGCGACGGCGAAGTGGCGGTCTCACTAGGCGTGGCGCTCGGCGACTCGCTGGGCGACTCACTCGGCGTGATGCTCGGGCTGGGCGTCGGGGAGGGCATCCCGGCCTCGTCGGCGATCTGACCGATCTTGGTGGCCTCCGGGAAGCCGGTATCGGACTTCCCCTTCAGCGCAGCCTTCATGTACTCGGTCCACACCAGCGTCGGGATGTCACCACCGTGGATGGACGCCACGCCGGCCGTGCCGTTCATGGACAGCAACTCGTGGTCCTCCGGGTTCTCACGGAACATGGCCACCGATGTCGACAACTGCTGGGTGTAACCGACGAACCAGGCCGACTTGTTGCTGTCGGTGGTACCAGTCTTGCCGGCCGCCGTGCGTCCCAGCGCCTTGGCGTTCTGCCCCGTACCGTTCTGGATGACGTTCTCGAGCGTGTCCGTGACGTTGTTCGCCACGTTGGCGTCCATGGCCTGCTTGACCGTCGGCTTGCTGAAGCCGCTCAGTTCCTGCCCGTCCTTCTTGACGCTGACGACCGAGTAGGGGTCCGCCTGCTTACCCGAGGCCGCGAAAGTCGCATAGGCGTCGGCCATACGGATCGCACTGGGAGTCGAGGTACCGATGGCGAACGACGCGTTGAGGCGCGCCATCGTGTCGTTCAGAATTCCGGATGCCTTGGCGACGTCACGCACGTGCGTCATACCCACGTCCATACCGAGCTGGACGAAGGGAGTGTTGATGGACTGTTCCATCGCCTTGCGCAACGAGATGTAGCCCCAGGGATATTTACTCTCATTGTTCTGGAAGAACACCGAGTTGTCCGGGTTCAGGACATAGGTGCCGTCCTGCTGCCTGATTTTGAGGTGATCGTCACCGTTGTACTTGCTCAGCGGCGAGATTCCCTCAGGGGCGGTCTTGTACGTCCCGTACTGCATGGCCGCGGCCAGCACGAACGGCTTCCACGTCGAACCGACGGGGACACCGGAGGTATCGGCGTTGTTCGTGAAGTGGTTGTTCTCGTAACCGGCGCCACCGTATAGAGCCACGATCGCGCCGTCATTGGGCACCACGGACGCGGCGCCGAACTGGACGTACTTGTCCCGCTCGCGTTTCTTCGGGTCCAGACGTTCCTTCTGGACCTTCTGCACGGCCGCACTGAGTTCGTTGACCTTGCTCTTGTCGAAGGTCGTGTAGATCTGGAAGCCGCCCTGGTCGAACTGCGCCTCGGTGATGTTCGAGTGTGCGAGGACGTACTTCTTCGCCGTGTCGGCCAGGTAGCTGATCTGGCCGGTCATGCCCTTGATCGCCTTGCGGCCCTGCGGCATCGGGTACTGCTTGATGGCCGTCTGGTAGTCGGCGTCGCTGAGGCGCTTGTCCTTGTGCATCTCCTCGAGGATCCAGGCCCAGCGTTCCTTCGAGCGCTTGAGGTTGGCCTCCCTGCTGGCCGCGGGATCGATGTCCGGGTTGCCCGCCGGGTCGTAGTACGTCGCACCCTTGAGCAGCGCGGCCAGGACGGCACACTGGCTCGGCTTGAGGTCCTTCGCGTCCACGCCGTAGTAGGTCTGGGCGGCGGCCTGAATGCCGTACGCGCCACGGCCGAAGTACGAGGTGTTCAGGTAGCCCTGCATGATCTGGGGCTTCTTGAGCTTGGTCCCCACCTTGATGGAGATGAACATCTCCTTGAACTTGCGGGTGACCGTCTGGTCCTGGCTGAGGTAGGTGTTCTTGACGAACTGCTGGGTGATCGTCGAACCACCCTGCGTCTGCCCACCCCGGGCCATGTTGAGCAGGGCACGGGCGATGCCCATGGGGTCGACACCCGAGTCCGAGTAGAAGCTCTTGTTCTCGGCCGAGATCACCGCGTTCTGCATGGCCTGGGGGATCTGGTCGATGGTGACGTTCTGCCGGTTCACGCCCGTGCCCGTCGCGACCATCTGCTGACCGTTGGCCCAGTAGTAGACGTTGTTCTGGGACTTGGCCGCGGTGTTCTCGTTGGGCACGCCCACCATGGCGTACCCGACACCGACCAGCGCGACCAGACTGCCCAGGAAGGTCAGGCACAGGCCGGACACGAGCTTCCAGGAGGGGACCCAGCGGCGCCAGCCGAACCTGTTCGCCCTGGGGTAGTCGATGATGCGCTTCTTGCCCGGACCGGCCATCCGGCCTCTGCCGCGTCCCGGGCCGGCAGGACCACCCGGACCACGGCTCCCGTTGTCGGGCCCTCTGCGGCGGCCCCCTGTGTTTCTCTGCGCCGCCCGGCGGGCCTCCGCTCGGCTGCCGTAGGGGCGCTCCTCACCCCCCGGGCCCTGGGAGTCCGACCCATAGGAAGAGAACCCATAGGAGTCGGAAGAAGACCCGGTGGCGCCTCGCGGTGCCGCACGGCGGCCGGAGGACGGGCCGGACTGGCCGCGTCGGGCCGCGGCACGTCCGCCTCCGCCTCCCTGCGGCTGCGGCGGTTTGCGACGGTGCTCGCTCATCGAACGATTACTCCTCGGGCAGGCGCACCCGTGCGCGCCTGGAAACGGCGGCTGGTTTCCGGTCCCCCCGAAGTACGGATGTGGTCGGTCCTGCATTCACCCGTACTGCACCAGGGACGTGGACGCCCCCCAGGCGTCACTCGGTTCCCGGTGGTCTGCATGCCGCACAGACTACGCACCACCAAAACCCGCTGAGCCCCGAAGTTCACCCCAAAACAGGCAAGTTGCCTCCTGCGAATCGGTGATGTGATCCCGTTCACCGTCACCCCCCTTGTCGCTGAGAGAAGGTCGATCTATCGTCTGGATGTATCGAGTCGATACATCGGACTGAGACAACGAGCGGCAGACGAGAGGAGGCGATCATGAGCCGGCGCTCCGGCATCCTTGAGTTCGCCGTACTCGGCCTGCTCCGCGAGTCCCCGATGCACGGCTATGAGCTGCGGAAACGGCTCAACACCTCACTCGGCGTGTTCCGTGCCTTCAGCTACGGGACGCTCTATCCGTGCCTCAAGACGCTGGTCGTCAACGGCTGGTTGATCGAGGAACCGGCGAACACCGGGGAGGACGCTCTCACCGCCCCGCTCGCCGGCCGCCGCGCCAAGATCGTCTACCGGTTGACGGCGGAAGGTAAGGAGCACTTCGAGGAACTCCTCTCCCAGACCGGCCCCGACGCGTACGAGGACGAGCACTTCGCAGCGAGGTTCGCCTTCTTCGGCCAGACGTCGCGAGACGTACGCATGCGCGTGCTGGAGGGCCGCCGCAGCCGGCTGGAGGAGCGCCTGGAGAAGATGCGCGCCTCGCTGGCACGCACCCGGGAACGCCTCGACGACTACACGCTTGAGCTCCAGCGCCACGGGATGGAGTCCGTGGAGCGCGAAGTGCGCTGGCTGAACGAGCTCATCGAGAGCGAGCGGGCCGGACGGGACCTGAAGGGTTCCGGCTCCGAGGGGTCCGCTCAGCAGAACACCACCAATGGAGCGCCGGGCAACCTGCCCCGGTCCGAGGACACCCCTCGGCCGGATTTGCCCGGCGACACCGCCACGTGAGTCCCGTTCAGGGCCTCACTCGTACACACAGGGAGCAACCGGAATGGGTTCGGTTCGCGTAGCCATCGTCGGCGTGGGCAACTGCGCCGCCTCGCTGGTACAGGGAGTCGAGTACTACAAGGACGCCGACCCGGCGTCCAAGGTGCCCGGCCTGATGCACGTCCAGTTCGGCGACTACCACGTCAAGGACATCGAGTTCGTCGCCGCCTTCGACGTGGACGCCAAGAAGGTCGGTCTCGACCTTGCGGACGCCATCGGCGCCTCCGAGAACAACACCATCAAGATCTGCGACGTGCCCACGTCCGGTGTCACCGTGCAGCGCGGCCACACCCTCGACGGCCTCGGCAAGTACTACCGCCAGACCATCGAGGAGTCCGAGGCCGAGCCGGTCGACGTCGTCCAGGTCCTCAAGGACAAGCAGGTGGACGTCCTCGTCTGCTACCTGCCCGTCGGTTCCGAGGACGCCGCGAAGTTCTACGCCCAGTGCGCCATCGACGCCAAGGTCGCCTTCGTCAACGCCCTCCCGGTCTTCATCGCCGGTACCAAGGAATGGGCGGACAAGTTCACCGAGGCCGGTGTCCCGATCGTCGGTGACGACATCAAGTCGCAGGTCGGCGCCACCATCACGCACCGCGTCATGGCGAAGCTGTTCGAGGACCGGGGCGTCGTCCTGGACCGCACGATGCAGCTGAACGTCGGCGGCAACATGGACTTCAAGAACATGCTGGAGCGCGACCGCCTGGAGTCCAAGAAGATCTCCAAGACGCAGGCCGTCACCTCCCAGATCCCCGACCGGGACCTCGGCGAGAAGAACGTCCACATCGGCCCGTCCGACTACGTGGCCTGGCTCGACGACCGCAAGTGGGCCTACGTCCGCCTGGAGGGTCGTGCCTTCGGTGACGTCCCGCTGAACCTCGAGTACAAGCTCGAGGTCTGGGACTCCCCGAACTCCGCGGGTGTCATCATCGACGCCCTGCGTGCAGCGAAGATCGCCAAGGACCGCGGCATCGGCGGCCCGATCCTCTCCGCATCGAGCTACTTCATGAAGTCCCCGCCGGTCCAGTACTTCGACGACGAGGCCCGCGAGAACGTGGAGAAGTTCATCCGCGGCGACGTCGAGCGCTGACGTCCGCCGCTCGCACAAAAATCGCTCCTGCCAGGGCTGTGAGGGTCCCCGGGTCATCAGACCCGGGGACCCTTCCCATGGATGCGACCCCTTGTGTGAGGCTGTGCCCCATGCCCGTCGTCCGTGACCTGCGTGTCCTGCTGCGCCTGCGGGACTTCCGCCGTCTGCTCGCCGTACGTCTGCTCTCCCAGGGCGCCGACGGCGTGTATCAGGTCGCGCTCGCCGCCTACGTCGTCTTCTCACCGGAGAAACAGACCTCCCCCGCCGCGATCGCCTCGGCCATGGCGGTCCTGCTGCTCCCGTACTCGCTGGTGGGCCCCTTCGCCGGTGTCCTGCTGGACCGCTGGCGACGCCGTCAGGTCTTCCTCCACGGCAATCTGCTGCGCGCGCTGCTGGCCGCGGTCACCGCCGCCCTGATGGCGGGGGACGTACCCGACTGGCTGTTCTACGCCTCCGCCCTGTGTGTCACGGCCGTCAACCGCTTCGTCCTCTCGGGTCTGTCGGCCGCGCTCCCGCGGGTGGTCGACACCGATCGCCTGGTGCTGGCCAACTCCCTGTCGCCGACGGCGGGCACCCTCGCCGCGACCGCCGGCGGCGGTCTGGCCTTCGCCGTACGGCTGATCGCCTCGGGCTCCGACGCCGCGGTCGTTCTGCTGGGTGCCGTGCTGTACCTGGGAGCGGCCCTCACCTCCCTGACCATGGCCCCGGGTCTCCTCGGCCCCGACCGGCATCCGGCCCGGCCGAGCCTGCGAACGGCAGTTCTCGCCACCACCCGCGACCTACGGGAAGCGATACGGCATCTCGCGGCACCCCGGCGCCGCGAGGCGGCCTGGGCCCTGTTCAGCATGACGGCGATGCGCTTCTGCTACGGCGCTCTGCTCGTCCTGGTGCTGATGCTGTGCCGCTACGCCCTCTCCTCCGGCCCGGACAACGGTCTCGCGCTGCTCGGTCTGGCGCTGGGGCTCTCCGGCGCGGGGTTCTTCGCGGCGGCCGTGATGACGCCGTGGGCCGCCGGGCGGCTGGGCCCCGCCCGCTGGATCATCGCGTGCGCCGCGTCCGCCGCCGTACTGGAGCCCGCGCTGGGGCTCTCCTTCACGACCGTTCCCATGCTCGTCGCCGCCTTCGTGCTGGGCCTGATCACCCAGGGCGCGAAGATCGCGACGGACACCATCGTGCAGTCGTCGGTCGACGACTCCTTCCGCGGTCGGATCTTCTCCGTGTACGACGTCCTCTTCAATGTCGCCTTCGTCGGAGCCGCCGGCGTCGCCGCCCTGATGCTGCCGCCGGACGGCCGCTCCGCGGCCCTCGTCGTCACGGTCGCGCTCCTCTACGCGGCGGTCGCGGCAGCCATGGCTCGGTATGAGGCGCAGCGAGAGAAGCAGTAGCAAAGGGGAAGTGGAGAGGGGCGATGTTTCACGTGAAACATCGCCCCTCTCCGTCCCGGACGGGAGGGTGTTTCACGTGAAACACCCTCCCGTCGGCATGCTCAGCCCTGTTCGGCCCACCACTCCTTGAGCGCGGTCACCGCGGCGTCGTGCTCCATCGGGCCGTTCTCCAGCCGGAGCTCCAGCATGTGCTTGTAGGCCTGGCCCACCTCCGGGCCGGGGCGGATCCCCAAGATCTCCATGATCTGGTTGCCGTCGAGGTCCGGGCGGATCGCGTCGAGCTCCTCCTTCTCCTGAAGCTCGGCGATGCGGTCCTCCAGGCCGTCATAGGCACGGGAGAGTGCCGCGGCCCTCCGCTTGTTCCGGGTGGTGCAGTCGGACCGGGTCAGCTTGTGCAGACGGTCGAGCAACGGACCCGCGTCACGGACATAGCGGCGGACCGCCGAGTCCGTCCACTCCCCGGTGCCGTAGCCGTGGAACCGCAGATGGAGTTCGACCAGCCGCGAGACGTCCTTCACCAGTTCGTTGGAGTACTTCAACGCCGTCATGCGCTTCTTGGTCATCTTCGCTCCGACCACCTCATGGTGGTGGAACGAGACCCGGCCGTCCTCCTCGAAGCGGCGCGTACGCGGCTTGCCGATGTCATGCAGCAGTGCGGCGAGGCGGAGGGTGAGGTCGGGACCGTCCTCCTCCAGCGCCATCGCCTGCTCCAGGACGATCAGCGTATGGTCGTAGACGTCCTTGTGCCGATGGTGCTCGTCGCTCTCCAGACGCAGGGCAGGAAGCTCGGGCAGCACCCGGTCGGCGAGGCCGGTCTCGACGAGCAGTGTCAGCCCCTTGCGGGGGTGGGCGGAGAGGATCAGCTTGTTCAGCTCGTCCCGGACCCGCTCAGCCGAGACGATCTCCAGCCGGCCGGCCATGTCCGTCATCGCCGCGACGACCTCGGGCGCCACCTCGAAGTCCAGCTGGGCCGCGAAGCGGGCGGCGCGCATCATCCGCAGCGGGTCGTCCGAGAAGGACTCCTCGGGCGTCCCCGGCGTGCGCAGCACGCGTGCGGCCAGGTCCTCCCGGCCACCGTGCGGATCGATGAACTCCTTCTCCGGCAGGGCCACCGCCATCGCGTTGACGGTGAAGTCACGCCGGACGAGGTCCTCCTCGATGGAGTCCCCGTACGACACCTCGGGCTTGCGTGAGGTCCGGTCGTAGGCCTCGGAGCGGTAGGTGGTCACCTCGATCTGGAAGGACCGAACGGTACCTCCTACTCGGGCGTCCTTCTGTGCCCCGACCGTGCCGAAGGCGATCCCGACGTCCCAGACGGCGTCCGCCCAGGGCCGGACGATCTTCAGTACGTCCTCGGGGCGGGCATCGGTGGTGAAGTCCAGGTCGTTGCCGAGCCGGCCCAGCAGCGCGTCCCGGACCGAGCCGCCGACCAGGGCGAGGGAGAACCCGGCCTCCTGGAACCGGCGGGCGAGGTCGTCGGCGACGGGCGCCACCCGCAGCAGTTCGCTCACCGCGCGCTGCTGCGCCTGGCTCAGGGCAGAGGGATTGTCTTCATTGGCGTTCGGCACAACAGCACAGGGTACGTGTCCCGAGCCACCCCCAGCGCCTCCATATTCTCCCCGCACTCCCCGCAGAGCGTCCGTACGCGCCCCCGGGACAGTCCGCTCCGTACCAGTACAAGCCCAGTATTCGGCTCTTGAAGAAGCCTTCCGGTGATACTGGATATAGGGGACAGGCCGATACGCTTCTCCGATCTTGTGAAGCGGACCGCGGCACTTCGGCTCAGCGCACCTCGTTACCATGCGTGGACGCACATTCCGACGACCACTGACGACGACGAGGGACGGACGAGCGCGTGGCCGAGGCGGCAGACTTCCAGGGGACGCCCTCACCTGCCCGCCGCTGGCTGCGGCGCGCCGGGGCACTGCTCGCGGGTGCGCCCCTGCTGGCCGGGCTGGTGCAGCTGCCTGCCGCGGCGCCGGCCCAGGCGGCCGGATCGAACGCCGTGTCGGTGGCCATCGACTCACTGAGCCCCAGCGCCCCCACCGACGGGGACACGCTGACGGTCTCCGGCACGGTGACCAACAACGGCAAGCAGGCCGTCACGGACGCCCATGTGGACCTGCGAGTGGGTTCCCCGCTCAGTACCCGGTCGGCGATCGACACGGCCGCCCAGCAGTCCGACGAGCTCCAGTCCGGCCTCGGCACCGAGATCGGCGGCAAGTACACCGAGGACTTCGACTCGCTCGCCCCGGGGGTCGCCGAGCACTTCAGCATCTCGGTCCCCGTCGACAAGCTCGACCTGGGCCAGGACGGGGTGTACCCGTTCGGTGTCTCGCTGTCCGGCAGGACGACCGCGCAGCAGTGGGACCAGGTGCTGGGCGTCCAGCAGACGTTCCTGCCCTGGCAGTCCTCCGAGGCGGACACGAAGACCAGGACGACGTACCTGTGGCCGCTGATCTCCACCGTCCACATGACGGCGAGGACGGGCGCGGGCGAGCTGCAGACGCCGGTCTTCCTCAACGACGACCTCGCCAAGGAGATCTCGCCCGGCGGCCGGCTGGCCCAGATGCTGGCACTCGGCAAGGACCTGGACGTCACCTGGGTGATCGACCCGGACCTGCTGGCCTCCGTGGACGCGATGACCCGCAGCTACCAGATCCAGGGCCCCGGTGACACCACCACGGCAGGCACCCACCAGGCCGTGGCCAAGCAGTTCCTGACCGACCTCCAGGACGCGGTGGCGGACAAGGAGGTCGTCGCGCTCCCCTTCGCCGACCCGGACCTGGCCTCCCTCGCCCACAACGGCACCGCGGTGACCGGTTCGCTGAGCCACCTCAAGGACGCCACCGACGTCGCCGCCACCACGGTCGAGACCGTGCTCCATGTCACACCGAACACCGACTTCGCGTGGCCCGTGAACGGCGCGGTCGACCCGTCGATCATCAAGGTGGCCACCTCGGCGGGCGCCGACAAGGTGATCGCCCGCAGTGACAGCCTCCGGGAGACCGGCGGCCTGTCCTACACGCCCTCCGCGGCGCGTCCGATCGGCGGCGGCACGACGGCGGTGGTCGCGGACGCCCGGCTGTCCACGGCGTTCGAGGGCGATCTGACGACGGCGGACTCGGCGACGCTCGCGGTGCAGCGGTTCCTGGCCCAGAGCCTGGCCCTGAACACCCAGACCGACAAGCAGCGCAGCATCGTCGTCGCCCCGCAGCGGATGCCCTCCTCGAGCCAGGCCCAGGCCATGGCGACGGCCATCACCGCGCTGCAGGACAGCAACTGGTCGCAGTCCCAGAACCTGACGGCCGCCGCCAAGGACAAGCCCGACCCGGGTGCCACCACGAAGATCCCCTCGTCGTCCGCCTACCCGTCCTCGCTGCGCAAGCAGGAGCTGCCCCGGACGGCCTTCGAGCAGATCGCACGTACCCAGGACAAGCTCGACAACTTCCAGGTGATCCTCAGCAACCAGTCCCGGGTGGTGACCCCGTTCGGCCGGGCCATGAACCGGGAGATGTCCGCGTCGTGGCGGGGACGCGGCACCGACGCCGACAGCTTCCGCACGGGCGTGGAGTCCTGGCTCGACGACCTCATCGGCGAGGTCAAGCTGATCGACAAGTCCGAGACCAAGCTCTCCGGACGCAGCGCCACCATCCCGGTCACCGTCCAGAACAACCTGGTGCAGGGCGTCGACCACCTGGTCCTGCGGCTGACGTCGACGATGCCGACCCGGCTGGAGATCGGGGGCAAGCCCTACTACGAGCAGCCCGTCGAGGTCTCCGGCGGCCACAGCCAGTCCGTGAAGTTCTCCACTTCGGCCAACGCCAACGGCCGGGTGGAGGTCACCGCGCAGCTCTACACCCAGGACGGCCAGGAGTACGGCCAGCCCGTCCGGTTCGACGTGAAGGTCACCGAGGTCACGCCCACGGTGATGCTGGTCATCGGCGGCGGTGTGCTGCTGCTGGTGCTGGCGGGCTTCCGGATGTACACCCAGCGCAAGCGGGCGGCCGCACGACAGGCAGCGGAGGGCGACGGCCCGGCCCCGGCCGGCGAGGACACCCAGGGCGGTCCTGCGGACGAGGGCGCCGAGAACACCGCTGGGTCCGAGAACAGCGCTGGACCCGGGAACCCCGGTACTCCTGGCGGCCGTCGTACGGGAGAGTCCGACGCCCGGTCCGGGGCAGGCGACCCCGAGCAGCCGAGTGACCCGACACCGGACACCGCACCGGAAAGCGCCGACCCGTCCGGGACGGGTGAGAGAGTGGACCGTTGAGCGATGTCGTGGCCGGTGTGGCCCGGGACGATGAGGTGGGGTAACCATGAACGCGCCGTACGACGGTGAACGCGGCCAGGGCGCGGCCGGTTCGGGCTACCCCGAGCCGCCGCCGGAGGCCGGCCAGGTCCCGCCGCAGCACGCGGCTGACATGTACCTCCAGGACGCCTACGACCAGGACCCCTACCGGGCACAGGACCTCTCGGCCCAGGACCCGGTCGCCGAGGCGCTCTACGACCGTGCCGCCCACCCACCGCCGCCCCCGGGCACGTACCCCCAGCAGCCGCTCTACGGCCGGCCCGCCCAGTCGCCGTACGCCCCGGACCCGCAGGTGTGGGCCCAGACCCCGCCGCCCGAGCCGGAGGGCCCGACCCAGTACCTGCCGTACGGTGACGACCCCCGTACGACCCAGTTCGTGGGCGTGGACGACCTGGTCTCGCACTCCGGTGAGGAACGCCACGAGCCGGACGCCTTCGCCCACCTCTTCCGGGACCAGCAGCAGAGCGGCTACCGGGACCCGCAGCAGGGCGGCACCCAGCTGCCGTCCGAGCCCGCGGCGGTACCCGGTCCGGCCGCGGCCCCGGGCGGCGCCTCGCCCGGGTCGCGGTACCCGGCGCCGACGGCTCCGGCCGACGCGTCCCCCGCGAGCGACCAGACGCTGAACCTCGGTGCCGCGCCCGTCGCGGCCGCGGCGCCGGCCACCGCCGCCGCCCCCGCTCCGGCCCCCGTCAAGAAGGGCGGGAAGGCCGGGGGGCTGCTCAAGTCGAGCGCCGTGATGGCGGCGGGCACGATGGTCTCCCGTCTCACCGGCTTCGTCCGCTCCGCGCTGATCGTCTCCGCGCTGGGCGTCGGTCTGCTCGGCGACACCTTCCAGGTCGCCTACCAGCTGCCCACGATGATCTACATCCTGACCGTCGGTGGCGGCCTCAACTCGGTCTTCGTGCCGCAGCTGGTGCGCGCCATGAAGGAGGACGACGACGGCGGCGAGGCGTTCGCCAACCGGCTGCTGACCCTCGTGATGGTGGCCCTTGGCCTGCTCACCGCCGCCACCATCGCGGCCGCGCCCTTCCTCATCCGCCTGCTGTCCGACCCGGTCGCCAGCGACCCGGCGGCCAACGAGGTCGGCATCACCTTCGTGCGCTACTTCCTGCCCTCGATCTTCTTCATGGGCATCCACGTGGTGATGGGCCAGATCCTCAACGCCCGAGGCAAGTTCGGCGCGATGATGTGGACCCCGGTCCTCAACAACATCGTCATCATCGTCACCCTCGGCCTGTTCATCTGGGTGTACGGCACCGCCGCGCACTCCGGCATGAAGGTCACGAACATCCCGCCGGAGGGCCAGCGACTGCTCGGCCTCGGCGTGCTGCTCGGTCTGGTGGTCCAGGCCCTGGCGATGATCCCCTACCTACGGGAGACCGGGTTCCGGCTGCGGCTGCGCTTCGACTGGCGGGGCCACGGCCTCGGCAAGGCCGCCACGCTCGCCAAGTGGACCGTGCTGTTCGTCCTCGCCAACCAGGCCGGCGCGATCGTCGTCTCCCAGCTGTCGACGTCGGCGGGCAAGCGGTCCCCGGTCGACGGCACCGGCTTCGCCGCCTACGCCAACGCCCAGCTGATCTGGGGCCTGCCGCAGGCCATCATCACGGTCTCCCTGATGGCGGCCCTGCTGCCGCGGATCGCCCGCTCCGCCGCCGAGAACGACACGGGCGCCGTCCGCGACGACATCTCCCAGGGCCTGCGGACGACCGCCGTCGCGATCGTCCCCATCTCCTTCGGCTTCCTGGCCCTCGGCATCCCGATGTGCACCCTGATCTTCGGTTCCTCGGGTATCAGCGAAGCCACGAACATGGGCTTCATGCTGATGGCCTTCGCCCTCGGCCTGATCCCCTACTCGGTGCAGTACGTCGTCCTGCGTGCCTTCTACGCCTACGAAGACACCCGCACCCCGTTCTACAACACGGTCATCGTCGCCTCGGTCAACGCGGGCGCGTCGGTCGCCTGTTACTACCTGCTCCCGGCGCGCTGGGCGGTGGCGGGCATGGCCGCCTCGTACGGCCTGGCCTACGCGACCGGTGTCGGAGTGGCCTGGCGGCGGCTGCGCAAACGGCTCGGCGGCGACCTCGACGGCTCCCGGGTCACCCGCACCTACGCCCGGCTGTGCATCGCCTCCGTACCGGCGGCACTCCTCAGTGGTGCGGCCTGCTACGGCATCGGCCACACTCTGGGGCAGGGTGTGATCGGTTCCTTCGCCGCGCTGCTGGCCGGCGGAGTACTCCTGCTCGGCGTCTTCTACGTGGCCGCGCGCCGCATGCGCATCGAGGAGCTCAACTCCCTCGTGGGTATGGTGCGCGGGCGTCTGGGTCGCTGAGACAGGGGTAAGCGCACAACCATCGTTCGCCGCCGCGTGTCGTGCATAGCGGGGGACTGTGGGCACAATTGGTTTCGGCGTCGGACAGCGTGCAACGGATGGGGAGGCAGGGAACGACGGTGGCGGAACGGAGCACGGCTGCCGTCGACGTGGCAGACAACAGCGGTGACAAGCCGCTGACCGCCAAGGCGGACCAGTCCACGGCCGACGGGGTGGCCCAGAACCCGGAGCAGGACACGGACAGCGACGAGGCCCAGGGCAGCGGTACGGCCGCGGCCCCCGGGAAGAAGACCTCACCTCCCGAACTGCACAGCGGTCACAAACTCGCCAGACGCTACCGTCTCGAGGAGTGCGTCACCCGTCTGGACGGATTCAGCAGTTGGCGTGCGGTCGACGAGAAACTCCGGCGTGCCGTCGGAGTCCACATCCTGCCCGCCGATCATGCGCGCAGCCGAGCGGTGCTGGCCGCCGCCCGGTCCGCCGCGCTGCTCGGCGATCCCCGGTTCGTCCAGGTGCTGGACGCCGTCGAGGAGAACGACCTCGTGTACGTCGTGCACGAGTGGCTCCCCGACGCCACCGAACTGACCGCGCTGCTCGCGGCCGGGCCGCTGGAGCCCCACGACGCCTACCAGATGGTCAGTCAGATCGCCTCCGCGATGGCGGCCGCGCACCGCGAGGGCCTGGCGCACCTCCGCCTCAACCCGAACGCCGTGCTGCGCACCTCCACCGGCCAGTGGCGCATCCGCGGTCTCGCGGTGAACGCGGCGCTGCGCGGCATCAGTTCCGACACCCCGCAGCGCACCGACACCAAGGCGATCGGCGCCCTGCTGTACGCGGCGCTGACCCAGCGCTGGCCGTACGAGAGCGACGCCTACGGTCTGGCCGGACTGCCCAAGGACGTCGGTCTCATCGCACCCGACCAGGTACGCGCCGGGGTCCATCGCGGCCTGTCCGAGCTCGCCATGCGCGCCCTGGTCAACGACGGTGCCACCGCCTCCCGCCACGAGTCGGCCTGCACCACGCCCGAGGAGCTGGTGAAGGCGATCGGCGAGATGCCCCGCATCCGCCCGCCGGAGCCGGCGTTCACGGCACCGCCCGAGTACCAGCACACCACGTACCAGCAGGGCACCTACGGCCGCCCCGCGTCCCCCGGCGTGACGCAGTCCGTCCAGCCCCCGCCGCCCCCGCTCCAGAGCCGCACCGGCAAGGCCCTCAAGTGGGCCGTCTCGGCCCTTCTCATCGCGGCCCTGGGCCTGGGCAGTTGGCAGCTCGCGGAAGCCCTGATGAACCAGGGCGACAAGTCCGACGGCACCACCACGCAGACGACGGACGACGGCGACAAGAACAACGCCAGCCCCGCACCGGTCACCCCGATAAAGATCCAGAACGCCCAGGAGTACGTCGTCGACGGCGGCGCCCAGCACCCGGCCGACGTCACGTTGACCTACGACGGGAACGCCTCGACGTACTGGCGGACGAAGACCTTCAACGAGGGTCCCGAGCTGGCGCCGTACAAAGCAGGTGTGGGCATCGTCTACGACCTGGGCTCTGCGAAGGAACTCAGCACGGGAACCATCTCCCTTCGCTACGCTGGCGATCACACGACGGTCGCGCTCTACGCCGCCGACTCACTGACCCCGGGGCCGGTGAGTTCGCTGACGAAGATCGGCAGCAGCACCACCACCGGGAACACCGCCACGGTGAAGGTCAGCAAGAAGGTCAAGAGCCAGTACGTGCTCCTGTGGATGACCGCCGTGCCCAAGTCGGGTCCGGACCCTGCCACGTATTCGGATGCCGGTTACAAGCAGGCCATCACGGAAGTGAAGTTCACGGGCTGACGTCTCACCGGAGGCACCGAAGGCGGAGGGGCAGATGGCGGAGGGCACCGGATACGGCGGTGTGAGCGATCAGGAGCTGCTCGCCCGCCACGTGGAAGGTGACCCCGACGCCTTCGGTGAGATCGTCCGGCGGCACCGCGACCGGCTCTGGGCGGTCGCCCTGCGGACCCTGGGGGACCGCGAGGAGGCCGCTGACGCCGTCCAGGACGCCCTCGTCTCCGCCTACCGGGCCGCCCATACGTTCAGGGGCCAGTCGGCCGTCACGACCTGGCTGCACCGGATCACGGTGAACGCCTGCCTGGACCGGGCCCGTAAGGCGGCCTCCCGCAAGACGTCCCCGGTCGACGACACCGAGCGGCTGGAGCACCTGCTGGAGCCGCATGAATCGGCCTCCGCCCCGGCCGAGCGGCACGATCTGCACCGCCAGCTCCTGGAGGCCCTCGGCACGCTCCCGCACGACCAGCGCGCCGCGCTCGTCCTGGTCGACATGCAGGGATATCCGGTCGCCGAGGCGGCCCGGATCCTCGAGGTGCCCACGGGGACGGTGAAGAGCCGCTGCGCTCGGGGCAGAGCCAGACTCCTGCCGCTGCTCACCCATCTGCGGCCGGAAAACACCGGTGCCGAGAATGACCCGGACCCGGCACGGAACCGGGCGGAGGGGACATCCGTCCCACCGGCAGCGAGGCCTCGAAACGGGGGCCCACACGACACCGGGCCGAGTGATCCGGCCGCAGTGAAGGGCGGAGGTGGACGAGCGTGACGTCGACGACGGACACGACCGGGCACCCGGTTGTCTCGGAGATCTCCGACCTGGCCGAAGGTCTGCTCCCGCCCGCCCGGACCGAGGAAGTACGACAGCACCTGGACGGGTGCGATCTCTGTGCCGATGTCCATGCCTCACTGGACGAGATCCGGGGCCTGCTCGGCGCGGTCCCGGGTCCGGTGGCCATGCCTGCCGATGTCGCGAGCCGGATCGACGCGGCTCTCGCCGCCGAGGCCCTGTTGCACGCCACTGCACCCGAGGCTCCGTTGCGCGCCGCCCCACCCGAGGCTCATGTTTCACGTGAAACATCGACCCTCACGTCCCCGGGGGGCCGTCCGGCCGGCAGGCCGAGCGCCTCGACCGGTCCTGGCCGCAGGAACCACGGAGCCGGCCGTGGTCGTCGCCGCCGGACCGTCGCCCTCGGTGCGGTCCTCACCGCCGCCGTCCTGGGTGCCGGATCCTTCTTCCTCCTGTCACTCGGCAGCCACGACAAGGGACCGGCGACAGCTCAGGGCAAGCCGACGAACTCCGCCGTCGGCCTCACCAAGAACACCCTGCAGGCGGAGGTGGACGGCCTTCTCGGCAAGAAGGCGACCTTGCGCAGCTCCAAGAGGCCGGAGGCGGGCATCCAGGGCGACTCCACCCCGTCCGGATCGTCGGCTGCCCCGTACTCCCCCTTCATCCAGCCGCTGCCATCGGTACCGGCGTGCGTCCGCCAGGGCATCGGCCAGTCCGGTGACCTGCTCGCCGCGAAGGAGGAGACGTACGAGGGGAAGCGCGTCTATCTCGTCGTCCTCCCCGACGCCTCGGACTCCTCGCGAGTGACAGCCTTCGTCGTGGCCGCCGACTGCAGCGGCTCGGCCTCCCCGGGCAAGGTCCTTCTGACGGAGTCCCTGGCTCGTCCCTGAGCGCCGCCGGCACGACTCCGAGCCGAGGACGCATCGTCTCCGCCCGACGCGGAAATCCGTAGGTGTGGGATGGCCGTGTGCCCGGACACACCGGGAATGCGCGCCCCGTAGGATCCGTTGGGTGGGGTGAGAGCTTCCGAGAGAAGCTCTCACCGGTCGAACTGACGTAGACCAGAGACGAGGAATCAAGCCGTGAGCGACGTCCGTAACGTGATCATCATCGGCTCCGGGCCCGCCGGCTACACGGCGGCGCTCTACACCGCGCGCGCGTCGCTGAAGCCTCTCGTGTTCGAGGGCGCCGTCACCGCGGGCGGTGCGCTGATGAACACCACCGAGGTGGAGAACTTCCCGGGCTTCCGCGACGGCATCATGGGCCCCGACCTCATGGACAACATGCGGGCGCAGGCCGAACGCTTCGGCGCCGAGCTGGTTCCGGACGACGTCGTCTCCGTCGACCTGACCGGTGAGATCAAGACCGTCACGGACACCGCGGGCACGGTCCACAAGGCCAAGGCCGTCATCGTCACCACCGGCTCCCAGCACCGCAAGCTCGGCCTGCCGAACGAGGACGCGCTCTCCGGCCGCGGTGTCTCCTGGTGCGCCACCTGTGACGGCTTCTTCTTCAAGGACCAGGACATCGCCGTGATCGGCGGCGGCGACACCGCGATGGAGGAGGCCACCTTCCTCTCCCGGTTCGCCAAGTCCGTGACGATCGTCCACCGCCGGGACACCCTGCGCGCCTCCAAGGCGATGCAGGAGCGCGCCTTTGCCGACCCGAAGATCAAGTTCGCGTGGGACAGCGAGATCGCCGAGGTCCAGGGCGAGCAGAAGCTCTCCGGCCTGAAACTGCGCAACGTCAAGACCGGTGAGCTCTCCGACCTGCCGGTGACCGGACTGTTCATCGCGATCGGTCACGACCCGCGCACCGAGCTCTTCAAGGGCCAGCTCGACCTCGACGAAGAGGGCTACCTCAAGGTCGCCTCGCCCACGACGCACACCAACGTGACCGGTGTGTTCGCCGCCGGTGACGTGGTCGACCACACCTACCGCCAGGCGATCACCGCGGCCGGCACCGGCTGCTCCGCTGCTCTCGACGCCGAGCGTTTCCTCGCCGCCCTCGCGGACGAGGAGAAGGCAGAGCCCGAGAAGAGCACCGTCTGACCATCCCCCTTCCGCCCTCGCACCATCAAGTAAAGGAGCCCGCCGTGGCCGGCACCCTGAAGCATGTGACCGACGCCGACTTCGAAGAGGTCGTCCTCAAGAGCGACAAGCCTGTCCTGGTGGACTTCTGGGCCGAGTGGTGCGGTCCCTGCCGCCAGATCGCCCCGTCTCTCGAGGCGATCGCCGCCGAGCACGGCGAGAAGATCGAGATCGTCAAGCTGAACATCGACGAGAACCCGACCACGGCGGCCAAGTACGGCGTCATGTCGATCCCGACCCTGAACGTCTACCAGGGTGGCGAGGTCGCCAAGACCATCGTCGGCGCCAAGCCGAAGGCCGCGCTCGTGCGTGACCTTGAGGCCTTCATCGCCGAGTGACGTTTCACGTGAAACACGAATGGGCCAACCCCTGCGGGTCGGCCCATTCGCATTAGAGGGGTCGTAGCGCCGGTTCCTTCTGCACGGCCCCCAGCAGCCTGTCGAGCGCCAGCTCGACGTCCTCTTTCCAGGAGAGCGTCGACCGTAGTTCCAGCCGCAGCCGGGGATGCACGGGGTGCTGCCGTACCGTCTTGAAGCCCACGGCGAGCAAGTGATCGGCGGGCAGCAGACAGGCAGGCTCCTTGTACCGGGCGTCGCCGAACGCCTCGATCGCCTTGAAACCTCGTCTCAGGAGATCCTTGGCGACCGTCTGGACCATCACACGCCCGAGTCCCTGCCCCTGGTAACCGGGCATGATGAAGCCCGTGATCAGCTGGACGGCATCCGGTGCGACCGGGCTGGTGGGGAACGCCGTGGAGCGGGGCACGTAGGCAGGCGGAGCGTAGAGCACGAATCCCACCGGTACGTCGTCGACATAGACCACCCGGCCGCAGGAACCCCAGTCGAGCAGGACCGCCGAGATCCAGGACTCCTTCTCCAGCGCGGTTGTCCCCGCTTTCACCGCTGCTTCGCCACTGACGGGATCCAGTTCCCAGAAGACACACGAGCGGCAGCGCTCGGGAAGGTCCTGAAGGTTGTCCAGCGTGAGCGGTACGAGCCGACGCCCCATGAAGGCTGTTCCTCGCTTCCTTCGCCCGCGGCGCCGCGAGCGACTGACAGAGCGCTGCGTTCCCTGAGCAGACTGCCGACGAACCCTACGGTCGCCCCCAGCCCCAGGCCCGCGCTCACCAGCCCGGTGCGGCTCATCGATCGCATGGCCCCCGCCTCCCATTCAGAGGTGCTGCCAGCTGCCAGATGAATGCGCCATACCGAACGCATCGTATCCACACCGCGATTCCCTCGACACCGCATGAAAGCAAAGAGCGGATCGTGTCCGGTACACACCGGCCACGATCCGCTCTGGAGGCACCACGGACGGTCAGTCCCCGGACTCCTCGGAGGCCGGGGCCTCACCCTCCTGGAGGCCATGGTGGAGAACCGGCCCCTCGCCCGGGGCGAGCGTCCCGAGGATTCGCTCAAGGTCCTCCATCGAGGCGAACTCGACGGTGATCTTGCCCTTCTTCTGGCCGAGGTCGACCTTCACCCGCGTCTCGAAACGGTCCGAAAGCCGGGTCGCGAGATCGGTCAGCGCTGGGGAGACGCGGGCGCCGGCCCGTGGCCCCTTGGCGCGGGTCGCCGTCTGGGGACGGGAACCCATCAGGGTCACGATCTCCTCGACGGCCCGCACCGACAGCCCCTCGGCCACGATCCGGTGAGCCAGTCGGTCCTGCTCCTCCGAGTCGTCGACGGAGAGCAGCGCCCGGGCGTGACCGGCCGACAGCACACCCGCGGCGACCCGGCGCTGAACCGCCGGCGACAGCTTCAGCAACCGCAGCGTGTTGGAGACCTGCGGGCGCGAGCGCCCGATCCGGTCGGCCAGCTGGTCGTGCGTGCAGTTGAAGTCCTTCAGCAACTGGTCGTAGGCGGCGGCCTCTTCCAGCGGGTTCAGCTGGGCGCGATGCAGGTTCTCCAGCAGCGCGTCCAGGAGGAGCTTCTCGTCGTCCGTCGCCCTGACGATCGCCGGGATGGCCTCCAGACCGGCCTCGCGGCAGGCCCGCCAGCGCCGCTCACCCATGATGAGCTCATAGCGCGCGGGCCCCAACTGCCGGACGACGACCGGCTGGAGCAGACCCACCTCCTGGATGGAGGTGACCAGCTCGTGCAGAGCGTCCTCGTCGAAGACCTCACGCGGCTGGCGCGGGTTCGGTGTGATGTCGTCGAGGGGGATCTCCGCGAAGTGGGCACCCATCGGAGGCGCGGGCATCTCCGGGGCCGAGCCGAACACCGAGGGCTCCTCGGGCTCCTGGACGACCGGCGGCAGGGTGGTCACCTTGGCCGCCGCGACACCGCGGTCCGTCAGCGACGGTACCGCGGCGGGGGCTCCCGCCGACCCGCCCTCCACCGCGGTCTGAGCCGGGGTCCGCTCGGTCGGGGCAGCAGGGATCAGTGCGCCCAGACCACGGCCCAGGCCAATCCTCCGTCGGTCGCTCACTGGATCCCCTCCACCATGTTCGGGTTCGTCTGTGCGCCGATATGGGCCTGTGTCGGGTCGTAGCTGACACCGACGCCCCTCAGCGCGATTTCTCGGGCCGCCTCAAGATAGGAGAGGGCACCGCTCGATCCAGGATCGTAGGTCAGTACCGTCTGCCCGTAACTCGGTGCCTCGGAGATACGGACCGAGCGGGGAATGCTCGTCCGCAGCACCTCGTCGCCGAAGTGACTGCGCACCTCGTCCGCGACCTGGGAGGCGAGGCGCGTCCGGCCGTCGTACATGGTGAGCAGGATGGTCGACACATGCAGGTCGGGGTTGAGGTGCCCCCGTACCAGGTCGACGTTGCGGAGCAGCTGGCCCAGTCCCTCCAGCGCGTAGTACTCGCACTGGATCGGGATGAGTACCTCGGCGCCCGCGACGAGTGCGTTGACCGTCAGCAGGCCGAGCGAGGGCGGGCAGTCGATGAGGATGTAGTCCAGCGGCTGCTCGTACGCCAGGATCGCCCGCTGAAGCCGGCTCTCCCGTGCCACCAGGGACACCAGCTCGATCTCCGCACCGGCGAGATCGATGGTGGCGGGAGCACAGAAGAGACCTTCGACGTCCACCACCGGCTGGACGACGTCGGCCAGCGGCTTGCTCTCGACCAACACGTCGTAGATGGACGGAACTTCGGCGTGGTGATCGATGCCCAGCGCGGTGGAGGCGTTGCCCTGAGGGTCGAGGTCGATCACCAGAACGCGACCGCCGTGCAGGGCGAGCGACGCGGCAAGATTGACGGTGGTCGTCGTCTTGCCCACGCCGCCCTTCTGGTTGGCCACGACGATGACTCTGGTCTGCTCCGGACGTGGCAGGCCTTCGCCGGCGCGGCCCAGAGCCTCCACCGCGAGTTGGGCAGCACGACCGATGGGAGTGTCGTCCATCGGAGGCGGTGTTTCACGTGAAACATCCGCCCCCATCGACTCGGTACGGGGACCGGGGACCGGATCGGTCATCGGTCCCGCGATGTTGGCGTCGGACCGCAAGGATTCACTCTCCTCGACTTCAGGCTCGCAATGAACAGAGCCTCCCATGTCTTCGGGGTGGTGAACCAGTGAGGCCTGTTGTTCTGTGGAGAAATCCACCTCTGTGGACAACTCCGTGCCCCGCGGGGAGGGCGGAGTGTCACCAGCGGGGTCCCCTCCCAGGGAACCGAGGGGCTTTCGATCACGCGGTTCGGCCGCAGCGCGGCCCCGGCCGATGATGCCGTGCAGCAAGGAACGACGTTTCACGTGAAACACGATGCACAGCGCACGGGGCCGAAAAGCCGCGACACTCCGTCATGCGTAGTTTCGGCAGCTTGTGTGGAGTACGTCTCACTGTCATCCGCGTCGGCGGCGTGCCCGTCCCGTACGGGCCGCCTTCGCTCGTTTGGCCGCGAAGCGCACACCGCCCGGGCTCTCCCCGACCTCCACCCGGACGACCGTGGACAGTGGATCCACCACACCCTCACCCACCTGGAGGACAGACGTGGCAACCGCGCCGAGCTTGGTCAGTGCCGTCGCCGCGGCCTTCAGCTCCTCCTCCGCCGTGTCCCCCTTGAGGGCCAGCATCTCGCCGTAGGGCCGCAGCAGCGGAATCCCCCAGGTGGCCAGACGATCCAGCGGGGCGACGGCACGGGCCGTCACCACATGCACCGGAGGCAGCTTGCCCATGACCTCCTCGGCACGGCCGCGCACCACGGTCACATGGTCCAGGCCGAGCAGCTCGACGACCTCGGTCAGGAAGTTGGTGCGCCGCAGCAACGGCTCCAGCAGAGTGATGTTGAGATCGCTGCGCACCAGCGCCAGCGGGATGCCCGGCAGGCCGGCGCCGGAGCCCACATCGCACACCGTCACCCCCTCGGGGACCGCCTCCGAGAGCACCGCGCAGTTCAGCAGGTGCCGCTCCCACAGGCGGGGCACTTCCCGTGGGCCGATCAGACCACGCTGCACGCCTGCCTCGGCGAGCAGCTCCGCGTAGCGGACCGCATCGGCGAAGCGCTCGCCGAACACTTCCCGCGCCTGTTCGGGCGCCGGGGGGAGCTCCGCAGCCTCCGTCACGGGGACCGTCCTTCCGTACAGCGCCGGCGCTTCGCGCACCGACCACCAGAACTACAGGCTGACAAAGATCGGCCCCGTCTGCGGACAGACGGGGCCGGTAAAGCAAGGGACCTGTCAGGCGGGCAGCACGACGACGAACCGCTGCGGCTCCTCGCCCTCCGACTCGCTGCGCAGTCCGGCGGTCTTGACCGCGTCGTGCACGACCTTGCGCTCGAACGGGGTCATCGGCTTGAGCTTCACGGGCTCGCCGGTGTTCTTCACCTCGGCGGCGGCCTTGGCGCCCAGCTCGGAGAGCTCGGCGCGCTTCTTGGCCCGGTAGCCGGCGATGTCGAGCATCAGTCGGCTGCGGTCACCGGTCTCCCGGTGCACGGCCAGCCGGGTCAGCTCCTGGAGCGCCTCCAGCACCTCGCCGTCACGGCCGACCAGCTTCTGCAGGTCGCGGCCGCCCGCGTCGCTGATGATCGACACAGAGGCGCGGTCGGCCTCGACGTCCATGTCGATGTCGCCGTCGAGGTCGGCGATGTCCAGCAGACCTTCGAGGTAGTCCGCCGCGATCTCACCCTCCTGCTCCAGGCGGGTGAGGGTGTCTGCACCCTCGGCAGCGGCGGAGGTGGTGCCTTCCGTCACGGGATGGGCTCCTTCTTACTTCTTGGACGGGGACTTGGGGCGCTGCGGGCCGCCCTTGCGCTGACCGGACTGGGCCCTGCTTCGGCCGTTGGAGCCGGCCTTCGGAGCCTGCGCGGCGGCAGGCTTCGCGCCTCGCGGCTCGTCGGACTTCTCCAGCGAGGTCGTCTTCTCCGCGGTGTCCGACTTCTCCGGCGCGTCCGACGGGGAGTCGCCGGCCGCCTTCAGGGCGCCGGACTGGCGCTGGGCCTTGGTCTGGCGCTTGGGCTGCTGGCGCTTGGCGGCGCCGGTGGTCGTGACGCCGTCCTCGGTCACCGCGTCGGCCTGGGCCTCGCCCTTCACCACGTTGCCGTCGGCCTGGGCCACGAGGCCCGCCTTGGTCAGCGAGTTGATGAACTTGCGCTCGAACTCGTTGCGGTCACGGCCCTTGGCGACGATCGCCTTGATGATCGTCTTCTCGCTGCGCCGACGGGCCTTGCCGTGGTGCGTGACGTGGTGGGTGAGGCGCTCCAGGTAGGCGGCCTGGGCCTTGGAACCCGGGGTGGGGTTGTTGCGGATGACGTACATCTGCTGGCCCATGGTCCACACGTTGGTGGTCAGCCAGTAGACGAGAACACCGACCGGGAAGTTGATGCCGAAGACGGCGAACATGACCGGGAAGACGTACATCAGCATCTTCTGCTGCTGCATGAACGGCGTCTTGACCGTGGTGTCGACGTTCTTCGTCATCAGCTGGCGCTGCGTGTAGAACTGCGACGCCGACATCAGAACGATCATGACCGCGGTGACGACCCGGACGTCGGTGAGGGAGGCACCGAGCGCCTCCACCTTCGCGGAACCGTCCGTGAACTTCGCGGCGAGCGGGGCACCGAAGATGTGGGCCTTACGAGCGCTGGCGAGCAGCGACTCGTTGATGACGCCGATCGTGGTGCCCGTCGCGATGCCGTTGAGCACGTGGTACAGGGCGAAGAAGAACGGGGACTGCGCCAGGATGGGAAGGCACGAGGAGAGCGGGTTGGTACCCGACTCCTTGTACAGCTTCATCATCTCTTCGGACTGGCGCTGCTTGTCGTTCTTGTAGCGCTCCTGGATCTTCTTCATCTCGGGCTGGAGCGTCTGCATGGCCCGGGTCGCCTTGATCTGCTTCACGAAGAGCGGGATCAGGCAGATGCGGATCAGGATCACCAGGGACACGATGGACAAGCCCCAGGCCCAGCCCGTGTCGGGACCGAAGATCTTCCCGTACACCGAGTGGAACTGGACGATGACCCATGAAACGGGTGTCGTGATGAAGCTGAAGAGGCTGGCAATCGTGTCCACTAATCATGCTCCTTGGGCATGGGACGAGGTCTCTGCGGCCGGGCTCGAAGGAGCCTCGGCAGGAGGCTTCCCCTCGGTGGCCGAGGCGGCGGAGGGCCCGCCCCTGCGTGCACGCCAGGCGTCACGCAGCATTTCGTGCCACCGCGGGCGCTTGCGCGGCGGAACATGGTCCACACCGCCGAGCGACCACGGGTTGCACCGCAGGATGCGCCAGGCGGTCAGTGCCGTTCCCTTGATCGCACCGTGTCGGTCGATGGCCGTGTAGCCGTAGTGGGAACACGACGGGTAGTACTTGCACACCGGCCCGAGCAGTGGACTGATCGTCCACTGGTACAGCTTGATCAGAGCCAGCAGCGGGTACTTCATCGCGCGCCCCCTCCCAGCAGCCGTTCGATGGCGGCATCCAGGTCTCGGGCCAGCTGTGCATGGTCGGCGTCACCCGCTCCGGGCAGCGCTCGTACGACTACCAGGCTACCGGGGGGGAACAGGGCGACTCGGTCACGCATCAGATGGCGAAGTCTGCGCTTCACCGTGTTGCGCACGACCGCGCCACCCACGGCCTTGCTCACGACGAAACCCGCACGCGTCGGGGGAGCGCTCTCCCCAGGCGCGTGCGGGTCCGTGGCACCGCTACGAAAGTGGACGACGAGGGACGGGCGACCGGCCCGGCGCCCCCGTCGTACCGCGGTCGCGAAGTCCTCGCGCCGCCTCAGCCGATGCTCGGTAGGCAGCACGACGTCATGACCTGATCGGATCAGGCGGACAGGCTGGCGCGACCCTTTGCACGACGGTTCGCAAGAATCGCGCGGCCGGCACGGGTGCGCATCCGCAGGCGGAAGCCGTGGGTCTTGGCGCGACGACGGTTGTTCGGCTGGAAGGTGCGCTTGCTCACTCGGGGGCTCCAGAAATCAAATCGGTGTGGCGGGTGCCGTCCTGGCTGTCACCGTGCGCCCACGAGTAGCTCGTATCACGCCCGAGTGCACCGCTTCCCGATCACCTTCAGCGATCTGTGCCCATCGGAGGCAGGCGGCAGCAGCCATCGACAACTCGACCTGGTTACGGTACGCGGGGCTACGCCATTCGGTCAAACCAGCAGTGACGGAGAGACACTGTCCACAGGCTGGGGACAACAACTTGAACCGCAGCCGCCACGCTGACTACCGTGGCTGAACTCCGATTCGTTCCTTTATCCCCGCCCGACCTGATTTTCATCCCGACCCGTCCTCGAACCACACGTTCGTGGGACCTGTGAGAGAGCGTGCCCTGTGGCTGACGTACCTGCCGATCTTGCCGCAGTGTGGCCACGAGTACTGGAGCAGCTCCTCGGTGAGGGCCGCGGTCAGGGTGTGGAGACGAAGGACGAGCACTGGATCCGGCGCTGCCAGCCGCTCGCGCTGGTCGCGGACACCGCTCTGCTCGCCGTGCCGAACGAATTCGCGAAGAACGTACTGGAGGGCCGCCTCGCACCGGTCGTCAGCGAGAGCCTGAGCCGTGAGTGCGGCCGCCCGATCCGGATCGCGATCACCGTGGACGAGTCCGCGGGCGAGCCCCCGGCCCCGCCGGCCCCTCCCGTCCAGACACAGCGTTACGAGGAGACCGAGCTTCCGCCGGCCCCGCAGTACGACGGCGGCTACGGCCGGCACCGCGCCGAGCACCGGCCCGAGCAGCTCCCCGACCAGGGCGGCCGCGACGGCGGACGGGACGGCGGCCGGGACTCCGGCCGCGACCAGCTGCCCACCGCCCGCCCGGCCTACCCCTCCGAGTACCAGCGCCCCGAGCCCGGCGCCTGGCCGCGCCCGGGACAGGACGAGTACAGCTGGCAGCAGCCGCGGCTCGGCTTCCCCGAGCGCGACCCCTACGCCTCACCGGCCCAGGACTCCTACCGCTCGGACGGCTACGGCGACTCCTACTCCCAGGAGTACCGCCCGCAGCAGCCGATGGACCGGCCGTCCTACGAGCAGCAGCGCGCCGAGTACGAACCGCCGCGCCCCGAGTACGACCGCCCGGACTACGACCGCCCCGAGTACGACCGTCCCGACTACGACCAGCGGGACACCGGGCGCCGTGAGCCGCCCGGCCCCTCGGGCGGGCCGGGACAGGGCCACCGCGGCGGCACCGGACGCCCGGACCTGCCGGGCGGGGGCGCGCCGGGCCCGCTGGGCGCCAAGCCCGCGCCGGCGACGGGTCCCGGCGAACCGACCGCCCGGCTGAACCCCAAGTACCTCTTCGACACGTTCGTCATCGGGGCCTCCAACCGTTTCGCGCACGCGGCCGCGGTCGCCGTCGCCGAGGCACCGGCGAAGGCGTACAACCCGCTGTTCATCTACGGCGAGTCCGGGCTCGGCAAGACGCACCTGCTGCACGCCATCGGGCACTACGCGCGGAGCCTCTACCCCGGCACCCGCGTGCGGTACGTGAGCTCGGAGGAGTTCACCAACGAGTTCATCAACTCGATCCGCGACGGCAAGGGCGACAGCTTCCGCAAGCGCTACCGCGAGATGGACATCCTGCTCGTCGACGACATCCAGTTCCTCGCGGACAAGGAGTCGACGCAGGAGGAGTTCTTCCACACCTTCAACACGCTCCACAACGCGAACAAGCAGATCGTGCTGTCCAGTGACCGGCCGCCGAAGCAGCTGGTCACGCTGGAGGACCGGCTGCGGAACCGTTTCGAGTGGGGTCTGATCACCGACGTGCAGCCGCCGGAGCTGGAGACGCGTATCGCGATCCTCCGCAAGAAGGCGGTGCAGGAGCAGCTGAATGCGCCGCCGGAGGTGCTGGAGTTCATCGCCTCCCGCATCTCGCGCAACATCCGCGAGCTGGAGGGCGCGCTGATCCGGGTGACGGCGTTCGCCTCGCTCAACCGGCAGCCGGTCGATCTCGGGCTGACGGAGATCGTCCTCAAGGACCTGATCCCGGGCGGCCAGGACACGACGCCCGAGATCACCGCGACGGCCATCATGGCGTCGACCGCCGACTACTTCGGCCTCACCGTCGAGGACCTGTGCGGCAGCTCACGCGGGCGGCAGCTGGTCACGGCGCGGCAGATCGCCATGTACCTGTGCCGGGAGCTGACCGACCTGTCGCTGCCGAAGATCGGAGCGCAGTTCGGCAACCGGGACCACACGACCGTGATGCACGCCGACCGGAAGATCCGGGCGCTGATGGCGGAGCGGCGGTCGATCTACAACCAGGTGACGGAGCTGACGAACCGGATCAAGAACGGGTAGCGGTCCAGCCGACGGTTCCACGGCGTCCAGGGCGCCCTCGGGAGTGATCCCGAGGGCGCCCTTTCAGCGTCCTGGGGGCGGTTCGGGAGTGGGTCGCGGCCGCCCGGTGGGGGTTCGTCGCGCAGTTCCCCGCGCCCCTGATGGGGCGCGCTGCCTGAACGGGGACGCGAACAGACGCCCCTCGCTGTTCGATTACCGGCCTGGTTACGGGCGTCCTCCACAGATTTGCCGACTTTCTTGCGTCCACACCCTGGGGACTGTGAAGTTGTCCCGAACGTCGTCCACAGGCTGGGGGACGGAAGGACATCAGGGCAGCTCAGATGCCTGTGGAATCGTGGACGACGGATCTCCACAGACTGTGGACGACGGGATGATCCACAGGCTGTGCACGACGTTGTCCACCGTTGCCCCACAGGCTGAGGGGCGGTTGTCCCCAGCATTCCCCACCTTCTCCACACGGCTGTCCACTGTTCGGCAACGCGACGCGCCCGCTCACCGAGTCGAGTGAAAGGCGTCACATGAAGGTGCCGGGTTGGCCTGTGGGAAAGGTGGGTAAAGCTGGGGACGGCGTTGGGGAGAAGTCCCCTCAGGCTGTGCACGGTGTGTGCAGAACTTTCTGTTCTCCACAGAGACCCCGAGTTGTCCACCGGCTCCGCCCACAGGGGCAGTGGACAAAATCTCGGCCCTGAGCTGGGCAAACGAGGTTATCCACGGTATCCACAGCCCCTACTACTACTCCCAACTAGAGAGAGCTGGGAATCCGTTTCGAAGAGGGCCCTGTGCACAACTCGCTCTTCGGCCCTTGACCGCGCCTCGTCACGACTTGACCGCGACGGGCACCAGCTGTCAGTGCGGTGCGTCAGACTGGTCCCCGGTGTTCTTCCCCTCCCCGGGGCTCACGACACCGAGTCAGACGACGAAGGCGAAGCAGGGCGAGAAGCGCCGGCAACAGCAGGAGGCGGCTTAGGTGAAGATCCGGGTGGAACGCGACGTACTCGCGGAGGCAGTGGCCTGGGCGGCACGCAGCCTCCCGGCCCGTCCGCCGGCGCCGGTCCTCGCCGGCCTGCTCCTGAGGGCCGAGGACGGTCAGCTGAGCCTGTCCAGCTTCGACTACGAGGTGTCCGCGCGGGTCAGCGTCGAGACCGAGGTCGAGGAGGAGGGCACGGTCCTGGTCTCCGGCCGGCTGCTCGCCGACATCTGCCGTGCGCTCCCCAACCGGCCCGTGGAGATCTCCACAGACGGTGTGCGGGCGACGGTGGTCTGTGGATCCTCGCGGTTCACGCTGCACACGCTGCCGGTGGAGGAGTACCCCTCGCTGCCGCAGATGCCGAACGCCACGGGCACCGTCCCCGGCGAGGTCTTCGCCTCCGCCGTCGCCCAGGTGGCCATCGCGGCCGGCCGTGACGACACGCTGCCGGTGCTGACCGGTGTGCGCATCGAGATCGAGGGCGACACGGTCACCCTGGCCTCCACCGACCGCTACCGCTTCGCGGTCCGTGAGTTCCTGTGGAAGCCGGAGAACCCGGAGACCTCCGCGGTGGCCCTGGTGCCCGCCAAGACGCTCCTGGACACCGCCAAGGCCCTCACGAGCGGCGACAGCGTCATCCTGGCGCTCTCCGGCTCCGGTGCGGGCGAGGGGCTGATCGGTTTCGAGGGCGCGGGCCGTCGTACGACCACGCGGCTGCTCGAAGGGGACCTGCCGAAGTACCGCACGCTGTTCCCGACCGAGTTCAACTCCGTCGCCGTGATCGAGACCGCCCCCTTCGTGGAGGCCGTCAAGCGCGTCGCGCTGGTCGCCGAGCGGAACACTCCGGTGCGGCTCAGCTTCGAGCAGGGCGTGCTGATCCTGGAGGCCGGTTCCAGCGACGACGCACAGGCTGTGGAAAGGGTTGACGCCCAGCTGGAGGGCGACGACATCTCCATCGCCTTCAACCCGACGTTCCTGCTCGACGGCCTGAGCGCGATCGACTCGCCGGTCGCCCAGCTGTCGTTCACGACGTCCACCAAGCCCGCGCTGCTCAGCGGCAAGCCGGCGCTGGACGCCGAGGCGGACGAGGCCTACAAGTACCTGATCATGCCGGTGCGTCTCAGCGGCTGAGTTGTCCACAGCTGTGCACGGTGCCGGGTGCCTCCTGTGGGTACCCGGCACCGTGGCGCGGTGGTTTTCCCCAGTGAGCGCCTATGCCCACAACTGTGCGCAAAGGGCCGGGATTAGGCTCGGGTGCGGGCACGAACGTGTCCCTCCTGCCACACCGCGACCTAAGGAACAACTGATGGAGCTCGGTCTCGTCGGCCTCGGCAAGATGGGCGGCAACATGCGCGAGCGGATCCGCCGCGCGGGCCACACCGTCGTCGGATACGACCGCAACCCGGACCTCGCCGATGTCCACAGCCTGGAGGAGCTTGTGGGCAAGCTCAGCGGGCCGCGCGTGGTGTGGGTGATGGTCCCGGCCGGGGCCCCGACCCAGTCCACCGTCGACGAGCTGGCCGAACTCCTGGCCCCCGGCGACGTGGTCGTCGACGGCGGCAACTCGCGCTGGACGGACGACGAGCGGCACGCGGAGCAGCTGGCGGCCAAGGGCATCGGCTTCGTCGACTGTGGGGTCTCCGGCGGCGTCTGGGGCCTGGAGAACGGCTACGCCCTGATGTACGGCGGCGACGCCGAGCACGTCGAGAAGGTGCGGCCCGTCTTCGACGCGCTGAAGCCCGCGGGCGACTTCGGTTCGGTGCACGCCGGCAAGGTCGGTGCGGGGCACTTCGCGAAGATGGTCCACAACGGCATCGAGTACGCGATGATGCAGGCCTACGCTGAGGGCTGGGAGCTCCTGGAGAAGGTCGACTCCGTCACGGACGTGCGCGAGGTCTTCCGCTCCTGGCAGGAGGGCACCGTCATCCGTTCCTGGCTGCTCGACCTCGCGGTGAACGCCCTCGACGAGGACGAGCACCTGGACCGGCTGAAGGGCTTCGCCCAGGACTCCGGCGAGGGCCGGTGGACCGTGGAGGCCGCGATAGACAACGCGGTGCCGCTGCCCGCGATCACCGCCTCGCTGTTCGCGCGGTTCGCGTCCCGCCAGGACGACTCGCCGCAGATGAAGATGATCGCCGCGCTGCGCAACCAGTTCGGCGGCCACGCCGTAGAGGCGAAGTAACACCGGGGCAACCCCGGGCAGGGACGAAACAGCAGGGCACGGGGAGGCCGGCGAAACCACCATGCACGTCACGCATCTGTCGCTGGCCGACTTCCGCTCCTACGCCCGGGTCGAGGTCCCGCTCGACCCGGGCGTCACCGCCTTCGTCGGACCCAACGGCCAGGGCAAGACCAACCTGGTCGAGGCCGTCGGCTACCTCGCCACCCTCGGCAGCCACCGGGTCGCCACCGACGCCCCCCTGATCCGCATGGGCGCCGAGCGCGCGGTCGTCCGGGCGCAGGTCAGGCAGGGCGACCGGCAGCAGCTGGTCGAACTGGAGCTGAACCCCGGCAAGTCCAACCGTGCCCGCATCAACAGGTCCTCGCAGGTCAGGCCGCGGGACGTGCTGGGGATCGTACGGACCGTGCTGTTCGCGCCCGAGGACCTCGCCCTGGTGAAGGGTGATCCCGGGGAGCGGCGGCGGTTCCTCGACGAGCTGATCACGGCTCGTTCCCCGCGGATGGCCGGGGTGCGGTCCGACTACGAGCGCGTCCTCAAGCAGCGGAACACCCTGTTGAAGTCGGCGGCGCTGGCCCGGCGGCACGGTGGGCGTGCCATGGACCTGTCCACGCTGGACGTGTGGGACCAGCACCTCGCGCGGGCCGGCGCAGAGCTGCTGGCCCAGCGGCTGGATCTGATCGCCGCGCTCCGGCCGCTCGCCGACAAGGCGTACGAGCAGCTGGCCCCGGGGGGCGGCCCGGTCGCGCTGGAGTACAGGCCGTCGGCGCCGGGCGAGGCGCACGCGCGCGAGGATCTGTACGCCCAGCTGATGGCGGCGCTCGCGGACGCCCGCAAGCAGGAGATCGAGCGGGGGGTGACGCTGGTCGGACCGCACCGCGACGATCTGGTGCTCAAGCTGGGGCAGCTGCCCGCCAAGGGGTACGCCTCGCACGGGGAGTCGTGGTCGTACGCGCTGGCGCTGCGCCTCGCCTCTTACGACCTGCTGCGCGCCGAGGGCAACGAGCCGGTGCTGGTGCTCGACGACGTGTTCGCCGAGCTGGACGCCAGGCGCCGCGAGCGGCTGGCGGAGTTGGTGGCGCCCGGCGAGCAGGTGCTGGTCACCGCGGCCGTGGACGACGACGTGCCGCATGTGCTCGCCGGTGCGCGGTACGCGGTGGCGGACGGGACGGTGGAGCGCGTATGAGCACCGACGGGCCCGCTCCCGGAGACCGGCAGGAGCCGTCCGGCGTCGACCTCGCGCGGGTGGCGCTCAGGGCGGCGAAGGAGGCGGCACGCGCGCGGGGTGACGCGGCGCAGCAGAAGAAGCAGGCGCGGCGCGGTGGTCTGCGCTCCGGCGCGCGCGCCGACGGCCGTGACCCCATGGCGCTCGGATCCGCCATCAACCGGCTCATCACGGAGCGCGGCTGGGAGGCGCCGGCCGCGGTCGGGGGCGTGATGGGCCGCTGGCCGCAGATCGTCGGCGAGGACCTCGCCAAGCACTGTGTGCCGCAGCGGTACGACGAGGACGAGCGGGTGCTGGTGGTGCAGTGCGACTCGACGGCCTGGGCGACCCAGCTGAGGCATCTCGCGCCCGCGCTGGTGGCACGTCTGAACGAGGACCTGGGGCACGGCACGGTACGCGTGATCAAGGTGCTGAATCCGGGGGGCCCGGTGCGCCGCTACGGCCCGCTGCGCGCTCCTGGGAGCACGGGTCCGGGCGATACCTACGGGTGACTTACGTCACGCTCGCAGCCGGGTGTGGTGCCGTCGTACGGCCGTCCCGGCCGGTCGTCGTGCGACCGCACGCGGTTGCGAATCGCGACCTGACCCCGGAGTAGCCAAGGGTTGACAGCTGGAAGCGCTGAGTGCCGCCGTGAGCCTCTTGGAGCCCCCATCCGTATATCGGGAGTCGGCGGAGGCGGGTTCAGGGCGGCACATGCGGACTCAGGTACCGGCAAACCCCCATCACTGTCGGCGCTACCGGTAGACTGGGGGACAATCCCGCCCCGAACGTGGGGACCGTCCGGGAAAAGCTGAGCAACGCTGATCAAGGCTTACCAACGCAACATGCCGCAGCCGCTCCGGCAGCCCTCGTCACGGGGGTGACCCCCAGGAGTCCGGCTCGTGCTGTGCCAGTGCCAGAAAGGGCGCTTCGTGGCCGATTCCGGCAACCCCAACGAGAACATCCCGTCCACCGACGCCGGCGCGAACGGTGAGGTCACCGCCTCGTACGACGCCAGCGCCATCACCGTGCTCGAAGGGCTGGACGCGGTCCGCAAGCGACCCGGTATGTACATCGGTTCCACCGGTGAGCGCGGTCTGCACCACCTGGTCTACGAAGTCGTGGACAACTCCGTCGACGAGGCTCTGGCGGGTCACGCGGACACCATCGACGTGACGATCCTGGCCGACGGCGGCGTGCGCGTCGTCGACAACGGCCGTGGCATCCCGGTCGGCATCGTGGCGTCCGAGGGCAAGCCGGCCGTCGAGGTCGTGCTGACCGTGCTGCACGCGGGCGGCAAGTTCGGCGGCGGCGGCTACGCGGTCTCCGGCGGTCTGCACGGTGTGGGCGTGTCCGTCGTGAACGCGCTGTCCTCCCGGGTGTCCGTCGAGATCAGGACCGACGGTCACCGCTGGACGCAGGACTACAAGCTGGGCGTCCCGACGGCTCCGCTGGCGCAGCACGAGGAGACGAGCGAGACCGGCACCTCGGTCACGTTCTGGGCGGACCCGGACATCTTCGAGACCACCGAGTACTCCTTCGAGACGCTCTCGCGGCGCTTCCAGGAGATGGCGTTCCTCAACAAGGGCCTGACGATCCGGCTCACCGACGAGCGCGAGTCGGCGAAGGCGGTCGCCGGGGCGGACGAGGCGGGCGCGGACGAGAAGTCCGAGGTCAAGACGGTCACGTACCACTACGAGGGCGGCATCGTCGACTTCGTGAAGTACCTCAACTCCCGCAAGGGGGACGTGGTGCACCAGACCGTGATCGACCTGGAGGCCGAGGACCGGGACAAGAGCCTGTCCCTCGAGGTCGCCATGCAGTGGAACAGCGGCTACAGCGAGGGCGTGTACTCGTTCGCCAACATCATCCACACGCATGAGGGCGGTACTCACGAGGAGGGCTTCCGGGCGGCGCTGACCTCGCTGATCAACAAGTACGCGCGCGACAAGAAGCTGCTCCGCGAGAAGGACGACAACCTCACCGGTGACGACATCCGCGAGGGCCTGACCGCGATCATCTCGGTCAAGCTGAGCGAGCCGCAGTTCGAGGGCCAGACGAAGACCAAGCTGGGCAACACGGAGGCCAAGACCTTCGTGCAGAAGGCGGTCTACGAGCACCTGAACGACTGGCTGGACCGCAACCCGGTGGAGGCCGCGGACATCGTCCGCAAGGGCATTCAGGCGGCCACCGCGCGTGTGGCGGCCCGCAAGGCGCGCGACCTGACCCGCCGCAAGGGCCTGCTGGAGAGCGCGTCGCTGCCGGGCAAGCTCTCCGACTGCCAGTCGAACGACCCCACCAAGTGCGAGATCTTCATCGTCGAGGGTGACTCCGCGGGCGGCTCGGCCAAGTCCGGCCGCAACCCGCAGTACCAGGCGATCCTCCCGATCCGGGGCAAGATCCTCAACGTCGAGAAGGCGCGGATCGACAAGATCCTGCAGAACCAGGAGATCCAGGCGCTGATCTCCGCGTTCGGCACGGGTGTGCACGAGGACTTCGACATCTCGAAGCTCCGCTATCACAAGATCATCCTGATGGCGGACGCCGACGTCGACGGCCAGCACATCAACACCCTGCTGCTGACGTTCCTGTTCCGCTTCATGCGGCCGCTGGTCGAGGCCGGGCACGTGTTCCTGTCGCGGCCCCCGCTCTACAAGATCAAGTGGGGTCGGGACGAGGTCGAGTACGCGTACTCGGACCGCGAACGCGACGCCCTCCTGGAGCTGGGCCGGCAGCGCGGCAAGCGCGTCCGCGAGGACTCGATCCAGCGCTTCAAGGGTCTCGGCGAGATGAACGCCGAGGAGCTGCGCGTGACCACGATGGACGTCGACCACCGCGTCCTCGGCCAGGTCACCCTCGACGACGCCGCCCAGGCCGACGACCTGTTCTCGGTCCTGATGGGCGAGGACGTCGAGGCCCGCCGCCAGTTCATCCAGCGCAACGCCAAGGACGTCCG
Organism: Streptomyces sp. NPDC021562; assembly: GCF_040640875.1. NCBI lineage: Bacteria > Bacillati > Actinomycetota > Actinomycetes > Kitasatosporales > Streptomycetaceae > Streptomyces > Streptomyces sp. NPDC021562. The sequence continues at coordinate 230,689 of NZ_JBFACN010000002.1, forward strand.
CTTCCTCGACATCTGAGTCGGTCTCAGCTGACCGCACCAGGAAGGATCTTCACCAGCAATGGCCGACGAGAACACTCCTGTCACCCCTGAAGAGGGCGGCGACGTCGTGATGCGGATCGAGCCCGTCGGGCTCGAGACGGAGATGCAGCGCTCGTACCTCGACTACGCGATGTCCGTCATCGTCTCCCGCGCGCTGCCCGACGTCCGGGACGGTCTCAAGCCCGTCCACCGGCGCGTGCTGTACGCGATGTACGACGGCGGCTACCGCCCCGAGCGCGGCTTCTACAAGTGCGCCCGTGTCGTCGGCGACGTCATGGGCAACTACCACCCGCACGGCGACTCCTCCATCTACGACGCCCTGGTCCGCCTGGCCCAGCCCTGGTCGATGCGCATGCCGCTGGTCGACTCCAACGGCAACTTCGGCTCCCCGGGCAACGACCCGGCGGCCGCCATGCGGTACACCGAGTGCAAGATGGCGCCGCTGTCGATGGAGATGGTCCGCGACATCGACGAGGAGACCGTCGACTTCACGGACAACTACGACGGCCGCTCCCAGGAGCCGACCGTCCTGCCGTCCCGCTTCCCGAACCTGCTGATCAACGGCTCCGCCGGCATCGCGGTCGGCATGGCCACCAACATCCCGCCGCACAACCTGCGCGAGGTCGCGGCGGGCGCCCAGTGGTACCTGGAGAACCCCGAGGCCTCCCACGAGGAGCTGCTGGACGCGCTGATCGAGCGGATCAAGGGCCCGGACTTCCCGACCGGCGCGCTGGTCGTCGGCCGCAAGGGCATCGAGGAGGCGTACCGCACCGGCCGCGGCTCGATCACCATGCGCGCGGTCGTCGAGGTCGAGGAGATCCAGAACCGCCAGTGCCTGGTGGTCACGGAGCTGCCGTACCAGGTCAACCCCGACAACCTGGCGCAGAAGATCGCCGACCTGGTGAAGGACGGCAAGATCGGCGGCATCGCGGACGTCCGTGACGAGACCTCGTCGCGTACCGGCCAGCGCCTGGTCATCGTGCTGAAGCGGGACGCGGTCGCCAAGGTCGTCCTGAACAACCTGTACAAGCACACCGACCTGCAGACCAACTTCGGCGCCAACATGCTGGCCCTGGTCGACGGCGTGCCGCGCACCCTCTCGCTGGACGCGTTCATCCGGCACTGGGTGACGCACCAGATCGAGGTCATCGTCCGCCGGACGCGCTTCCGGCTGCGCAAGGCCGAGGAGCGGGCGCACATCCTGCGCGGCCTGCTCAAGGCGCTGGACGCGATCGACGAGGTCATCGCGCTGATCCGGGCCAGTGACACGGTCGAGATCGCGCGCACCGGCCTGATGGAGCTCCTGGAGATCGACGAGATCCAGGCGAACGCCATTCTGGAGATGCAGCTGCGCCGGCTGGCCGCCCTGGAGCGCCAGAAGATTATCCAGGAGCACGACGAACTCCAGGCGAAGATCACCGAGTACAACGCGATCCTGGCCTCGCCGGTGCGCCAGCGGGGCATCGTCAGCGAGGAACTGGCGGCGATCGTCGAGAAGTACGGCGACGACCGCAAGACCATGCTGGTGCCCTACGACGGTGACATGTCCATCGAGGACCTGATCGCCGAGGAGGACATCGTGGTCACCGTCTCGCGCGGCGGCTACGTCAAGCGCACCAAGACGGACGACTACCGGGCGCAGAAGCGCGGCGGCAAGGGTGTGCGCGGCACGAAGCTGAAGGAAGACGACATCGTCGACCACTTCTTCGTCTCGACCACGCACCACTGGCTGCTGTTCTTCACCAACAAGGGCCGGGTGTACCGCGCGAAGGCCTACGAACTGCCGGACGCCGGCCGGGACGCACGCGGTCAGCACGTGGCGAACCTGCTGGCCTTCCAGCCGGACGAGGCGATCGCCGAGATCCTCGCGATCCGCGACTACGACGCGGCGGACTACCTGGTGCTCGCCACCAAGGCCGGTCTGGTCAAGAAGACGCCTCTGAAGGATTACGATTCGCCTCGCTCCGGCGGTGTGATCGCGATCAACCTGCGGGAGCGCGAGGACGGTTCCGACGACGAACTGATCGGTGCCGAACTGGTCTCCGCGGACGATGATCTGCTGCTGATCAGCAAGAAGGCACAGTCGATCAGGTTCACCGCCTCCGACGACACTCTGCGTCCCATGGGCCGGGCCACCTCCGGTGTCAAGGGCATGAGTTTCCGCGAGGGGGATGAACTTCTGTCGATGAATGTTGTTCGACCCGGTACGTTCGTGTTCACTGCCACCGACGGGGGGTACGCGAAGCGGACCCGTGTCGACGAGTACCGCGTCCAGGGCCGCGGCGGCCTCGGCATCAAGGCCGCCAAGATCGTGGAGGACCGCGGTTCGCTGGTCGGCGCGCTGATCGTCGAGGAGAACGACGAGATCCTCGCCATCACCCTGTCCGGCGGTGTGATTCGCACGCGAGTCAGCGAGGTCAGGGAGACGGGCCGTGACACCATGGGCGTCCAACTGATCAACCTGGGCAAGCGCGATGCCGTCGTCGGTATCGCACGTAACGCCGAGGCCGGCAGCGAGGCGGAGGAAGTCGACGGCGAGGACGCCGTGGACGAGTCCGCCGAGGGTGTCGCGACCAGCGGCACGGACGAGGGTGAGGCGCCCTCGGCCGAGTAGGCACGAGGAGTGAGTCATCGTGAGCGGAGCCACGGGCGCCGGATCGGCCGGTACCTCTACGGGTACGGATGCGGACGGCGGCGGCCGTGGCTCCGCCGCGTCCGGCGGGGGCGGTGCGGCGCAGCCGCAGCAGACGGACACGCACACCACCCAGCTGAAGGCGATCAAGGCGCCCACGAAGCCGGCCGCGCCGGACGGGCAGGGAACCCAGGGGGCAACCGTGACCGACAGCCGAGGACCGGGGGTGCCGGGGGCCCAGCCGGCGGCCGCGAAGTCGCCGCAGCAGGCCCCTTCCCCGCTGCCCGGGGAACGGCGCACGGAGCAGGCCGCCGGGCCGTACCACCCGCCGCAGGCCTACCCGGCGGCGGAGGCCGCGCAGGCGCCCGCGGGGGCGGTACGACGGCCCCGCACCGGCGCCGGTACGCGCACCGCGCCGCGCACCCGCAAGGCCCGGCTGCGGGTCGCCAAGGCCGACCCGTGGTCGGTGATGAAGGTCAGCTTCCTGCTCTCCATCGCGCTGGGCATCTGCTCGATCGTGGCGGCCGCGGTGCTGTGGATGGTGCTGGACGCCATGGGGGTGTTCTCGACGGTCGGCGGCACGATCTCGGAGGCGACCGGCTCCAACGAGTCGAACGGCTTCGACCTCCAGTCGTTCCTGTCCCTGCCGCACGTCCTGATGTTCACGGCGATCATCGCGGTCATCGACGTCGTCCTGGCCACGGCGCTGGCGACCCTCGGCGCGTTCATCTACAACCTCTCCGCGGGCTTCGTCGGCGGTGTCGAGCTGACCTTGGCCGAGGACGAGTGACCGGGGTTCAAACGTCTCCTGTCGGTCCTCCGACAACCGATTTTGGGACTGCCCCGGTCGTGCGCTAATCTTCAGGAGTCAGCGCGCGGGACACACACCGCAGAGCGCGGCGGGGCTATAGCTCAGTTGGTTAGAGCGCATCCCTGATAAGGATGAGGCCACAGGTTCAAATCCTGTTAGCCCCACCAGCGAGAAGACCCCCGGTCCAGCAGGACCGGGGGTCTTCTGCGTTCCGTCTCCGTGGTGGGGCGTGCGGACGGGGGGCAGGGTGGGGGCACGGAAAAACCCGACCGCTGGCGACGGGGGATGCGCCAGCGATCGGGCTGTGTCCAGCCTAACAAGGTGACCTGTGCGGTGGGAGTCAACTTCTCGGCCGTTCTGAGCAGTTGTGATCGGGATCACTCATGCGTGGTCGCGAGTGGGTAGGGATCAGTCGTCACAGGGCGGGTCGTAGGTGAGGCGGGGGAGGTACTCGCGCCATCTGGCCGGGGTGAGGACGTTGCGGGTGGCCGAGCAGATCCGGGTGACCGCATGGTCGACGTCCAGGCTCCACAGGCGGACCGTGTCGGCGCCGCTGGAGACGCCCAGCATGTCGCTGCGCGGGCCGAAGGAGAGGAAGTTGCCGGTCTTGGCGTTGGGGCTCATCGACTGGCCGATGGGGTGGGCGGAGCCGGGGTCGGAGACGCTCCACAGGCGGACCGTGTTGTCGTTGCCGCCGCTGGCCAGGGTCCGGCCGTCCCGGCTGAAGGTCAGGGAGACGACGGCCTCCGTGTGGCCGGTGAGGACCGCGGCCGGCCGGGTCGCGTGCGTCGGGTCGGAGACGTCCCACAGCCGGACCGTGTCGTCGTCGCTGCCGCTGGCCAGGGTGTGCCCGTCGGGGCTGTAGGCCAGGGTGTTGATGGGGCCCAGATGGCCGGTGAGGGGGGTGCCGAGGGCCTTGGCGTGCGCCGGGTCGGAGACGTCCCACAGGCGGACCGTGCCGTCCGCGCTGCCGCTGGCCAGGGTCCGGCCGTCCGGGCTGAAGACGAGCGCGTTGACGTAACCGGTGTGGCCCCCCAGGGGTGCGCCGAGGCGCCTGGGCCGGGCCGGGTCCGAGATGTCCAGGAGCTGGACGGTGCGGTCGTCGTAGTCGGCGGCCACGGTGTGCCCGTCGGGGCTCAGCGCCAGCGCGTCGGAGCCCGCGTACCGGGTGTCCAGCCGGATCGGTGCGCCGTACTGGGCGGGGTGCGCGGGGTCGGAGACGTTCCACAGCTGTACCCAGTTGACGTTGTTCTCGCCGGTCAGGATGACCAGGGTGCGGCCGTCGCGGGTGAAGACCATCGAGCGCAGGTCCCGCCAGCCGGTCCGGAACGGTTCGCCGAGTCCCCTCGGCCGCGCCGGATCCGAGATGTTCCACAGCCGCATCCGGCTGTCGCCGCCACCGGTGGCGAGGACGCGTCCGTCCGGGCTGAACGTCCCCGCCTCACCGATCATGTCCGTCCCCGGAACCGACCACAGCCGCACCTTGCCGTCTCCGCTGCCGGTGGCGAGGGTGTGCCCGTCCGGGCTCCAGCCCACGGCGTACATCTCGCCGCTGCTCCCCGCGAGCGGCTCGCCCACCTGGGAGGGGAACGCCGGGTTGTCGACGTTCCACAGGCTGGCCGTGGAATCCGCGCTGCCCGCCGCCAGCATGGAGCCGTCGGGACTGAAGGCCACCGACCAGACGGGCCCGGTGTGGCCGGTGAGCGGCCCGCCCAGGGCCTTGGCGTGGGCCCGGTCGGAGACGTCCCACAGCCGTACGGTGTCGTCCTTGCTGCCGCTGGCCAGCGTCCGGCCGTCCGGGCTGAAGGCCACGGAGTGCACGGTCATGGAGTGGCCGAGCAGCGCAGGGCCGACGCGCTCGGGGTGCCGGACGTCGGAGACGTCGTAGAGCAGGATCGCGTTGTCGTCGCTGCCGGCCGCGAGCGTGTGGCCGTCGGGGCTGAACGCGATGGACCGCACCGCCTCGGTGTGGCCGGTGAGGGTGCCCAGCGACGCGGGGTGACGCGGGTCGCGCACGTCCCACAGGCGGACGGTGTGGTCCTCGTCCGCGGTGGCCAGGGTCCGGCCGTCCGGGCTGAAGGAGGCCAGGTAGACGGTGCCGTCGTGGCCGTCCAGGGGTGAGCCCAGGAGGGCGGGGTGCTTCGGGTCGGAGACGTCCCACAGGCGGACCGTGCCGTCGTCGCCGGCGCTGGCCAGGGTCTTGCCGTCCGGACTGAAGACCGCGCTGGAGACCCAGCTGGTGTGGCCGCGCAGTGGCGCGCCCAGGGGTGCGGGCCGGGTCGGGTCGCTGACGTCCCACAGCCGGACCGTGCGGTCGTAGGCGGCGGTGGCCAGGATCTTGCCGTCGGGGCTGAAGGAGGTCAGGTAGACGGCGCCGGTGTGGCCGAGGAGCGGGGTGGCGAGGGGAGCGTTCACGATCGAGATCAGGCGGTTGGCGGCACCCTCGTCGTCCTGGCGCAGCCGGTGGGCCACCAGGTCCAGCTGGGCGGAGAGCGACGGGTCCGAGTACTGGAACCGGTCGGCCTCCGCGACCACCTGCTCGAACACCGCGTCGTCCCGCTGCTGCCGGGCGACCACCGCGGAACCGGCGGCCAGCACCGCGAGCACGACCAGCGCCGACACCGCGGCCCGGCTGAGCCAGACCGTCCGCCGGCGCAGCCGGACCGAGGCCGCCAGGAACTCCACCGCGCTGCGGGTCAGGAAGGTGTCACCGGCCGACTTCGCCCAGGCGTGGGCCTGTTCGAGCCGTGAACCCCTGTAGAGGAGTGCGGAGTCGTGGTGCGACTCGTCCCAGGCCCGGCCGTCCTCCTCCAGCCGCTGGCGCAGCAGGTTGCCGTTGCGGTCCTCGTCCAGCCAGTCGCGCAGCCGGGGCCAGGCGTGCAGCAGTGCCTCATGGGTGATCTCCACGGTGTCCGCGTCCAGCGTCACCAGCCGGGCCCGGACGAGGGCTTCGAGGGACTCCTCCGTCTTGTTCGGGTCGGTGGACTCGGCGGCCAGCTGACGCCGGGTGCCGCGTCTGCGGGTCGCCTGGGTGTCCTCGCCGAGCCGGACCAGGCGGAGCAGGAGCAGCCGGGCGGCGGTACGGGCGGCGGGGTCGAGGCCGGACCAGGCGCGTTCGGCGGTCGCGGCGACGGCGCCCTGGATACCGCCGGCCGCCCGGTAACCGGCCAGGGTCAGCCGGCCCGCCTTGCGGCGCTGCCAGGTGGCGAGCAGGGCGTGGGAGAGGAGGGGGAGGACACCGGCGTCATGGGCACCGCGAGGGCCGTCGGCGCTCACCTCACGGACGATCAGTTCGGCGAGACCGGGCTCCAGTTCCAGGCCCACCGCCTTGGCGGGACCGGTCACGGCCTCGCGCAGTTCGGCGGTGGTCAGCGGGCCGAGCACCATGTGCCGGTGCTGGAGCGCGTCGGCCAGCTCCGGGTAGCCGAGGCACTGCTCGTAGAAGTCGGCGCGGATGCCGACGACGACCAGGGCGGGAGCCTGCCGGCCGGGAGCGGCGGGTGTGCTGGCGGCGTGCAGGAGCCGGACGAAGGTGCGGCGGTCCGCCTCGTCGGCGCAGAGGGTGAAGGCTTCCTCGAACTGGTCCACGATCACGACCGGGCGGTGCGGAGGAGGACCGTCGGTCGGAGGAGAGGCATCAGCCGCAGTGGGACCGTCGGCCGGATGGTCCGTGTCGGCCCTCGTGGGCCGTGTTTCACGTGAAACATCTTCGGGCTTCCGTCGGGCCCAGGCCGTGACCGCTTCCCGTACGGCGTCCGGGTCGTCCAGCTCCGGCAGGCCGGACAGCTGGGGTATCCGGCGGGTCAGTTCCTTCACCGGGTCCGCTCCCGGCACCAGTTGAAGGATCTCGGACGGGCGTCCCTCGTCCTCGGCGAGGGCACCGTTCTGCAGCGCGGTGACCAGACCGGCGTTCAGCAGCGAGGACTTTCCCGCGCCCGAGGCGCCGACGAGCATGACCAGACCGCCGGTCGCCTCCGCCGAGCGGAGCTGGGCGACCAGGGCGTCGGTACTGCGTTCCCGGCCGAAGAACCAGCGGGCGTCCTCACGCCGGTAGGAGGCCAGACCCCGGTACGGGCAGACGCTGTCGACCGACGGCGCCGGTTCCGTCTCCTCGGCCGCTTCCGGCACGCCGGTCTCGGCGACCGGGTCCGCCACGGCCCGCTCCCACAGCTTCTGCCACTGCGTCAGGTCGTACAGCCCGGAGGAGACCGGTGTCGGTTGGACGCGACGGGCCTGCGGGATGAGGACATGGAGCACGGCGGAGAGCGCCGCGAACTGTGCGGGGACGTTCTTCGCCCGCCTCCAGTCGCTGATGCGCTGGGCGGAGACCCGTACGGGCCGGCCCCGCTCGTCCATGCGCTGCAGCCGGTCGACCGCCTCGGCGACGCGCTTGAGCGGAGGATTGCCGGCCTCCTTGTACAGCAGCGCGAGACGTTCCGCGAAGGCCGTGCGTGCCCCGGCATCGGGACCCAAGGTGCTCCACCCCTTTACTTCCCCCGCTGCTGAACATCCGGACCGGAAAACTCACTTTATACGGCTGACCTGCGGCGAAGCCTTGAGGTGGCTGTCCGGACCTCCTCAGATGTGCACCTCGGCTGGCAGGATTTCGTTCCAGCAACGCGGTAATCGGGGGTCGCCCGACGGGCCGACCAGCTCAGCAGTCGCAGGGACAGCTCACGGCACCGCACGTTCTCGGTCACCTTCGCCCGGCGCGATCCCGCCGGAGTGACCGGAAGACAGGAGCCGCTCTCGCCTACCGAGCCGGCCGTCCTCCTCAGGGGCGCGGTCCGATGTCACCCGCGCCGTTCGGCGCCGGTCCCCACGTGGGGAGGGACCGGCGCCGAACGGCACGGGGTCGGCGTGCGGCACGCTTCGGAAGGCGTGCGGTCCGTCGTGCCGCCGGTGGTCTCAGGGCCGTATCCAGCCTGCCGCGCGTGCCGTAGCGGCCGCGTGTTCCTCCGCGGCCTCGGCCGCCGCGTTCAGCTCGGGGTTCTGTCCCGCCGCGGTACCGCCCGCCGCCGTCGCGGCCGCCCGGGACGCGGCGAGGGCGGCGCGCAGGGCCGTGGCGGCCGCCGGGCTGTCGTCCAGGGCCTCGGCGACCTGTGCGGCCAGGGCCGCGGTGGCGGCGGCGTTGCGCGCGCAGCGGGCGGCTGCCGCCGGGTCGGACGCGGGCGCGTCCAGGGCGGTGAGGGACTGGGCCGACAGCCGGAGCGCGTTCGCGGCCCGGCCGACGGGGGTCGTGGGGACGGTCTGCGCGGCGTCGGGGGTGATCCCGGCGTGGTGGCAGGTGGCGGCTGCCCGTGCGTAGGCGCTGCGGGCGCGGGTCGCGTGCAGGTTTCCGGGGGTTTCTGTCGAGGGAGGCTCTGCGAGGCCGGTCATGTGGTGTCTCCTCGATGGCGGGGCCGTTGGGGGCGGTTCCCCGGTCAGCCGAACAGGCCCAGGGTGTTGTCCAGGGACCAGGTCTGCCAGCTGATCGCGAACAGGGCGGTGAGGGAGATCAGGGCCATCATCAGGTTCTGTCCCTGTTCCGCCCAGTCGTGGATCATGAGGATCAGGTAGACCAGGTTGAGCAGGCACCCGGCCACCAGTGCGACCGGGGTGAGGAAGCCGGACACCAGGCCGAGGCCCAGGGCGAGTTCCGCGTACGCCACCACGTAGGCCATCAGCCGGGGCCGTGGCGCGACGACGGTGTCGAAGCCCCGTCGGACCGCCGGCCAGCGGTGTTTTTCCGCGACTCCGGCCGCCCACCTGATGCCTCCGCCGCCGAACCACTGCTTCTTGTCCTTGTGCCGCCAGCTCTCCAGCCACCACAGTCCGAGCCCGATGCGGAGCACCGCGAACCATTCGGCACCGCTCAGCAAGGCTGATCGCATCCCGCGCCCTCCCCGGATCCCGTACCCATCTGACGATCCGTCAGTTCAGCGGAAGGCGGCGCGGGCCGCAAGGGGTCCGGCGGCTCTTGCTGGTACCGGCTCGCGGGCCTAGCCTGAAGACCGACGACGTATCTGATGGACCGTCAGATCTACCGGAGACTCCGCAGGCAGCAGGGGGTAGGCATGGCAGACGACGCGACCGGCACCCAGGATCTGCCCAGGGTGATCAGCGTGGACGACCACGTGATCGAGCCCGCGCACCTCTTCGACAGGTGGCTGCCGGGCAAGTACCGCGACAAGGGGCCCAAGCCCTTCACCGCAGGCATCGGTGAGCTCGCCTACATCGGCGGCAAGTACCGCTTCACCACCGACCCCCAGGGCCAGATCACCGACTGGTGGGAGTACGAGGGCCTGCTCTTCCCGTACAAGCGCATCATCGCGGCGGTCGGTTTCTCCCGGGACGAGATGACGCTCGACGGCATCACCCGGGAGCAGATGCGGCCCGGCTGCTGGGACCCGAAGGAACGGCTCAAGGACATGGACGTCAACCATGTCGAGGCCTCGCTCTGCTTCCCGACCTTCCCCCGTTTCTGCGGGCAGACCTTCGCCGAGGCCGAGGACAAGGAGGTCGCGCTGGCCTGTGTCCGCGCCTACAACGACTGGATGGTGGAGGAGTGGTGCGGGGACAGCGGCGGCCGGCTGATTCCGCTGTGCCTGATCCCGCTGTGGGACATCGACCTGGCCGTCGCCGAGATCCGGCGCAACGCCGCGCGGGGGGTGCGCGCGGTCACCTTCAGCGAGATCCCCACCTACCTGGGCCTGCCGTCCATCCACTCCGGTTACTGGGACCCGTTCTTCGCGGCCTGCGAGGAGACCGGGACGGTCGTCAACATGCACATCGGCAGCAGCTCCCAGATGCCGGCCGCCTCCCCGGACGCACCGCCCGCCGTGCAGGCCTCGCTGAGCTTCAACAACGCCATGGCCTCGATGATGGACTTCCTCTTCTCCGGGGTCCTGGTGAAGTTCCCCCGGCTCAAGCTGGCGTACAGCGAGGGACAGATGGGCTGGATCCCGTACGCCCTGGAGCGTGCCGACGACGTCTGGGAGGAGCACCGCGCCTGGGGCGGGGTCAAGGACCTGATCCCGGAGCCGCCGTCGACCTACTACTACCGGCAGATCTTCTGCTGCTTCTTCCGCGACCGGCACGGCATCGAGGCGATCGAGACCGTCGGCGTGGACAACGCGACCTTCGAGACGGACTACCCGCACGTCGACTCGACCTGGCCGGAGACCAAACGCGTCGCCCAGGAGCACGTGGGCGGCCTGGCCCCGGAGGTGGCGTACAAACTGCTGCGCGGCAACGCCATCCGGATGCTGGAGCTGCCGTTCACGTAGCCGGTTCAGCGGGTGTTCCGCTGGGCAGGGACCATCCATGAAGGTCTCCGTCGACGCCGACGTCTGCTACGGATCCGGCGAGTGCGCCTTCCGGGCGCCCGCTGTGTTCGGTTTCGAGGACGGGTACGGTTTCGTCCTGCCCGGACGCGCGGAGTCCGGGGACGACGAACTGGTCCGGGACATCGCCGAGCGCTGCCCCTCCCAGGCGATCCGGATCGACGGCAAGAAGGTCACCGACTAGCGGATGAGCAGCACCGGCACGCACCTCACCGAACTCCTGGCCACCCTCGGCCGCCGCTACGTCCGCGACTTCCCCCGCCCCTGGGGCAAGACCGTCGCCGCCCGTGCGCTCAACCCCTACCTGCGCGACCACCCGCGCCGGCGCGTCGTGGAGACGCTCACCGGCGCCCGGTTCGCCGTCGACACCCAGGACCTCATCCAGCGCTACCTCTACCTCTTCGGGGTGTGGGAGCCGCACATGACCCGCTGGCTGTGCGGCCGGCTGGCGCCCGGGGACTGCTTCGTCGACGTCGGCGCCAACATCGGCGTCTTCAGCGTCCTCGCCTCCCGCCTGGTCGGCCCGCAGGGCAGGGTGGTCGCCGTCGAGGCCTCCCCCGACTTCCACCGCCGACTGCGGCAGCAGAGCGCGCTCAACGGCTGCCGCAACGTCCGCGCGGTCAACGCCGCCGTCTCCGACGCCCACCGCACCCTGACCTTCGTGCTCGCCAGCTCCCGCAACATGGGCGCCAACAGCATCGTCCCCTGGGACGGACCGGCCGAGTCCACCTTCGACATCGAGGCCGCGCCGCTGCCCGAACTGCTGCTGCCGGAGGAGATCGAGACCGCCCGGGTCGTCAAGATCGACGTGGAGGGCGCCGAGGGGGCGGTGGTACGCGGGTTCGCCCCGCTGCTGGAGAAGCTGCGCCCGGACGCCGAGATCACCGTCGAGGTCACCCCCGAGCGCATGGCCCGGCTGGGCGACTCGGCCGACGACCTGCTGCGCACCATGACCGACGCGGGCTACCACGTCTACCGGCTGGCCAACAGCTACGCGGCCGACAGCTACCCCCGCGCCCGGCACGGCGAGCCCGTGGTGCCGGTGCGCTGGGAGGGGCCGGTCACCGAGGAGAGCGACCTGGTCTTCTCCCGGATCGACGCGGCGAGCCTGTGAGTGGTCAGCCGTACCGCCAGCCGAACTCCCCCAGCGCTCGTGCCCGGGCCGCCACCACCGCCATGCGGGCCTCCCGCTCGGCCGGGGCGGTGTGGGCCGACTGGCCGGTGACCTGGCCCTCCCACTTGCGGTAGAGCAGCCCGGCCTGGGCCGAGAACCAGCCCCGGCTCACCGCGTTCAGCGCGAGCAGCAGCCCGGTGTCCTCGGAGGCGGGCAGCGCCATCCAGCCGCCGAGGGCGAGCAGCAGTTCACGGCGGACGCAGAGGGTGGCCGGGTGGACCTGGGCCCGGAAGCCGTTCGCCGCCCAGAAGTCGAGCACCGCGCCGCGCTCGACCGGGCCCTCCGGCGGATCTCCCGGAAAACCGGCCGTCGTACCGTCGGGCAGCAGGTCGAGGGCGCGTGAGGTGACCCAGCCGACGGCCGGGTCGGCCTCCAGGGCCGCCAGGTCACGCGCCAGCGCCCCCGGCGTCAGCTGGTCGTCGGCGTCCAGGATCTTGACGTACGGCCCCTCGGCCCGTGCCAGGGCCATGGTGCGGGCGACCCCGGGGCCGCCGGCCCGGCCCTGCCGGAAGGACACCCGTGCGTCGTCGGGGACGTAGGGCAGGACGCCGTCCCCGGTCCCGTCCTGCTGGATCAGCCACCGCCACTCCCAGCCGTCCGGCAGCCGCTGCTCGCGGAGCGATCCGTACGCCTCCGGCAGGAAACGGGCCGACGGCGCGTGGACCGCGGTGACGACGGTGACGCGCCGGGTCACGCGGCGCTCACCACCTTTCCAGACGTGTGGTGTAGAGCAGTTCCGTGCGGTCGCCGGGGAGCGTGACGGACGTGATGTCCACGATGCGGTCCTGGATGTCGTACGACCGCTTGCGCAGCACGATCACCGAGGTGCCGGCCGGCAGGTCCAGTTCGCGGGCCTCCTCGGGCGTCGGCGGACGGGCGGTGCAGCGCTCCTCGACGCGGTCCACCTCGATGCCGACGGTGCGCAGCTGGTGCTGGGTGCCGCCCGGCCAGGGCTCCCTGGTCTCGTCCAGGAGAGCCGGGTTCGCCGCGATCAGGTCACGGACCAGATAGGAGGTCACGAGGCTGAAGGGAGCGGTCTCGGCCGCGTGCCGGGTGCGGTAGGTGCGTTCCAGCAGGGCGGTGCCCTCCGGCAGTCCGAACGCGTCGGCGAGCTCGCCGGACGCGGTCAGTTCGCGGTAGCGGGCGAAGAAGACCAGGTCGTCGACGACCAGGCCGGTGTCGTGCTCGGTCGCGCCGGTCCGGGCGCGGGTGGCCTCCGGCATCCGGGCCCGGTCCTTCTCCCACTGGTACCGCCCGTTGTCCCGCACCGCGCGGGTGCGCGGGCGGCGCACGAAGGTGCCGCTGCCGTGCCGTCTGTCGATCAGTCCCTCGGCACTCAGCAGCCGCAGGGCGTTCTGGACCGTCGGGACGCTCCGGCCGTAGTGCCGTGCCAGCTCCGCCTCGGAGGGGAGCCGGGCGCCGGGCTCGCGCCCGCCGTTCCTGATGGACCGGCGGAGATCGTCGGCGATCGCCTCGTAGGCCTTGGGCACGGGGCCAGCCTACGACTCCTCAACAGGACTTGCCGAGTCGAGCGGTGCTGAGCTGGGGATGTGCCAATGCTGGGCTGGGATGTGCCGGTGCTGGGCGTGGATGTGCGAAGACCCGTGGCCGGTGCCCGGCCACGGGTCTGAGTCGCAGTAGGCGCTGGTACGTACGCAAGTCGCCCTTGCGCCGTTGCGTCTGGACTGTCCGTGCGGTTCAGCAGTCGAGCGGGGCGGCGGGGTGGTCGCCCGGGGTCTCCGACTCGGTGGTGTCCAGGGGGCGGTGCCGGCAGCTGGGGGACTTTCCGTGGGCCTCGGCCCGGATGCGCTGCTTCATCGTGGGGGGCAGGGACCTGGCGTGGGACCAGAGCCAGTGGGTCTGTGCCGGGATCATCACCCGGTCGGTTCCCTTGTCGTGGTCGTCACCGCTGCTGTTGCGCGGGGCCTCGGTCCCCGGTACCGCGGCGGCGGTGGTGGCGGCGACGAATCCGAGCGCCGTGAACAGCGCGAGGAAGGCGGTGACGATGGCGGTCCACAGCTTCATGACCTTGGCGTTCCGGGCCATGGCCCCTCACTTTCGGGTTGGGCGATTTGCGTACTTTCCTCATGATGTGTATGGGGATCGCGAAGTGGGGGACCTCGACCCGTGGCGCGTCGATGTTCTGATGAACACCACCCGGATGGACGTAGGGAGGTCAGAAAACCTCTTAAACCGGGCGAGGCGGTGCAAAGTAACCCACTGTGAGGGTGTGATCACCCTCAGATCAGAACGGCGTCCGCGCCGGGCAACGCCCTGCGGCGGGCCCGAGTTGGGGCCTGATGCCAGGTCACCGATCGGTATCGGTCGGTGTGTATAGTCGGGCGCCAGAGGTCCCCTACGTCAAGGAAGAGACGAGGTCGCGCGGTGAAGAAGCTTCTCCTGGTCGCACTGGCCGCCATCGGCGGGCTCCTCGTGTACCGCCAGATCCAGGCGGATCGCGCCGAGCAGGATCTGTGGACGGAGGCGACTGACTCCGTGCCCACGGGTTCGTGAGTACTACCGACAACAGACGACACTGAGACCCCGGCCGCCGTAGCGGTCGGGGTTTTGCGTTGCCCGGGCCGCGTGGGCGCGGGGGGTGTTTCGGACGGTCGTACGGATCTCCGGGTGGCGCGCGGGCGCACGGGGCAGTATGGGGCCCGTCCGGAACTTCGGCGGCTGGCGAGCGACGGCTGGGAGCGCGCGTGACGGGGCGGTGGCGTACGGCGGGACGGCGGCGGCGTACGGCGGGGTGGCGGAGCAGCGGGGTGGCGGGCGTGCTCGCACTGTCGGTGTCGCTGACGGCGCTCCTGACGGCGGTGTTCCCGGCGGCCTCGGCGGTGGCGGACGGCGGCAGCGGATACGCCTTCGCCGCCGACGCCCGAACGGTCGCGGGGACGACGGGCACCGCGGAAGCCGTCCTGCTGCGGCCCGGCACCACGTACCGCAGCACCCTCCCGGAGAAGGGCGCGCGCTACTACCGTCTGGAACTCGCCGCCGGCACCACGGCCTACGTCCCCGTCACCGCCGTCCCGCCCACCGACGCCACCGTCTCCGCGAGCGACGGCATCGGAGTCTCCGTCGAGAACGCCGACGGGACCTCCTGCGACTACGACGGTGCCCGCTTCGGCGCCGGACTGAGCCCCCGGCCGATCACCGCGCTCGGGCGGCGGGACGCGAACCGCGCCCTGTGCCAGGGGGCTGGGACGTACTACCTGGTCGTCGAACGGCTCGTGACCGGCTCGAAGACCACGACCCCCGGCAGCTGGGACCTGGAGATCGCGCCCGTCACCGAACCGCCCCTGGCCCGCGCGGGCGCCACCACCGCCCCCGGGACCTGGGACTCCACGTCGCCCGAACCGCTCACCGGCGACCCGCGCCGCCGCTCCGGGGGCGCGGGCTTCAGCACGGCCCGGACCCTCGGCCAGGGCGTCTGGCACACCGACATCGCCCCCGGCCAGACCCTCTACTACGCCGTCCCGCTCGACTGGGGCCGGCGACTCCACGCCACCGTCGACCTCGACAGCAGCGACGGCGACGCCCACGGCTACGTCAGCGCCGCGCTCAACCTCTCCCTCTACAACCCCGTCCGCGGCTACGTCGACGACCTCTCCCTCGGCTACGACGGAACCCAGAAGTCGTCCTCCCTCGACCCGCTGCCGCCCGTGGCCTACACCAACCGGTACGCCGTCTCCGGCGAGCAGAACGCCGTCCGTTTCGCCGGCGCCTACTACCTCGTGGTCCACCTCACCGGGCAGACCTCGGCCGTCTTCGGACCGGGGCCGTACGGGGTGACGCTCCGGATCCGCGTCGACGGCACCCCGAACTCCGGCCCTGTGTACGCCGGTTCGTCCGTGCCGAAGGGTGTCTTCGACGCGGCGGCGGCCGATACCGGAGGCCTGCTGACCGGGGGCGGCTCCGGCGACCCCGCGATGCGGGCGCTCGCGGTCGCCGGGATCGGCACCGGCACGGCGCTGCTGCTCGTCCTGGGCGTGTGGACGCTGACCGCCCGGCGCGCTCAGATCCGGGTCAACGCCCAGAAACCCACGGCGTAACAGGCCAGCGCGAGGAGCAGGATCGGCACCGCCGCCTTGGCGGGAGGACCGGCCCGGCGTACCCGCCGCCGGCGCCGGCCGTGCGTGCGGGCGGACGTCGGCGGGCTCCCCGGCGCCTGCGAGCTCCCCGGGCTCTTCGGGTCGCGCGCGGTGTAGGTGGCGGTCGTGGTGTCGGTGTCCGGCAGGGCAGGCGGGAGGGGCTGTGCGGGGGGCCACGGGGCGGGGGCGACCTGCTCCGGTACGGGATGCGGCGAGGGCGGGGGCAGCGGCAGGGACGGCGGCTGCGGCTGCGGGAGGGGCTGTGCGGACGGCTGTGGTGGGTGTGGTGCGGCGGGCGCGAGGGGCGTCGGGGTCTGCGGCGGCGGGAGCCGGAAGCTGCCGGTATCGGACATGGAGACCGGGGTGTGGCCGGTGCCGGTGACAGGAGGAGGGCCCGCCTGAGGTCGCGGGGTCCCCTCCGGAGTGGACCGACCCGAGGGCGCCCCCGAACCCGCCTTGTACGCCGTCCCAGCCCCGGCCGCCGCCCCGGGCCCGGCCACTGCCTCGGCCGTCGCCCCTGGCCCAGTCACAGCTCCCGTCCCGGTCCCGGCTCCTGGCCCAGTCGCAGCCCCCGTCCCGGTTGCCGCCCCCACCCCCGTGGCCGGGCCAGCGTTCGCCTCCCCCTTTGCCCTGGCCAGCCCCGAAGCCGGTCGAAGTGGTCCTGTCGGTCCGAACCCCTCGGGCAGGGGCCCCAGTTGGTCGAAGATCTCGATCAACTCGTCGTCCGCGTCCGCCTCCGGGAGGAGCTCCCTCGCCTCGGCCAGCGCCCGGCGGGCACCGGTGGCCGTGTGGAAACGGGCGCGCGGATCAGGCTGGAGGAGGTTGGCGACGACCTGCCAGAGCGGGTCGGGGATGCCCTTGGGGGCGCCCGGGGTGCCGTGTTCCGCGAAGTACTGGACGAGCGCCTTGGCGTCCGGCTTGGCGCCTTCCAGGAGGTACAGGGCGACGAGCCCCACGGCGAACAGGTCGGCCGTGAAGTCCGGTTCGGCACCCATGAGTTGCTCGGGGGCGATGTAACCCGGGGTGCCGACCACGAGGTTGGTCTCGGTCAGCCGGGCCTCGCCGAGCCGCATGGCGATGCCGAAGTCGGACAGCCTGAGGCGCGGGCGGGCCGTGCCGGTGGCCTCCAGCAGGATGTTGGCGGGCTTGATGTCCCGGTGCACCACGTCCTCCGCGTGCACCGCGGCGAGACCGGAGAGCAACTGGTCGAGGAGGGTGCAGACGAAAGCCGGCGGCAACGGGCCGTAGTCCCCGACGAGATGGACCAGCGAGCCACCGGCGACCAGGTCCATCGTGAACAGGACCTTGTCGTCGTCGGCGGCCCAACTGGCGGGAGCCAGCACATGGGGATGGTCGATGCGCAGCGCCTGCTCCCGCACGAACCGCAGGAGCGCGTGGGCGTCGCGCTGCTGGAGCACCTTGGCCGCCACGTAGCGCTTGCGCCGGTGGTCCCAGGCACGCCAGACGGCACCCACTCCGCCATGACCGATCGGGTCGGCCAGTTCGTACCGGCCCGCGAAGACCTCACCCATGACTGCCCGCAGCCTCCCCCTCGAGTCCCCCCTGCCACACCCTCCTTGCCCGTACCCCCCCTTGCTTCCCCCGGATGAGCGATACGACCCCTCTCGCGTGACCCCCTCGGCCAGGACCGCGCCCCGCCCGGTGCGCCGGACCCCCTCCGGTGCACCGGGCCGTGACTCAGTTCTGGTGCGACTGGTAGTGCGTGACCGCGTCCGAGGTGCGGCCGGCCCCGTACACCCGCAGGAACTCCGCCAGCTCCGGGTGGGTCGGCGCGAGGGTGTCCGCCGCGTCGATGATGTCGCCGGCGGCGGCCACCGAGCGCAGCAGCGACTGGATCTCGCGGACCACCCGCTTGACCGTCGGAGCTCCCGAACCGCTCGTCGTCTGCGTGGTGTTGCTGAGCACCGAGCCCCCCTGGGACTTCTTGATCTCGTCCATGCGCTCGGTCGCCTCGGCCGCGCTCACACTGCCGTCGGCGACCTGTGCCGCCAGGTACTGGAGCAACTGCACCCGCTGGACCACCGCCGGGTTGCCGATCTTCGCCCGCTGGCCGCTCATCAGCTGCGACAGCATGGGCGCGGACAGTCCGAGGACCGCCGCCAGACGAGCCTGGTTCAGCCCCAGGTCGTCGATGAGCTTACGGAAGAGCGCCCCCAACGGCTCCCCGTACCAGTTCCGCTGCAGCTCCCGCGCTCTGGCGGTGGCTTCCTGCTGTGCGGCGTCCATTGCGTCTCCCCATCGCTTCCCCAAAAAATCCGCGGTTCGCTACAGCGAACCCCGCCGAGCATCTTACGGAGAGTGGTCATCCGCGGGGACCCCCAATCTTTTTGCGAGGTACGGGGGGAGACCCGGTACTCTGGTCCCCGGCACCGACCGGCGGACGCTTCGCCCGGCCGGTCGCTTCCCGTACGGGGCCTTAGCTCAGTTGGTAGAGCGCCGTCTTTGCATGGCGGATGTCAGGGGTTCGACTCCCCTAGGCTCCACAAAAAACCCCTCTGACCTGCAAGAACGCAGGTCAGAGGGGTTCTTCGTGTGCGGTGGTCAGTCGTCCCGGGACGCGTCCTCCTCCGCCTCCTTGGCCTGCACCTCGGGGTCCAGGGGAGAGCTGCCGTCCACCGAACCGAGACGGCCCGTCTCCGGGGCCTCCGTCGCGGCGGGCGGCTCGACCAGCCAGTCGGGGTTGGCCTGCTTGTCCCACCACTTCCAGGCGGCGAAGGCGGCCCCGGCCACCGCCCCGACCACGACGAACGCCTTGAACGCCCGGCCGCACGCCGAACGCCGTTCGTTGCGGCGCGCCAGCTTCTCGATCTGCTCGGCCGAGACGTTGCCGCGCAGCGCGGCCAGCGCGGCGGCGCCCCGTGCGGTGGCCTCCTCGCGGACCGGTCCGGCCGCCGCCACGGCCTGCTCGATCTTCGGACGTGAGTACTCGGCGGCCTGCCGGGCGGCCTTGCGCGTCAGGTCGGCGGCGTCGTGCGCGGCCTGGTCCACCATCGGCGGCACATGGGTGCGGGCCTGCTCCAGACGCGGCACGAGACGGGCGTCGTACTGGACGCGGGCCTGCTCCGCGGCCTGCGACACCACGGGCGCGAGCCGTACGCGTGCCTCCTGTGCGTAGTGGGCGGCACGCTCCTTGGCCGTGTCGGCGTAGGGCGCCACCACTTCCGCGGCGTGCCGCACGCTGTCCTTCGCCGAGCTGGTCGCGGCGCGCACGCTTTCTTTGCGGGTCACGGGTTTCCTCCTCCTCGGTGGCGTACGGAATTCGACTTTCCACCCTTTTAGGGATCATGCCTGCCGACGGGCCGAGCGGCGCGCGAGGACGGGCATACGGGTGCAACCAGAGCTACGAGGGGCCCGCCGACGACAATGCCACGGATCGGCTCCCCGCGCCCCCGTGTGTGGGGACCGGGCCCGGTTTCCGCAAGTGATGGGTGAGGATGTCCGCCCGGAAACGGCGGACGGGCCGCGCGGCCGCCATGGCGTGCGAGGATCGTCGCGTCACATCCAACGGGGGCTGAACCCCGCGCACACCTGAGCACAACGGAAGGCGGATCGTGGCCGAGCAGTTGTACGCCACCCTGAAGACCAGCCTCGGCGACATCGAGGTCCGGCTCTTCCCGAACCACGCGCCGAAGACGGTCAGGAACTTCGTCGAGCTGGCGCAGGGTGAGCGTGAGTGGACCCACCCCGGAACCGGCGAGGTCTCCACCAACCGGCTGTACGACGGCACGCTCTTCCACCGGGTGATGAGCGGCTTCATGATCCAGGGCGGCGACCCGCTCGGCAACGGCCTCGGCGGACCGGGTTACAAGTTCGAGGACGAGTTCCACGTCGAGCTGCGCTTCGACCGCCCCTATCTGCTGGCCATGGCCAACGCCGGTCCCCGCACCAACGGCTCCCAGTTCTTCATCACGGTCAACCCCGCCCCCCACCTCAACCGCAAGCACACCATCTTCGGCGAGGTCACCGACGCCGCCGGCCAGAAGGTCGTGGACGCCATCGCCGCGGTCCCGGTCAGCGGACCCAACAAGCGGCCGGTGCACGAGGTGGTCCTGGAGACGGTCGTCGTCGAGAAGCGCGCGAGCTGAGCGGCCCGCACGACCTCCCGAAGGGAACCGAACGCCCCGCCCGTCCGTAGAGATGTGCGGGGCACAATGGTGTCCACGACGAACGAGGGGACCCCATGGAGGACCAGGCGGCAGGCAGCGCGCACGACGCTCACAGCCTGCCCACGTGCTACCGGCACCCGGACCGGGAGACCGGCGTGCACTGCACCCGCTGCGAGCGCCCCATCTGCCCCGAGTGCATGGTCAGCGCCTCCGTGGGCTTCCAGTGCCCCGAGTGCGTCCGTGGCACCACGGCCGGGCAGAGCGGGCCGCCCCCGGCCGCCTCCCGGCCGCGCACCCTCGCCGGCGGTACGGTCACCGCCGACCCCAGGCTGCTCACGAAGATCCTCATCGGCGTCAACATCGCGGTCTTCCTGGTCCAGGTCTCCGTCGGGGACAGCTTCACCAACCGCTTCGACCTGATCGGCCAGGCCTGGTTCCCGCAGTACGGCGCCGTCGAGGGCGTCGCGCAGGGCCAGTACTACCGGATGCTGACCGCGATGTTCCTGCATGACAGCTCGAACTACATGCACATCGTGTTCAACATGCTCAGCCTGTGGTGGATCGGCGGCCCCCTGGAAGCGGCTCTCGGCCGCGCCCGCTACCTCACGCTGTACTTCGTCTCCGGCCTGGCCGGCAGCGCCCTCACCTATCTGCTCGCCGCCCAGAACCAGCCCTCGCTCGGCGCCTCCGGCGCCATCTTCGGCCTCTTCGGGGCGACCGCGGTGCTGATCCGCCGGCTCAACTACGACATGCGGCCGATCATCGCCCTGCTGGTGATCAACCTCATCTTCACGTTCAGCGGCGGGATCGCCTGGCAGGCGCACATCGGCGGCCTGGTCGCCGGTGTCGTCACCGGGTACGCCATGGTGCACGCCCCGCGTGAGCGGCGGAACCTGATCCAGTACGGCACCTGCGCCCTGGTCCTGGCGGTGGCCGTGGTGCTCACGCTCGTCAGGACCGCGCAGCTCACCTGAGCCCGAGGACCGCAGCTCACCGGACCCGTGCACGACGGCTCTCCGTACCGATACCGAACCGTTGTCCACAGACGGTGGCCGATCTTGTGCACAACGTGCGCGCACACCTGTGCCCCCTGTAACTCACCTGCGTTCTTGCAGGTCAGGCAGGGGGCACGCGGTCAAGTCGGCAGTGTTGTGGTAGTCGTACCGGTGTCAACGCCCGATGGGTTATCCACAGATCGTCGTCTTTTCCCCAGGTGGGGTGTGGACAGCGCCTCAGGCCTGTGGATAACTCAGCGAACAGCCCTGGGCAGAGCTGTCGGCCGAGGTCACTTCCACTGCGTGGAGACGCCGAAGCCAGCCGCGATGAACCCGAAGCCCACGACGATGTTCCAGTTGTCGAGGCTGTCGATCGGCAGCGAGCCGTCGGTCACGTAGAACACGACGATCCAGGCCAGCCCGATGAGGAACATGGCCAGCATCACCGGTGCGACCCAGGCACGGCTGTTCAGCTTGATGGCGGTCGCCTGCTTCGCCGGGGGCGGCGTGTAGTCGGCCTTCTTGCGGATACGTGACTTCGGCACGAGGGTCTCTCCTGTCGATGCGCTGCGTGGCCGCGCAGGTAACTGGGTCGGGCTCGGGGCAGCGTACAAGGGGACAGCAAGGGCGCACTGAGCGCTCCCCCGGGCGTCCGTTAGCGTAGTGCTTCTACGGCGCCGAAGGAGATAAGGGTACGTTGAGCAATTCTGCCGACTCCAGCGCGACCGGATCAACGTCTTCCGGCCCGGTCCGCACGCGCGGCTTCCGGCCGGTGCGGATTCTCACCGTGGGCGTCTTCGCCCTGGCCGGTCTCCTCTTCTTCACCAGCTTCAACACGGCCAAGGGCACCGACATCCGCTCGGACGACAACCTGCTGAAGCTGTCCGACCTGATCCAGGAGCGCAGCCGCAAGAACAAGGAGCTCGACGAGTCCAACGCGAGCACCCGCGACGGCAACGAGAAGCTCGCCGAGCGTGACGACGGCTCCACCAAGGCCCAGGACGAGAAGCTCACCGGCCTGGAGAAGGACGCGGGCACCCAGAAGCTCACCGGCAGGGCGATCACCGTCACGCTCAACGACGCCCCGCCGAACGCCACCGCCAAGCTGCCCGGCTACCCCGAGCCGCAGCCCGACTACCTGGTCATCCACCAGCAGGACCTGCAGGCGGTGGTGAACGCGCTCTGGCAGAGCGGCGCCCGGGGCATCAAGGTCATGGACCAGCGGCTGATCTCCACCAGCGCGGTGCGCTGCGTCGGCAACACCCTGATCCTCCAGGGCCGCGTCTACTCGCCCCCGTACAAGATCCAGGCGGTCGGGGACCCGGCGAAGATGCAGAAGGCGCTCGCGGACTCCGAGGCGATCCAGAACTACATGGTGTATGTCAACGTGTACGGCCTCGGCTGGAAAGTCACCGAGGACGGGACGGTGACTCTTCCCGGCTACTCGGGCACAGTGGACCTGCACTACGCCAAGCCCGTGGGGTAAGCAGCCCGCCGCTTTCGGGAGCCGCCGGTGCGAGTGATCGTCAGGACCGTCAGCGAGCTCTGCATCACCGTCGGCACGCTCATCGTGCTCTTCGTCGTGTACGTGCTGTTCTGGACCGGCGTGCGGGCGGACAGCGTCATGCACGACCAGATCGACCGGTTGCAGAAGCAGTGGTCGGCGGGTGCCACCGTGCGTTCCACGGCGAAGGCGGCCACGAGCGCTCCCGCCCGGCCCGCCGCGTACCACTACGGCAGGCCCTTCGCGATCATGTACATACCGCGGTTCGGTTTCACGTGGAACAAGCCGGTCCTGGAGGGCACCGGCACCGACGTGCTGCGCAAGGGCCTCGCCCACTACGCGGGGACCGCCGCGCTCGGCCAGGTGGGCAACTTCGCGGTCGCCGGCCACCGGCGCACGTACGGCGACCCGTTCCTCGACTTCCCGGAGCTCCGCGAGGGCGACGCGATCGTGCTGACGGACGGGACGACCTGGTTCACGTATCGGATCGACAAAGGCCCTTACAAAACAGTTCCGACGGACGTTGAAGTGATCGACCCTGTGCCACGTAAGTCGGGGTACACGGCTCCGGGGCGCTATCTCACGCTGACCACGTGCGATCCGGAGTGGGGTCACAGTCATCGGCTGATCGTCTGGGCGCATCTGGACTCCACACAGCCTGTGGAGGCAGGCAGACCCGCGGCGTTGCGCCGTTAGTCTGGTGCAGTACGGCGGGATTCTGGTGCCGTGGTGGAACGGAAGGGACGGCATGTACGGCTGGATCTGGCGGCATCTGCCGGGGAACGTGTGGGTCAGGGCGCTGATCTCGGTCGTGCTGGTCCTCGCCGTGGTCTACGTCCTCTTCCAGTACGTCTTCCCCTGGGCCGAACCGCTGCTGCCCTTCAACGATGTGACGGTGGACAACCAGTGAGCGCGCGGATTCTCGTCGTCGACAACTACGACAGCTTCGTCTTCAACCTGGTCCAGTACCTGTACCAGCTGGGCGCCGAGTGCGAGGTGCTGCGCAACGACGAGGTGTCGACCGCGCACGCCCAGGACGGCTTCGACGGCGTCCTGCTGTCGCCGGGACCCGGCACCCCTGAGGAGGCGGGCGTCTGCGTGGACATGGTCCGCCACTGCGCCGCGACCGGCGTCCCGGTCTTCGGGGTCTGCCTGGGCATGCAGTCGATGCAGGTGGCGTACGGCGGTGTGGTGGACCGGGCGCCCGAGCTGCTGCACGGCAAGACGTCGCTCGTCGAGCACGAGGGCCTGGGTGTCTTCGCCGGGCTCCCGTCGCCGTTCACCGCCACCCGCTACCACTCTCTCGCCGCCGAGCCGGCGACCGTACCGGCCGAGCTGGCGGTGACCGCCCGCACCCGCGACGGGATCATCATGGGGCTGCGGCACCGGGAACTCCCGGTCGAGGGCGTGCAGTTCCACCCCGAGTCGGTGCTGACCGAGCACGGTCACCGGATGCTGGCCAACTGGCTGGTGGAATGCGGTGACCAGGGGGCCGTGGCGAGGTCGGCGGGGCTCGCCCCGGTGGTGGGCAGGGCCACGGCGTGACCGCGCTGCGCCCCGAGCGCAAGACCGATACCTCGTACGGGGATCAGTCGTACGGGGGATCCGGCGCGCTCGGGGAGACGGCGTACCTCCCGCCGGTGCCGGCCGGCGGGGAGCCGACGGCGTACCTGCCGCCGATCGACGAGGAGACGGTCGCCCTGCGGATCCCCGATCCGCTGCCCATGTCGGCTTCTGCGGGCACAGCGGCCCCTTCCGTCACCGGAGTGCCGGGAGGCGGCCGAGCGGCCCGCAGAAAGGCCGCCAAGCGCCGCGGTGGCCGTCGGGGCGGCGCGGCGGAGACACCGGTCCAGGAGCAGGAGGCGTCGGGCCGTCCGCTGTCCCGGGTGGAGGCCCGTCGCCGGGAGCGGCTGCGCAGGCCCAGCCCCGCCGTCCTGGCGAGCCGGGCGATAGGCGAGGTGTTCATCACCACCGGTGTGCTGATGCTGCTGTTCGTCACCTATCAGCTGTGGTGGACGAACGTGCGCGCGCACGCCCAGGCCGGCAGCGAGGCCAGCTCCCTCCAGCAGGACTGGGCGAGCGGCAAGCGTGCCCCCGGGGTCTTCGAGCCGGGCCAGGGCTTCGCCATCCTGCACATCCCGAAGCTGGACGTGGTGGCGCCGATCGCCGAGGGCGTCAGCAACAAGAACGTCCTCGACAAGGGCATGGTCGGGCACTACGGCGAGGGTGCGCTGAAGACCGCGATGCCCCAGGACAAGACCGGCAACTTCGGTCTGGCCGCGCACCGCAACACCCACGGTGAGCCGTTCCGGTACATCAACAAGCTGGTTCCCGGGGACGCGGTGGTGGTCGAGACGCAGGACGAGTACTTCGTGTACAAGGTGACGTCGATGCTGCCGGTGACGTCGCCGAGCAACGTGAGCGTGCTGGACCCGATCCCGAAGGGTTCCGGGTTCACCAAGGCGGGCCGGTACATCACCCTGACCACCTGCACGCCGGAGTTCACCAGCAAGTACCGGTTGATCGTCTGGGGCAAGATGGTCGAGGAACGCCCGCGCAGCAAGGGCAAGCCAGACGCGCTCGTCGAGTAAGGGCAGAGGAACTGTGGCAGCGACCGCCGACGACACCGAAGAGCAGAACGACGCGCCGGCGGCGGGGCCCGCGCCGCGCCGCCGGCCGACCGGCCCGATCGCGACGGCGGTCAGCGTCTTCGGTGAACTCCTCATCACGGCGGGCCTCGTGCTCGGCCTGTTCGTCATCTACTCGCTCTGGTGGACGAACGTGATAGCGGACCGGAAGGCGGACCGCGAGGGCGACAAGGTCCGGGACACCTGGGCCCAGCACGACACCGGTCCCGGCGCGCTCGACACGAAGGACGGCATCGGGTTCCTGCACGTGCCGTCCATGAAGAACGGCGAGGTGCTGGTCGAGAAGGGCACCTCGACGGACGTGCTCAACGACGGGGTGGCCGGCTACTACACGGACCCCGCCAAGGCCGTGCTCCCCATGACCGGCAAGACCGGCAACTTCACCCTCGCCGCCCACCGGGACGGCCACGGTGCGAAGTTCCACAACATCGACAAGGTGAAGGTCGGCGACCCGATCGTCTTCGAGACCCGCGACGACTGGTACGTCTACAAGGTCTACGACATCCTCCCGGAGACCTCGAAGTACAACGTCAAGGTCCTCTCCCAGATCCCGACGGAGTCGGGCAGGAAGAAGCCCGGCCACTACATCACCCTGACCACCTGCACCCCGGTCTACACGAGCCGCTACCGGTACGTGGTGTGGGGCGAACTGGTCCGGGTCCAGAAGGTCGACAGCAAGCGGACGCCGCCGAAGGAACTGGGCTGACTCAGCTCCTTGCGGGAGCTCGGTCGCCTAGCATGACGAAGGCCCGAAGCCGCAACTAGCTCTTGCGACTTCGGGCCCTTTCACGTCGGCCGTCTCTACTCCAGAATCCTGAGCGGCTCACCGGCGCCCCACTCCTCCAGCACCCCGCGGTGCACGGCGGTGATACCGGCCTCGCCGGCGATGCTCAGGGCCTCCGGAGTGAAGGGGCACGTGGCCACGTAGAGAGCCACGTCCGCGCTGTACAGAACCTTGGCGGCTCCGATGAACTTCTGGACGTCGGGGCTGGTGATGTTGAGGTAGGGCGCGAACCTCTTGCACTGGACGACGAGGCGCCGGCCGTCGGCAGTGATTCCGATGATGTCGACGCCCCGGTCGCCGTGGCCGCCCTGTACGACGACGTTGGTGCATCCGTCGCGGATGAGCAGTTTGGCGACGTGACGCTCGAACGTGCGGCCGTTCATGGCGTCCATCGCTGCCATGACTCCGATGGTGGGGCGGTCGTCCCTGATCCCTTCGAGCCGCTTCAGCCGGGTGTGGTGCTGGTGGAGCCGCCGCTCGATGCGCTGGACGCCGGTCCGTAGGGCGATCAACTCCGCGCGGTGTTCCCCTGCTGTTTCGATCAGGGCGTTGAACATCGGGACGACGGTCTTGCCGAGGATGTGGGTGATGCGTTGGTCGATGCGGTCGTCGAGGTCCCCGAGGTTCCCCGGGGCCGGGTTTTCCACAGGCTGTGTGCGGGCCAGGTACTCCATGTCCAGGAGGTACACGCGTACCTGACGTGCGACTTCGCTGTCGCGGAGGAGCATGGCGACGTTGAGGACGGCTCGGCGCGGGTACAGCGCAAGGGATCGGGACCGTGACTGAAACCCACTGACCTCCTTGAAGGAGGTCAGTTCTGTCCCTGACAAAACGCGGTAGCCGTTGGTCACCATCTCTTCGCGGTGATCGACTACCAGAGACTCGATGGCCTTGCGGCTCACCTCGAAGTACGCCGCGACCATCGCCGTCGTCACATGCATCCCGTCCGGCAACAGCGACAGGGCCTTCACCCTGTCGAGCACGTCCGTACGGTCCAGCACGCTGTCGCGCAGGCTTTTTGATTCCAGCAGTGCCGATTCGTCGATCACGCTCTGCCCCTTCGTTCGTGGCGTGGCCATACGGCCAGGGCAGAGCTGTGAGTCCCCACCCGATCTGATCAACGAGGTTTGATGTCCGAAGGCACGATCGATGGAGAAACTACTGAGCGGACAAATGTCCCGGCGTCCTCCAAGAGGACGCCGGGACATTTCTTGTTCGGTGCGGGATCAGCCGTTGTTGCCGCCGATGAAGCCGCCGTTGTTGCCCCCGTTGTTGTTGCCGTTGCCGAAGCTCACCGTGGTGAGGGTGATCTGCGTGCTGCCGGGGTCGTCCTCGCCGGTGTTGGCGGCCGGGTCCTGGTTGGTGACGAAGGCGTTGTCGCTGGAGTCGCCGTTGAACTGGATGTTGGTGAAGCCGGCCGCCTGGAGGGTCTGCTTGGCCTGCTTCACGGTCTGGCCGACCACGGTCGGCACGGGCGTCTGCTGCTTGGCCTTGCCGATCTGGATGTTCACCGTGGAGTTCTTGTCGACCTTCTGACCGGCCTGCGGGTCGGTCGAGACGACCTTGCCGACCAGGTTGGGGTCGTTGGTCTCCACCTCGGAGCAGTTGCCGGTCAGGTTGTTGGCCTGCATCTGCGCCTTGGCGTCGTCGCAGCTCTTGCCGCTGACGTCGGGGACCGTGGACTTCTCCTCGGCCTTGGCGACGGTGAGGGTGATCGTGGAGCCCTTCTGGACCTCCGCGCCGAGGGCGGGATCCTGGTCCAGGACGGTGCCGGGGTCCTCGCCGGAGGTCCGCTGCTTCGTCTTGACGACGAAATGGTACTTGTCGCCCTCAAGTGTGTTCGTGGCGTCGTCGATGTTCTGGCCGACGACGCTCGGTACGACCACCTTCGGCGCGCCCGTCGAGATGACCAGGTTGACCGTCGAGCCCTTCTTGACGTCGGTGCCCGCCTTCGGGTCCTGGTCGCAGACGCTGCCCTTGGGCTGGTCCGCGCAGGTCTTGCTGGTGGTCGCCAGTACGAGGTCCGAGTTGTCGGCCATCTTCTTGGCCGAGGCCTCGGTCTGCCCGATGAAGTTCGGTGCGGGGAGCGTGTCGTTGCCGGCGCCGCCGCTGAACACCCACTTGCCGATCAGGATCGCGCCGACCAGCACCAGGACGCCGGCGACCACGAGCAGGATCGTGGAGGTGTTGTTCTTCTTCTGCTGGCGGCGGCGGTCCGGGCGGTCGTCGTAGCCGAAGCCGCCGTCGTCCGGGTTCATCGGCGGGAGCATGCTGGTCGCGCCCGCGTCCGCCCGCAGTGCGGTGGTGGCCTGGTCGTCCGGGTAGCCGCCGTAGCCGACGGAGCCCATGGCGGCCGTGGCCGCGACCGGCTGGCCGTCCAGGCACGCCTCGATGTCGGCGCGCATCTCGTCCGCCGACTGGTAGCGGTAGTTCGGGTCCTTGACCAGGGCCCGCAGGACGATCGCGTCCATCTCGGGCGTGATCTCGGGGTCGAAGACCGACGGGGGCTGCGGTTCCTCACGGACGTGCTGGTAGGCCACGGCCACCGGGGAGTCGCCCACGAACGGCGGTCGTACCGTCAGCAGCTCGTAGAGCAGGCAACCCGTCGAATAGAGGTCCGACCGGGCGTCGACCTGCTCGCCCTTGGCCTGCTCGGGGGAGAGGTACTGGGCGGTGCCGATGACCGCCGCCGTCTGGGTCATGGTCATGCCGGCGTCGCCCATGGCGCGGGCGATGCCGAAGTCCATGACCTTGACCTGGCCGTTGCGGGTCAGCATGACGTTGGCGGGCTTGATGTCACGGTGGACGATGCCGCTGCGGTGCGCGTACTCCAGGCCCTGGAGGATGCCGATGGTCATCTCCATCGCGCGCTCGGGCAGCAGCTTGCGTCCGGAGTGCAGCAGCTCGCGCAGCGTCGAGCCCTCGACGTACTCCATGACGATGTACGGGATCGAGACCCCGTCGATGTAGTCCTCGCCCGTGTCGTAGACCGCGACGATCGCGGGATGGTTGAGCGAGGCGGCAGACTGGGCCTCCCGGCGGAACCGGGCCTGGAAGGACGGGTCGCGCGCGAGGTCCACGCGCAGCGTCTTCACCGCCACCGCGCGACCGAGCCGGGTGTCATGCGCGAGGTAGACCTCCGCCATGCCACCACGGCCGAGCACGTGGCCCAGCTCGTACCGGCCGCCGAGGCGACGCGGCTCTTCCATAGCTACCTACCAGCCCTCTCCGTCGGTCCCGGCCGCCACGGGTGTGTGGCCGGAGGCTGCCGTCCGGGCCTACCGTACCCGGCTGTGTTTGTGTGACCTGGCCAAGCCCGTAACCCGATACAGGACCGGTATCGCAACGTGCACCGATGTGAAGCGAACGTGATCGGGCTCACTTCTTGGAGTTGATGACCGCCTCCATCACGTTCTTCGCGATCGGGGCCGCGAGGCCGCCGCCGGAGATGTCGTCACGGTTGGCCTGGTCGTCCTCGATGACCACGGCGACCGCGACGGGCTTGCTGCCGTCGGGGAGCTTGGCGTAGGAGATGAACCAGGCGTAGGGGTTCTCGCTGTTCTCCACACCGTGCTGGGCGGTGCCGGTCTTGCCGCCCACGGTGACGCCGTTGATCTGCGCGTTCGTGCCGGTGCCCTCCTTGACGACCGTCTCCATCATCGACTGGAGGATCTGGGCGTTGGCGGAGGAGAGCGGCTGGCTGAGTTCCTTCGGGTCGGTCTGGGAGATCGTGTCCACACCCGAGGACTGCAGCTTGTCGATCATGTACGGCTTCATCAGCTTGCCGTCGTTGGCGACCGCGGAGGCGACCATGGCCATCTGCAGCGGGGTGGCCGCGGTGTTGAACTGGCCGATCGAGGACAGCGCTGTCTGCGACTGGTTCATCTTGTCGGAGAAGACCGAGGCGCTGGAGCGGACCGGTGTGAACTGCTCCTGGTCGAAGCCGAACTTCTTCGCCTCGGCCAGCATCTTGTCGTTGCCGAGGTCGGCGCCGATCTTGCCGAAGACGGTGTTGCAGGAGTACCGCAGCGCGACTCGCATGGTCGCGTTCTTGCAGGGGATGTTGCCCTCGTTCTTCAGCTCGGTGGTGGTACCCGGCATGACGTAGGGCAGCGGCGAGTTGGTGGCCTGGTCCGCCGAGGTGTACAGCCCGTTCTGGAGCGCGGCCGCGGCGGTGACCACCTTGAAGGTGGAGCCCGGCGGGTAGGTCTCGCGCAGCGCCCGGTTCAGCATCGGGTCGTTCGGGTCGTACTTCTTCTGCAGCTTCTTCCACGCCGCGGCGTCGTTGTTCGAGTTCCCGGCGAACACCGAGGGGTCGTACGACGGGTAGGAGGCGAGGGCCAGGATCTTGCCGGTGGAGGGCTCCAGGGCGACGACCGCGCCCTTGCCGCCCTGGCTCTTCAGGCCGTTGTACGCGGCCTTCTGCGCGGCGGCGTTCAGCGTGGTGACGACGTTGCCGCCCTGCTTCTGCTTGCCCGTGACCATGTCGAGGGTGTTGCGGAAGAAGAGCCGGTCGTCGTTGCCGGTGAGGATGCCGTCCTCGAGGGACTCCAGCTGGTTGGCGCCGAAGGCCTGGGAGGCGTAGCCGGTGACCGGGGCCCACATGGGGCCGTTCTTGTAGGTGCGCTTGTACTTGAGGTCGTTGAGGCCGGACGAGCCGGACGCGGTGGATCCGGTGATGGGGCTGCCGTCGACGATGATGTCGCCGCGCGGGGTGGAGTAGCGGGCGATCGTGACGCGGCGGTTCTTCGGGTCCGTCCGCAGGGTGTCGGCCTTGACGTACTGGAGCCAGTTGTCGCGCAGCAGCAGGGAGAGGATCAGGAGGCCGCAGAAGACCGCGATCCGGCGCAGGGGCTTGTTCATGACGGGCGGACCACCTGGGTCATCTCGGCGTCGGGGTTGCCGGCGGGGGCGGGTGCCGGGCGGCGTGCGGTGTCGCTGATCCTGATGAGGATGCCGATGAGCGCCCAGTTGGCGATGACCGAGGAACCACCGTAGGCGAGGAACGGCATGGTCATACCGGTCAGCGGGATGAGGCCCATCACGCCGCCGGCGACGACGAAGACCTGGAGCGCGAAGGCGCCGGAGAGGCCGATGGCGAGCAGCTTGCCGAACGGGTCGCGGGCGGCGAGCGAGGTGCGGACACCGCGTTCCACGATCAGGCCGTAGACCAGCAGGAGCGCCATGAGGCCGGCCAGGCCCAGTTCCTCGCCGAAGGTGGCGAGGATGAAGTCGGAGTTGGCGGCGAAGCGGATGAGGTCGGAGTGGCCCTGGCCGAGGCCGGTGCCGAGGGTGCCGCCGGAGCCGAAGGCCCACAGCGCCTGCATCGACTGCTCGGAGTGGCCGGCCACGCCCTGCTGGCTGAGCGTGTACTCCTTCATCGGGTCGAGCCAGGCCTGGACACGCTGCTGGACGTGCGGTTCGAAGCTGGCCACGCCGACCGCGCCGGCCCCGGACATCAGCAGGCCGAAGACGATCCAGCTGGTCCGCTCGGTGGCGACGTACAGCATGATCACGAACATGCCGAAGAACAGCAGCGAGGTACCGAGGTCGGTCTCGAAGACCAGGATGAGGATCGAGATGAACCAGACGACCAGGATCGGACCGAGGTCGCGGCCGCGCGGCAGGTAGAGGCCGATGAAGCGGCGGCTGGCGAGTGCGAGGGCGTCCCGTTTCACCATCAGGTAGCCGGCGAAGAAGATCGCCAGGACGATCTTGGCGAACTCACCGGGCTGGATGGAGAACCCCGCGACCGAGATCCAGATCTTCGCGCCGTAGATGTTGGCGCCGAGGCCGGGGACGAGCGGGAGCAGCAGCAGGAAGAGCGCGCCCACCATCGAGATGTAGGTGTAGCGCTGCAGGACGCGGTGGTCCTTGAGGAAGATCAGCACCACGACGAAGAGCGCGATGCCCATCGCCGTGTAGAGCAGCTGCCGGGGTGCCGCCGTGCCGGCCTGCTTGATGGACTGCAGCAGCTTCGACTGGTCCAGCCGCCAGATGACCACCAGTCCGAGGCCGTTGAGCAGCGTGGCCAGCGGCAGCAGCAGGGGGTCCGCGTACGCGGCGAATCTGCGGACGGCGAGGTGGGCGACGCCGGCCATGAGGCCGAGGCCCAGGCCGTAGCTGAGCAGGCCGGCGGGGACCTTGTCGTTGATGGCCAGGCCCACGTTGGCGTAGGCGAACACCGGGATGGCGACGGCGAACACCAGGAGCGCGAGCTCGGTGTTGCGTCGGCTCGGCGCGCCGATGGAGCCGATCGTGGACGTGTGGTGCGTCGACGTGTTGGTAGTACTGCTCATGGTGTGACGGGGCCTCTCACGGCTTGCCTACTGCTTACCGCACAGCGAGACGACCTTCTGCTCATCCTCCGAGAGGGTGGGGCCGGGGCTGGGGGTCGCTGAGGGGGACGGGGACGGTGACGCCGTGGAGGACGCCGAGTGCGAAGGGCTTGGCGAGGCCTTGGACGTGAGAGAGGTCTTGGTGGTTCCCGTGGTGCCGCCGGCCTTGCCCTGTCCGGTCTTGGAGCTGGTCGTGGACTGGGCCGCGGTGCGCTCCGACTCCTTCTTGCAGGCGGACGCCTGTACGGCCAGTTCCTGGACCTTGGACCGGGCGTCCTTGAGACCGCCCTCGGCGATGGTGGCCTTGACCTGCTTCTGCTGGTAGGGCGGCAGGTACTTGAGTTCGATCTCGGGGTGGTCGGTCTCTACCTTCGACAGCGACACCCAGGCCAGGTCCTGGCTGATGCCCTGGTACAGCGCGACGTGCTCGCCGTTGGCGCCGACGTAGTACTGCGTCTGCGTCCAGCGCCAGCCGCCGTACAGGCCTCCGCCGACGACGGCGAGGGCGAGGGCGCCGAAGAAGGATCTCTTCAGCCACTTGCGGCCCTTGCGGGGTTTGACGAAGTCGTCGTCGGTGTAGTCGCCGAAGCTGCCGGACGGGGCGTAGCCGGTGGTGTCGCCGGAGCCGGGCGGGCCGAACTCGCCGCCGCCCTGGCCGTGGCCCTGCCTGCCGAGGTTGGCGGCGCGGCCCGCCGGGGTCTGCATGAAGCCGTTGTCGTGCAGGTGCTGCTGGTTCTCCGCGACGGCGCCGACCACGACCGGGGTGTCGGAGAGCTGGCCGGCGAGGGTGTCGCCGGTGTCCAGGTCGAGGACGTCCGCGATGATGACGGTGATGTTGTCGGGGCCGCCGCCGCGCAGCGCGAGCTGGATCAGCTCCTGCACGGTCTCCTGCGGGCCCTGGTAGCTGGCGAGCGTCTCTTCCAGGGTCTGGTGGGAGACGACCCCGGAGAGTCCGTCGGAGCAGATGAGGTAGCGGTCCCCGGCGCGCACCTCGCGGATGGAGAGGTCGGGCTCGACGTGTTCGCCGCTGCCCAGCGCGCGCATCAGCAGCGAGCGCTGCGGGTGGGTGGTGGCTTCCTCTTCGGTGATCCGGCCCTCGTCGACGAGCCGCTGCACCCAGGTGTGGTCCTGGGTGATCTGGGTGAGCAGGCCGTCGCGCAGCAGGTACGCGCGGGAGTCGCCGACGTGCACGAGGCCGAGTCGCTGGCCGGTCCACAGCAGGGCGGTGAGGGTGGTGCCCATGCCCTCCAGCTGCGGGTCCTCCTCCACCATGGCGCGCAGCTGGTCGTTGGCGCGCTGCACGGCGTGGCCGAGGGAGGTGAGGATGTCGGAGCCGGGAACGTCGTCGTCGAGGGTGACGAGGGTGGAGATCACCTCGGAGGAGGCGACCTCGCCGGCGGCCTGGCCGCCCATGCCGTCGGCGATGGCGAGCAGCCGGGGACCGGCGTAGCCGGAGTCCTCGTTGCCCTCCCGGATCATGCCTTTGTGCGATCCGGCGGCGAAGCGCAGTGACAGACTCATGCGCACCTCGCCCGTCGGCTCCGGGTACATCCGCACGGTGCCCACCCTCCGGTCGGGAGCGCGCAAAGGACCGGCGTCCGGTCCGCCGCTGCGTGCTCGCTCCGCTCGCGCCTAATCATGATGTAGCACTACTTCCGCAGCTCGATGACGGTTTTCCCGATGCGGATCGGGGCGCCCAGCGGGATCGGCGTGGGAGTCGTCAGCCGGGAGCGGTCCAGGTACGTGCCGTTGGTGGAGCCGAGGTCCTCGACGATCCACTGTCCGTCGCGGTCCGGGTAGATCCTGGCATGGCGGCTGGAGGCGTAGTCGTCGTCCAGCACGATCGTCGAGTCGTGGGCGCGGCCCAGGGTGATGGTCTGCCCCTGGAGCGCGACCGTCGTCCCGGTCAGGGTGCCTTCGCTGACGACCAGCTTGCTGGGGGCGTTGCGCCGGCGGCCGCCGCCCGCGGGCTGCTGGCCGCGCTGCTGCGGGGGCGCGGCCTGCTGCCGGGCGGCGGGCTGCTGCCGACGTCCTTCTTCCCTACGCGATCCGCGCTGGGTGACGCGCGTACCGAACAGGTCGCTGCGGATGACCTGCACGGCCACGATCACGAACAGCCACAGTACGGCCAGGAAACCCAGCCGCATGACCGTGAGGGTCAGCTCTGACATTGCCCCCGCTTCACCCTTCGGCTTGCCGGTAAATGATGGTGGTGCTGCCCACGACGATCCGCGAGCCGTCGCGGAGCGTAGCGCGGGTGGTGTGCTGCCCGTCCACCACGATGCCGTTGGTGGACCCGAGATCCTGGATCGTCGAGGGCGTTCCGGTCCGGATCTCGCAGTGCCGGCGGGAGACGCCGGGGTCGTCGATCCGCACGTCGGCCTCGGTGCTGCGGCCCAGCACGAGTGTCGCGCGGGAGATCTGGTGGCGGGTGCCGTTGATCTCGATCCAGTAGCGGGTGCGGGAGCCGGGCGCCGGGGCGCCGACGGGTCCCGAGGGTCCGGCGGGCCGCTGGCCGGCGGGCTGGGTCGGCTGTGGGTAGCCGTAGCCGCCGGGGCGCTGCGGGGCGCCGGGCGGCGGCGCGCTCGGCATCGGCGGGGCGGCCCCGCCGGCCGGCGGGTAGCCGTAGCCGCCCGGTCGCTGCGGGGCGCCGCCCGCGGGAGCGCGGTCCGGGGCCTGCTGGTTGCTGGAGGAGGCGAGGGTGCGGCTGCGCACCCGGTACAGGCCGGTGTCGAGGTCGTCGGCCTTCTCCAGGTGGACCTTGATCGGGCCCATGAAGGTGTAGCGCTGCTGCTTGGCGTAGTCGCGGACCATCCCGGCGAGCTCGTCGCCGAGCTGCCCGGAGTAGGGGCTGAGCCGCTCGAAGTCGGGGGCGCTCAGCTCCACGATGAAGTCGTTGGGTACGACGGTCCGGTCCCGGTTCCAGATGGTCGCGTTGTTGTCGCACTCGCGCTGCAGCGCACCGGCGATCTCCACGGGCTGGACCTCGGACTTGAACACCTTTGCGAAGGTGCCGTTGACCAGACCTTCGAGACGCTGCTCGAACTTCTTCAGGACTCCCACAGGGCACCTCCTCTGTCGCCTTGCCCGTACTGCCTGCCGTGACCGTTACCGCTCACTGATCGTATCTACGCGCCCGGCAATCAGCCGGTTCCCCGAGCGGCCCCTCTTCGAACCGCTCGGTGCGCTTCTCCCGTCGAGGATCGGCGCTCCTTCTTCCCAGGATCGTAGAGGTGGCTCATGACCAGTGTCCCGCACCTGACTGTGGACCCGATCCGTCTCCTGGGCAGATGACGTGGACCGGTACGAGGTTGATACGTGAACGCCGACCGCCCGGTACGTGATCACGGTGATCACGTTGATCACCAGGTGAGCGCTGCCCAGAGACAAGGGATGTGAACCCACCCGGTCCCACGTGCTAGTGTTCTCGATGTCGGAAGGGGCCAGCCCGAAGGAAACAACGGGGCTGAAGCCGGAAGACACACCCAATGCGCGGGTGGCGGAATAGGCAGACGCGCTGGATTCAGGTTCCAGTGCCCGCAAGGGCGTGGGGGTTCAACTCCCCCCTCGCGCACAGAGAGATACCGACGAAACGGGTTCTCACCAGTGACGAAAGTCACG
The DNA here is from genome assembly GCF_040640875.1 of Streptomyces sp. NPDC021562. Lineage (NCBI taxonomy): Bacteria > Bacillati > Actinomycetota > Actinomycetes > Kitasatosporales > Streptomycetaceae > Streptomyces > Streptomyces sp. NPDC021562. Next base: position 266,781 of record NZ_JBFACN010000002.1, read on the forward strand.
GTGAGGGCCCGTTTCTCGTTGTGCTGGTGGCTGCGACCCGGACCGGGACGTGGCAGGGCCCCGGCGGTGAGGTATCTCACGGTCGGGGCCCTGCTTTTTGGTGCTGCTGATTGTTGTCCGGATGGTGCTGGGGGGGGTGGGGCTGGCCCGGCCAGGCGGCCGGCATCAGATGCCCGGTGGGTGTCCAGACGACGGGCTCCTTGGTTTTCTGCCTGTGATGGCTTCGGCGGCGGGGGCGTTCGCCGCCGAGCGTCAGCGTCTCAAGCCACTTCTTGATCTTGCGGCGATTGGCGTGGGCGAGTTGGAACGCCAGGAGGATCGTTTGGGCGGCGATGCCGCGAATGCGGCGTGAGCCGGCGGCTTCGATGCCCTCGGCGAGGGGGTTCTTGGCGTATCCGTTGTAGCCCTCGACGCTGTTGCGTAGCCGGAAGTAGACCTTCTGCCATTCTGGGCCGCCGTACTCCAGAGCCTGCCACTGCTTGGCACCGGCTTCTGGGCTGACGGTGATGGCCTTCTGGCGGCAGACCTTGACCGGGCCCGCTGGGCTGGGCTCCGGGTCGACGAGGGGAAGGTGGATGCCGCGGCCCAGGGTGTGGGGCTTGATGAGGCACTGGGCCTTGCCCGCTTCGGCGGGGCACATCATCCGCTGGTAGCCGTCGGCGTCTGCGTTCTGTTTCGGCATGAGGCGGTAGCCGCGGCGCGCGGCGATCAGCCGGACCCACGTCTCACGGTCGATGCGCTCGGCATACAGGTCGATGGTGGCGTTGATCAGGGGCTCCGGCATGGACGGGCAGTACCAGCGGCCCTCGACGAGGATCGCGCCTTCCGTTCCGCCCTGGTTTCCGAGCTGGTCTCCTCGGTAGTCGTAGACGGGCTTGTAGCCCATGGCCCGGACGGGGATCTGCCACTCAGTGGGCTCGGAGTTGTTGTAGGCGCGGTCACCGGCGAGGTAGCCGGGTTTGTATCCACGTTCCTGGAGTCGGTTGAGGACCTTCAGGCCGTTGTAGGCCGGGCGTTGCCCGGGCTTGTCGAGGGCGACGCCGAGGACGAGGGCCGGGAGGATGTCGGGGTTCGGGGTGCCGTCGTCGAGGAGTACGGCGTCGTGTTCGGTGTCACGGGTCACGATGAGGTGGGCGTCGTAGCCGAAGAGGTACTTCTTCTTGAGCGAGGTCTTCTTCTTGACCAGAGACGTCTTGGCTTTGCCCTTCTTGGCGGGCGGGGCAGGCGGGCGCATGGAGTCGGACACCGGCACATCCGGGTCGCGGTGGTCGCCTTCGCGTACGTACCAGCCGGCGTCCGGGTCGGTGGCGAGCTCGGGTCCGTTCGTACGGCGGCCGCGGGAGAAGGTGCGGACGGGGGTGGCGTCGATGCCCAGGGAGACCTCGGCCATTTCTGCCAGCAGATCGTGGAGGGGGCGTACGGAGGCGTCCAGGACGAACTCGGTGAACAGGGCCAGCCGTCGTTCCCTCTCGGTCAACTCGTCGATGTCGGCTGCCGCCGTCAGTGCGTGCGCCTCCTCGCGTGAGAGGTGCCCGTTGGGTGGCAGCGGGGAGGGGTTCATCGCGTCCTTCATGGCGTGGAAGATTCGCCGGACCACCGCGTAGGCCGCCTCGAATCCCTGGTCGTGGTCTTCGTACTCGGGTACGTCGAGCCGGGCGCGCAGCTGCGGGTTGATGCGGAAGTACAGGATGTCCGTGACCCGTTCCAGGACGATCTTGCCGCCGGTTTCCTGGGTGCAGAGGTGGAGGCCGACCAAGAGGTTTCTGAGGTGCAAGGTGCGGTGTCGGCCGCGAGGGAGGTGGACGAACTCCTCTAGCAGAGGGACGAGTTGGCTCTCGTCGACTTCCTCGACTGCCGCCTCGACGTCGGCGGCGTCGATGAGTCTGCGCTTGGCGCGCATCGCCAGGAGGCGCTCATGGCGATCGCTGGAGGACAGGCTGCGTGGCGCCGTCATTGGCTGCCTCGCAGTAGGCGGGCGGCTTCCTCGGCGGGGACGGCGCTCAGAAACGGCAGGATGCGGGAGAGGCCGTGGAGTGTGTCTACACCGGCCGCCGCCACGATGACGGTGATGGGAAGCCGCTCCTCGAAGAGTTCGACCAGCCACGTGGATCTGAGGCGGCCCATGACCAGTCGAGGGACGTTCGGGCTGGGCTGGGCGCGGGCCAGGAAGTTCGTGACGGTGTTGGTGCCGCGGCTGTGGCAGTTGGGGCGGAACAGGTACTGGGCTGCGCCGGGGGTCTCCAGACGGTCCGCGGCGGATGCCAAAACGCCTTCCCAGGGCCGACGGCAGAGGATCTCCCGCTTCCGGGGACCGCGCGGGACCACGACGACCGCGCCCTCACCGCTCGAAGCCTTGCGGACGTCATGGACGCGCAGCGGGATGACCTCGGGTGAGTCGAGGCCGACGCCGAGCCCGAGCGCCATGAGGGTCTTGCAGCCCCAGCGAAGCTCCTCAGTGGCCTGGCCACTGGCCCAGCCCCACAGGTCCGCCAGCTCGGTCCGGGTGTAGGGGCTGTTGGGGACCGAGGCCGACAGCTTGGCAGGCTTCCCGGTCCGGCATGCGCCGCCGAGGACGATCTCGCTGAGCCGCAGGAGCCTGGTCCGGTAGTTGCCGCGGGTGCTCTCTCTCACGCTGGGGCAGCCGACGGCGATGAATCGCTCGATCATCTCCCGGGAGAGCCACACCTCGGCTTTCCCGGGAAGGCCCTCGCCGTTGCAGAAGAGAGCCAACTGGGCCAGTGCGGAGAGCAGTTCACGCGCTTTGTATGACGTCAAGGGATCAGCGAGGCGGACGACGCGGCGCACTTCGTCGCCGACGCGGCTCCACCCCGCGGGGGAGCCGGACGGGACGTAGGCACCAATCCGCTGACTCATCACATGCCGCCACACCAACACCCCAGCCGGAGGGGTGCTATTCGAATAACATGTATCGGTGGCAGCAGCCGCGCGCGACCGGGGAGGACCGGATGGGTCAGACTTCACCTCATGCCCCAAGGAGATGCCCGCCGACTGCCGCCGCGCGCGTACTGCGCCGGCGGTACGTGGCCTGAGGCCGTCATGGAGGAGCACCACGGGGCGCGGGTCGCTCAGGCCATGGCTGCTCGGCTCAAGGCCGCACTCGACCGGCGGGGCTGGTCCGTTGCTCGGCTGTCGCGCGAAAGTGGCGTCGCCCGCTTCACGATCGCCAAGGCGCTCTCCGGCGAGGCGTGGCCCGACCTGCTGACCATTGCCAGCCTTGAAAAGGCGCTCGACTGTGATCTTTGGCCGGGGCGGAATGTGTGAAACGGGCCGCTGCTGGGAGCCGCCGGTATGCGGACTTGGAGCACGGAATGGCTGTTCGAAGCCGAACATAGGGGCGGTCATCCCTTCGGGCGAAGGGCAGGACCATATTTCGTCGTGCGCTACCGGCGGCCCTCGGCCGCTCGTAAAATGCAACGTGACGAACTGATCCGGCACTGTGGAAGGTTCTAGGTGGGTTCGTCGCCGTTGGCCGTCACCTTGGACTGGACTCCTTGGTGGCGGCCTTCTTGGTTTTAAGGCTGCTGAGGTGGTGCGTACTGGTAGAAGGCATTCGGCAGCTTGATCAGAGATCCGGCCTTTGCTAGTTCATCCGCTGCCACGCGAACGCTCTTGATCTTGCCGGCTTCATTGAGGGCGTTGGCTACTTCCAGTGCCTTCCACTGCCGCGTCGGGTCCTGGGCCATGAGCCGCAGGATGCGGGTCTTGCGAGGTAGGGTCTGGATACCGTCGGCTACTGTCGTCGTCTCGGTGTCTTCGGAGTCGGTGTCGGCTTGGCGCTGCTCAGGGATGCCCGATGTCCGCCACTCTTCTGCGATCTGCATCTGCTTCTTTACCTGGCGTACGAGGCGAAGCTCTTGGCGGACCTTGAATGTGTCGCGCTGCAGTTCGAGTTCTTTCTCCTCCAAGAGCTGGATGTACTTGTCGGGGTTACCGGCCACTTCTTCCCATGGAAGGGTTTCGATCATTGCAGAAACCTACCTATGAGAATGCATAAGTTACCCCTCTCGCAAGGGGTGCTTCACTCGAAGTAGCGACAAGGTCAATTACCTGTCGGGTTACCTGTGCGAACAGAGTCGAAAATTCCTGTTTTGTTATCCAGGTCCTACCTGAACGGGAGAAACGTTTCGCTGTTTTGGTGCAAAGGTAGGGCTGCTTTATTTGGGATGGCATTCCGCCCCTTGTGTTTCAGGGGTAATTTCCGGAATGGAGGTTGCCTTCTTTCGCAGTTCTCGGTTTCCTGAGTGGAAAACCCCTGTCTCTTTCTGGGGTGCGTGAAGAGGCAGCCCCTGTATCGGCATGTCTCCTGCACGGCATGGCTCAGGGGGTCTTCGACAGGGGGTAAGGCAACGTCGGGAGTGTCCTGGATGTGGGGACCCGCGCATGGGACAGGTAGGGGCGGTTCGTCCGAGCAGGGCCTGCCTGAGGCGTGAAGGGTCTGCCTGGACCGTGTAGCGCGTGGGCTGGAAGGTGAGGGTGCTGCGTCCAAGGCGACGGCAGAGTCCAAAGCCACGACGGAGATGGTCAGCTCGGCATAAACGCGATGACCCGTCCGAGGAAGCCTCTATGCACAACTGCTGACACAGGACGGAGACAGGGCTGTGCAAGCAAGGCGGGAGCGGATGGCGACGATTCGGGCGGTCATCCCTGTCTGCAGGAAGGGGGGAATCGCCAGGGCTGTCTCAGGTACGGCCAGGCCCGGGAACGCAGGGAGGGGTGCCGCAAGTACCCCGTCGCTAGGGGGTCCTGTCCGGTTGGGTTGCCTGAACACGCACAGGGATAGCCGACAAGGGAGACAAGCGTGGTGCAGTAATGCATCCCTCGGTGGGTGTTCTGTGAGCCTTCGCGGCGGTTCACCTCGCCGGTCAGGGCATGGTGAACCGGCCGGGTTCGGTGAGGACGCCGCGGCTCACGAGGCGTTTGAGCTTGGCCCGGGAGCCTTCGACGTGGCGGTTCTCTGTGCCGGTTTCCAGGGCTTCGCAGAGGTCCTTGACCCGTAGTCGTGATCGTCGTCCTCGAGCAGGGCGAGGATCCGACGGTATGCGGACGGCAATGGCTCGGAGCCGCCGGGATCGTTGGCCTCGGCGATCTCCAGGACGGTCTCCCGGGTGATTTCCAGCCGCTCCAGCCGGTACTCCACGGCGGCGAGTTGCTCGCTGAACCGGGCGATCTGCTCGCGCAGACGGGCTGCTTCCTCGCGGCCGACGGCCTGTCGTTCGTCGATCTGGGCCAGGAGCTAACGCCCACTCACCGGTTCCTGGCGAAGACGGTGGTGTGGGGCGTGGCATTCGGCCTCCGGCTGGCGCCTCGGCCGCACCTACCCCGTGGGCGGCGGGTACTTCGGCCTCGAACTCGAAGCGGTCTGACCGGACCTCTACCGATCGAGCGAACCGAGCGCGGGCGAACCGCTCCGGGACCGCGGAGACTCTGACGTCTCCCGACTCCATCAGACCCGGAGCGGTTCGGCGCCGTCCTGTCCGGCTCCGCAGGAGCCGCCACGGCGGGCCGGCGGCCGGGCGACCTTCGGGCTCCAGGCACCTGCACTTGCACCTTCACCAAGCCCTCCGCCGTCAGCCTGAACGGCACCCTCAGGACGGCCGACTTTGCGGACGTGCTGGACCGTTTGCTCGCGGCGGCACCCGATCCCCGGGTCGTGGAGGTCAGGACCACACCGGAGTTCTTCGCCATGATCAAGCCCAGTGCGTGTCACAACGCTCGTGATCAGTACAGCTAGGACCTGTTGGACGAGGCCCGCGCGACGGCCCTGGCGAGAACGTCGGCTACCTCGTCGGCATGGGACAGGTGCGGGGAGTGCCCGGAGGGAACACGCACACTGTGTGCGGCACGCGCGGCCCACTGTTCCTGCACCGCGGGCGGCAGTGCCGGATCCTCGGTGGCCACGACGTACGTCAGGGGAACGTCGGTCGGTGCGGCACCCAGCTTCTCGGTGAAGGCGCGCATGCCCTGCCAGTTGAGGCGTTCGACGGCCTCGGTGGTCAGAGCGGGGTCGACACCGCTGAAGATGGACTCCTCGGCGTCTCCCGCCTTGACGGCCAGGCCGTCGGGCGAGTGGTTCCAGGTGGGCGGGAAGTCGCCGCCCATCCACTCCAGCATCGAGGTGCCCGCTTCCAGGGCGAAGGCGGCGATGTAGACGAGCTCCGCGACCTGGCCCGATTCGGCGGCAGCCCAGGTCGCTGGCACTCCGCCGTAGGAGTGCGCGGCGAGCACCACAGGTCCGTCGACAGCCGCGACAGCGGCGCGCACCACCTCGACGTCGTCGGCCAGCCCCTGGGTGGCCGCGCTGTCGGGACTGCTGCTGGGCAGTTGGACGGCTAGGGAGGCGATGCCGCGGGCGCTGAGCCTCTCACGCAGGGGTTCGAAGATCCACGGGGTGTGCATCGCTCCGTGCACGAGAACGACAGTGGGGTTCATCTGAGCTGTCCTCAAGTGGCGGGAGGGTCAGTCGTTCATGGCGTCGCGGACGAGCGCCGTGTCGACGAACTGTTCGAAGCGGACGATGAGTCCGCCGCGTACGACGAAGTGGTGGGCGACGCGGACGTCGATCGGCTTGCCGGTGGCCTTGTTGGTCGCGGTGTAGCGGGCGAGGACGACGACGTTCTCGCCGTCGACGACGTAGGTGTCGTCGTGCGCGGCCCAGCTCTCCCACTCCTTGCCGAGCTGCTCCATGACGTTCGAGGTGACGCCGTCGGGCGTGCGGTAGGTCCCGGCCAGCGGGAAGCCGGCCATCTCCGTCCACTCCACGTCGGGGGCGAGGGTGGCGCGCAGGGCGTCCAGGTCACCGGCGGCCGAGGCGAGGTACTGGCGGCGCACGACGTCGGCGGGCGCGGTGGAGGTGGCGAACTCGCTCATGGTCAGCCCCACTTCATCTCGCCCTTGGCGACCTTCGAGCCGATCTGGGCGGCGATCAGCATGCCGTTGTCGGGGAAGCGCTTGACGAGGGCGTCGTTCAGCGCGGCACCGTCGGCGGCCTTGCCCAGCTCCTCCTCGAAGGCGACCAGGTAGTCACGGGTGGCGCTGATGGCGGAGCCGTCGGCCGCGGTGCCGGGGAGGCGGTGGCCGGGGACGACCAGGTGCGGGTCGAGGGCGGCCATCTCGTCGAGGAGGTCGATCCAGGCGGCGCGGTCGCCGGGGGTGGGGGTGTCGGCGACCCAGACGTGCTCCTGCTGGAAGAGCAGGACACCGCCGAGCAGGGCGCGGTGCTCGGCCTGCCAGAGGTAATGGCGGTCGGGCAGGCCGGCCGGGCCTCCCTTGAGCTCGAAGCGGTGGCCCTCCAGGGTGAGGTCGCCGGTGAGCGGGGTCAGGTCGACCAGGCGGGTGGGCAGGTTCGGGCCGAGCGCAGCCCAGGCCTTGAGCTTGCCCTCGTACGAGTGGGCGATGTGCTTGATGACGATCGGGGTGGCGACGAACTTCGCCTCGGGGAAGGCGTCGGCGATGACCTCGGCGCCGAAGTAGAAGTCGGGGTCGCCGTGGGAGACGAAGACGGTGGTCAGCGTCTTGCCGGAGTCGAGGATCTCGGCGGCCAGGCGGTGGCCGTCGGCGCGGGTGAAGGCCGCGTCCACCAGCAGGGCCTCGCTCTCGCCGGTGACGAGGGTGGCCGTCTTGTTCTTGCTGCCGGCCGGGAAGTCGAGATCGAGGACCTTGAAGGAGAGAGTGCTGCTGCTCATGGTTGGTGCTCCTTGCGGGGATGGGGATTTGCGCAGTCAGGAGAGGGCGGCGAGTCGCCGGTCGACCTCGTCGGCGGTGGCGTGGCCGTGAGCCAGGACGGCGACGCGGCCACCGTCGACGGCGAGCAGGGTGGGGAAGCCGGTGACGCCCAGCTCGGCGCAGCGGCGGAAGTCGTCCGCCGCCGCGTCGTACGCCTCGGGGGACTCGAAGGCGGAAACGACAGCGTCGGCGTCCAGGCCGGCCTCTTCGGCGATCTTCCGGTACGTGGCGGACTCGGACAGGCTGAGGCCGTCGACGTAGAAGGCCCGCTGGAGGGCGCCGGCCAGCTCGGCCGCCCGGTCGGGGGCCACCCGGCGCAGGGCGGCGACGCCGCGCGCGGCGGCCTCGGAGTCCATCACGAACGAGCCGTCGGCGATCAGTCGGTCGTATCCCTCGCCGAACTCGGCGCCGGTGAGCTCGGCGATCTGGGCGTTGGCGCCCTGGACGTAGCCGAACTCGCGGATCGGGACCCGGCGCGAGCCGGTGAACAGGCCGCCGGAGATGACGTCCACCGGTATGTCCGGGTGGCGGGAGACGGCTTCGCGCAGGGTGGGGGAGAACCCGTGCGACCAGCCGCAGTAGGCGTCGAAGGCGTAGACGAGCTGCATCGAGAACCTCGGCATCGGGTGGGGCGCTCGCCTGGTGCGAGCGGTTCACCGACCACAACAATATCTGACTAGTCAGATATTCTGAAGTCGACTGTCAGGCGATTCATCCTGGTTCACGGGTCGGCGCAGCTCATGAATCCGGCAGGAACCTGGAGTCAAGGAGCGACCAAGCGTGTGACCATTCGAACGCATCTCGCCTTGGGGTCGCTGTCCGCGCGGGGGAGATCGCCGGGAGCGGGCCGACAGCCAGGTTGACATGCGCCATGACGCGGGGGCGCAGATCAATGACGTGCTGCGCGGCTTGGAGGTCGTCGCCGGTCGGGTGCGGCGACGCATGCGGGGAGGGGCTCCTACGGGACGGCCCACGACCCTCAGGGAAGCCGGGGCAGTGTGTCCCGTGCCGTGTGGCTCAGGATGCGCAGGTCTTCGGCGAACCGGTGCCGGTCCTCCACCGGGAGGGGCGCCAGGAAGTAGCGCCTGATGTTCTCGACATGGACCCGGGACGCGGAGACCGTGGTCTCCTCACCGAGCGGCGTCAGGCGCACCAGCCGCCCGCGCCGGTCACCGGGATCCTCGACGCGTTCGACCAGGCCCGCCGCCTCCATACGGTCCACCAGACGCGTGGCGCCACCTGTCGTGAGGACCTGCTCCTGGGCGACGGCCCGCATCGACAGCCCCGGCTCCCCCGCCCTACCCAGGATGAGCAGCACCTCGAACATCAGATGGCTGATACCGCACTCCACCTCAAGAGCCCGCCCCAGGATGTACTCCAGCCGGTTCGCGGCCCCCTGCAAGCGCCCGAAGGCCAGGATCAGCGCGTTGTTCGCGGCGTCGCTCGACGTCGAGATCTCCGCATGCTCGTCCACGGTCCTGACGCCCCTTCCCGTAGCTGCTTCCATCCGCCCACCGATCATCCCTCACCGGCCGAGCGGCGGGTCCGACTCGGCTACCGGCCCTGGTGGGCGAGCCGGAACGCGCCGGGGGCCGTACCGGTGTGACGGGTGAGGAACTTGCCGAAGTTGGTGGGCTCGGGGAAGCCGAGGCGGCGCGCGATGGTCGCCACCGGTTCGTCGGTGTGCGCGAGCAGCCGCCTGGCCTCCAGGGCGACTCGGCCGTCGAACGTCGGTCACGAGGCCGAGAGCCCGGACGGTCGTGCGCAGCGGTGATCTGGTTGACATGGTGTCGCTCTGGCTCTTGCGATCACACCGCCGCCTGCCGACGCACCATCGTTGATCCCGTCTGCTTCGACCAACCGCGGATCCGCAGGCCAGGCCCGAGGGGGTCCCGGGCCTGCTGCAACGGCTGGCCGAGGTGCCGGACCCGCGTGAACCTCATGCCGAGGACGAGTCGGTTGATCTTGAGTGCCGCGGGTCCGAGCTGCGTGTACTTCATCACCACCCAGCCCACAGCTTCGAGAGCGCTCCAGGCAAGAGCGTCGAGGAGTGTCAAGGAACGCCAGAGGGCGGCAAAGACGGTTGACGTGGACCGCTCCGCGGTGATTATCTGCCGATGCAGAGTTTGATGTTTCAAGTTAATTCCCGGTTTTGCACGCATGAGACGTTTGGAGCGCACCATGCCCCCCACTGCCCCCACCACCCCCGCCCGCAGAACCGCCATCGCCTTCCTCGCCGCCGCTGCGGTCCTGGCCGCGGCCGCCGTACCCGCCGCGGCAGCCCCGCACGGCCCGGCCGCCGGACACGCGACGCACGGCCAGGGCGACCACCACGGCCAGGGCGGCTACGGCGACACCACCCGCCTCGGCTACCAGAAGGCCGTCGCCATCACTGTCACCAAGAGGGTGTTCGAGCGCGGGGACACCGCGGTCGTCGACCGCTACGTACGGCCGGACTACATCCAGCACAACCCGACCGCGGCCGACGGCTCGGCGGGCCTCAAGGCCCTGGCCACCTCGATCCACCAGCAGTTCCCCGACGCCCGGTACAACGTCAAGCGGGCCATCGCCCAGGGCGACCTCGTGATGCTCCACTCCAACGTGGTGCTGGTCCCGGGCACCAAGGGTGCGGCCGTCATCGACATCTTCCGCTTCCAGGGCGGGAAGCTCGCCGAGCACTGGGACGTGATCCAGAACGTGCCGGACACCACGGCCAGCGGCAACGACATGTTCTCCACGCTGAGTTCACCGCAGGTCTCGCAGCCCCTGGACCACCGGCTCACCCAGGCCAACCAGGCGCTGGTCACCAAGGCCTTCGACGAGCTCATGGTCCACAAGGACCTGACCGCCCTCGACCGCTACTGGGACCCCGGCTACCTCCAGCACAACACGCAGATGCAGAGCGGCGTGCCCGCCGCGAAGGCCGGCCTCGGCGGTTACTTCGCCTCGGCACCGCAACTGACGGTCACCCCGAAGCGGATCATCGCCGAGGGCGACCTGGTGGCCGTCCACAGCCACTACGTCAACTATCCGGGAGACCGGGGCGCGGCGATCCTGGACCTGTTCCGGGTGCGGAACGGCAAGATCGTCGAGCACTGGGACATCATCCAGAACGTCCCGGAGACCTCGGCCAACGGCAACGGCATGTTCTAGAGGCCGGGGCCCCGCCCGTCAGCCCCGTGCCGGTCCGTCGACGTGCACGGTGGCGGACACCGCCCGGGCGCGGGTGCCGTCGCCGGCCTCCCAGGCGCCGCTGACCTGGCCGGCCGCCGTCGCGGGGCGGGTGTCGGGTGTGGTGGGGTCCAGGGCGCGGTGCAAGCGCAGGACCCCGCCGTCCGCGGCGGTCAGGACGGTGCTCCGCTCGTCGTCGGTGACCTCGATGGGCCACGGCGAGGAATGGAGAGCGGCACCCGCGCAGGAACGGGTGACCTCGTGGTCGGGGGGTTGGTGAGGCTCTGGGCCCGGGCCTGGACGCGGCTTCGATCAGCGCGAGGAACTGGGCGTACGGCACCGGGTCGTGACGGCCGTCATAGGCCCGGCGGGACTCAGTAGGTGTTCTTCTTCCTTCCGGCGTTGTTGATCTTTGCTCCGGAAGGGGGTGTGCATGCTGCCGGGACTTGGTGAACTGGGTGGATGAAGGTCTTGTCGCCTCGTGTCCTTCGGGCTCTTGAACGGTTCAATGCCGCCTATCCCTGGGGCCACAACGCTCACTACCACCGCTGGATTCTGAGGCAGCTACCGAGACTGTTTGACCGCAGGGTCTTTGCGTGAAGTGATCTTGTCCGGGTTCATCCGGTGATGCCGAGGGCGGTCAGGGGTCGGAGGCGTTCGCGGGCGGTCTGGCGGAAGGCTGCGGCGATGTTGGTGTGGCCGTCCTGGCGGTGGACGCTGATGGCGAGGTTGCGCAGGCTGGCCATGGTGCGGGGCAGGGCGGCGGTGCGGATTTTGGAGTCGTCCTCGCGAAAGGTGCGGTCGCGGACGTGGTGCAGCAGGTTCTCGATCGTCCAGTGGCCGCGGATCCAGGCAGCGAGTTGGGCGCCGGTGGCTGGGTCCCGTCTCCAGCGGACGACTTGGAGGGCCTGCTTCGCGTCGGGGTAGTCGATGGGGTCGAAGGCGGCCGTCTTGAGCCTGCGGATCTCCTGGCGGTGGTGGGCGCGGGTGCGCTCGTAGTGGACAAGGGTCATCTCGCGCCAGGGCAGACGGCGGACGCGGTCGAAGAGGCCGGGGTGGTTGGCCTTGACGTGGGCGATGTAGTGGGCGCCGCGCTCGCGCAGGTAGGTGCCGTGGGCGTGCTGGGTGTCCAGGGCGTCGGCGGTGATCACCGTGTGGGTCAGGTCGAGGGTGTCCAGCAGCGGGGCGAAGGCGGGGATCTCGTTACTCTTGTCGGCGACCTGGCGCTCGAGCCTTCTGTGAGGATCGATCGGAATTGGTCTGCTCTGCATTCATCTTTGGAACTCCTTTTCTCGTGATTCGACCACTTGTACAACGCCGGTGGGGCGGTCAGGGCGGAGACAGTAAGAAGTGGGGCGGGCGACGGGACCCGGTGATCTGTGACGAACCGGGCCCCCGTACCTGGGACTCGGAGCGGATGGCGGCTTCAGAGGCTGTACGGGCCGAAGCGTCCCCAGGCCACCAGTACGGCAAGGATCAGCAGGACGGCGTTGAGGCCGATCGCGGGGAATTCCTTCGTGCGGGCGTGGTACGTCGCGGCCAGCAGCATTGTTATACCGAGGCCGACGGCGGCCAGTGGTGTCAGCACGGTGGCGATACCGGTGGCCGCGGGCAGGATCAGCCCGAGGGCACCGGCGAATTCCACGATGCCGATGAAGCGGACGGTGCCAGCTGAGAAGTCCGCCACCCAGGGCAGCTTCTCGACGAGCTTGTCCTTGGGCTGGGTGGTTTTCATGACACCGGCCATGGCGAACATGACGGCCAGTACGGCCTGCACGATCCACAGGAAGATGTTCATCAGGGGTGGAGTCCTTCGGGGAGAGAGCGAGGGAGGGGACGCGGTGGAGCGGGCTGCTAGCCGAGGAGGCTGCCGCCGGTGGCGTCGAGGGAGGCTCCGGTGATCCAGCGCGCCCGGTCGGTGGCGAGGAAGACCACCACATTGGCGACCTCCTCCGGCTCACCGAGGCGCTTGAACGCCGACAGCTGTGACATCTGTTCGCGCGCCCCGGGCATCTGGAAGACCGCGCTGCCGTTGTCCGTGAGACCGGGGCACGCTGTTGACCGTGATGCCGAGGGGCGAGGTGCCGGGCGAAGTGCAGCGTGAGCTGGTCGAGCGCGCCCTTGGACATCGCGTAGACGACCTGCGACGGCTCAGCCCTGCGCGTGACCGCGGATGAGATGTTGATGACGCGTCCGCCGTCCGGGATCAGCCCGAGAGCTCGCTGGACGAGGAGGAAGGGGGCCTTGGCGTTGACTGCGAAGATCTCGTCGATCTGCTCGGCGGACACCTCTTCCGGGGCGCTGCCGGCGGGCATCGTCGCGGCGGCGTTGTTCACCAGGATGTCCAGGACGGTCTCGCCGGTGTGTTCGCGCAGTCCGGCCTCCAGCTGGTCGAACAGCTGATCGACGGCGCCGGGCGTGCCCAGTTCCGCGCCGACGGCAAAGGCCCGTCCGCCGTCCTTCTCGATAAGGTCGACGGTCTGCTGGGCGGCCTGCTTGTCGCGCCCGTAGTGCACGGCGGCCAGGGCCCCCTCGCGGGCGAGGCCGAGGGCGGTGGCCCGGCCGATGCCGCGGCTGGATCCGGTGACGAGAGCGGTCTTGCCGCTGAGCGGGCTGGTCATGCTGGTGTCCTCGCGGTGTTCGGGAAGTGGGGTCTTGCCAGGCATGTGGATTCCTCCCTTGTCGGCCGTGGGCGGCGCTGTCAGGCGCCGCCCACATCCTGTTGTTCACCTGCTGCGGGTCACTGCTTCCAGAAGCCTTCGAGGTGGTAGGGGTCTTTGACCTCGTCGAAGCCGATGGGGCGGAGTGTGTAGTCGCAGGTGAGGGTGCGGTAGGGGCCGGTCAGACCGCGTGCTTCCCACTCGGAGGGGGCCTCGTGGAGTTCGGTCTTGTGGATCATCTCCCGGGCGATGGCGCCCTCGGTGACTATGTCGACGAGCGGGTCGCCGTCGAAGTGGATCTGGTGGGTGAGCATGTGATGGTCGTCGTGGGTGATGTGCGCGTGGATGTGCCTGGCGCGGGAGTTGGCCCGTCCCAGCATGAGCAGGAGGTTGTCGAGCAGGCTGCCCGGCACCGCCGAGGCTTCCTCGCCGGGTACGACGGTGCGGTACTCGTAGCGGCCTTCGGCATCCGTGACGATCTTGCCGCGCAGGTGGTACTTGGGGAGGTCGAAGCCGACGACGTCGAGGCCGTCCAGGGGTCCCGCCTGCTCGGGTGTCAGGCCCGAGTACTGGCCGTTGGCGGTGGTCTGCCAGAGATCGATGACCGCGCCGGGCAGCGGTTTGCCCGAGGTGGACCGTACGGTGCCGGACACGATCAGGGTCTCGCCGGGCTCGTCGGGTGCCATCGGCAGCACGCCGGGGTTGCCGATCTGCGGTGCCCCGGGGACGTAGGCGGGCCCGGTCGCCATCCAGGTGGAGGCGCCGTCCTTCTCCGGGTGGGCGTAGGCCCTGCCGTAACTGACTTCCATCGTGCGGTTGGCGAGGAGCTGGATCGTCGCCAGCGGGAACTCCCCTGACGCGACCAGCTTCGTCACGTAGGTGATGGCCTGGCCCAGCTCCTCGAACGTGATGCCCTGCCTGAGCGCCACGTCCCCGAACGTCTTCTGGAGATCGTCGAACACGACGCGCAGGCGCTGGTTGAACGCGATGTCGGTGTGGGGGGTGTCGGTTGTTGTCATGTCACTCCAGTCCGGCGTCGCCGTCGGGGGACGGCGCGCCTAAGGTCGGACAGCTGTGGTGCATGAGGTGGGTGTGGATCATGGGGTGGGTCATCCTCGTGTGCTTCAGACGAGGGGGCTTTGCGGATCCAGGTGTCGTCCTCGATCGGCTGGACGAGGAAGTGGGCGAGGTCGGCGTGGTTGATCCGTGCGCCGGGCTTTTCGGTGCCGGCCTCGGCGGCCCGTAGGGGGCCGCTGAGGGGCTTGTCGGTGAGGGCGACGGCGCGGGCCAGGGTCCAGTCGATGCCGGACGTGGCGCGGACGGCCTGGTCGAGGGCGGTGTGGTCCGCGAAGCCCGCCTTGATGTTCGACAGCTTGAAGCGGACCTCGCGGAGCGACTCGCCCCCAGGCAGGGTTGACAGTGTGTGGATCACGGCAGGGATGAGGTCGGGTGAGCTGATGGCGGGGCGGCCGAGGGCTCGGCAACGCGGGCTGCGCTGCCGGGCCGCGGAGGCTCGTGGGCTTTCCCGTTCGACTACCGTCGGGGCACGGCTGTGCGTCCGGGCGCCGCACCCCGCGCGGTGTCCTATTGGGCCGGTAGGGCAGCACCTGCCCAGCCGTTACCTCAGGCGGCGTCGTACTCGGGGAAGAGCTGCTCGACGCGGTCACGCTTGGTGTACATGTCCCAGTACTGGTCGGCCAGCGCGTCCGGGTCGACGAGCGGGCCCGTGCCGGAGCCGGTCTTGGCCAGGCTCCTCGCGGCGAGTTCGCCCATCTCGCTCCGGGCGATGAACGCGGCGATGGACAGGGTGCCGGCGTAGATGCCGGCGTCGGCCAGCTCGCCGTTGAGCGAGAAGAGCCAGTTGCGGGCGGCTGCCATGAGCGGGCCGACGCCGCTGGCGAAGGGGCGCGGGGAGCCGGCCGTGGCGCCGGTGGTCATCAGGAAGGCGCCATCGCCGCGCTCGTTCCACTCCGGCAGCACGGCCTGGGCCACCTCGACCGGGGTGAGCAGGAGCAGCGGGCTGTCCTTGCGCAGGGTGGCCGCGTCCAGCTTCGCGGCGGGAGCGAAGGCCTGCTCGCCGCTGATCGGACCGTACTCGACCACGTCGATGCGACCGAAGTGGTCACGGATGGCCTGGACCGTGGCGGCGGCCTGCTCGGGCTTGGACAGGTCGGCGGTGAAACCGGCCGCGTCGATGCCTTCGGCCTTCAGCTCCTCGACGAGGGCGTCGAGACGCTCCTTGCCGCGGGCGATGAGCGCCACACGGAAACCCTCGCGGGCAAAGCGGCGCGCGACGGAGGCGCCGAGGCCCTTGCCTGCGCCGAAGATGGCGATCACCTTGGACATGGGATGTTCTCCCCTTCACTGTTCAGATTGCGGCGCGGTGGTGGGGTGGGGTGGAACAGGGTCCGGTTCACGGACCGCCCGAGGGCGTCATCCTCGTGTGTTCCAGACGAGGGGGGCTTTGCGGATCCAGGTGTCGTCCTCGATCGTCTGGACGAGGAAGTGGGCGAGGTCGGCGCGGTTGATCCGTGCGCCGGGCTTTTCGGTGCCGGCCTCGGCTGCCCGTACGGGACCGCTCAGGGGCTTGTTGGTCAGGGTGACGGCGCGGGCAAGGGTCCAGTCGATGCCGGACGAGGCGCGGACGAGCTGGTCGAGGCCGGTGTGGTCCGCGAAGCCTGCCTTGATGTTCGACAGGTCGATGAACGCCTTGACCAGCGGGTTGAGCCGGGCCCAGTCGTCGCCGGCGCCCTGCGTGGACGTCAGCACGATGCGGGGTATGCCCTGTTCGCGCATGACGGTGAGCGTGTTGCGGGTGGCGTCGGTCATGAACGTCGGCGGGCTGACCGGCTTGGCCCACGGGTTGTCGGAGGTGCGGGCGTTGTTCAGCGCGCTGATCACCGCGTCGGTGCCTTCGGCGGCCTTGCGGATGTCGTCGATGTCGGCGGGTGTGCCCTGGATCAGTTCGACGCCGGCCGGTGCCTGCACCGTGTCGGGGTTGCGGACGAGGGCGCGGACGTGGTGGCCGCGTTGGGCGGCGTGCTCCAGGACGTGGGTGCCGGTGCGGCCGCTGCCGCCGAGGACCAGGAGGTTGCTCATGGTGATCAAACGCCTTTCGGGCAGTTCAGGGGTGTTTCAGGCGGCCTGTCGGCCGGTCAGGGCAGAGCCCAGGCGGCGGGCCTCCTCGTGCGCCTTGGTCATGGACGCCTCGTGCACCGGCAGCAGCGGGGCCATCATCGGCACGTACGGGGCCATGGTCAGTTCGGGCAGGATCGTCGTCAGGTCGAGGCCGAGGTTGGCCGGGTGGCCCAGGACGGTTTCCAGCGTCGGCACCAGGTGGTCCATGCCCTCCTTCGGGGCGCCCGGGCCGTAGCCGCCGCCGCGTGCGGAGATCACCGTGGCGGGGCGGCCGAGGGTGGGAGGGGGTCCGTCGAAGCTCAGGGTGCGGCCGGCGACCATGATCTGGTCCAGCCATGCCTTGAACACGGACGGCATCGTGAGGTTGTACATCGGCACGGTGAAGAGGTAGGCGTCGGCGCCGAGGAACTCCTCGATCAGCTCGTCCTGGACCGCCGCGGCCTTCGCCTGTTCGGGGGTGTGCTCGGCGGGGTCGGTGGTGCGGGCGGTGATGCCCGCCGCGCTGAGGTGCGGGGCGGGGGAGGCGGCCAGGTCGCGGTGGACGACCGGGCCCTTCCACTCGTCACGGAAGGACCGGGCGACCTGACGGGAGACGGATGCCTCGTCGAGCGAGGAGGCGTCGATGTGCAGCAGGTAGGACATGGAGAATTCAGCCTTTCGAAACGATCAAGGGTGGGTCGGGGGGCGGATCGTGGAGTGACCGGTGGCGGTCAGCTGCGGGCTGGTACGGCGCAGCCGTCGGGGCCGCAGACCGCAGCGTCGCCGTCGGTGCCGAGGGTGAGTGGGTGGGAGGCGTCCCAGGCCGTGCACAGCACGTCGAGAAGGCCGTCGCTGTCCTGCGCTCCGGGGATGCCATACGTGCCGTCGATGACGATGAAGGGCGCGCCGGTGGCGCCCAGGCGCTGGGCGCGGGCGGCGTCAGCAGCTACGAAGCCTGCGGTTCGTCAGTGTCGGGATCAGCGCTTCCAGCCGACCCGAGCAAGGTCCAGTCGTGCTTACGCGAGAACTCTCGGAACTCCTCCGAATCCAATTCCATCGCCTTACCCTTGGCTTGAAGCTCAACCATATCTTCGATGAAGTGCTCGAAACCTCCGGGAACCGATATCTGCAGAAGACGCGGCACGGTCTTCCCTACCGTCTTGACCGCATGGGGAATCCCTGCAGGCAGGAACATAAAACTACCCGGGCCGACCTCATGCTGCTCGTCGTCAAAGGTCACCCGTAGCGTGCCTTCCAGCAGGAAGAAGAGTTCGTCAGCGGTGTCGTGGATGTGGAGTGGGATGTCGTGGTTCACCGAGACCTCAAGGACTGAGTACTGGCCGTCGGTATGGGCGGCGCCCGCTTTGAGCAAGTAGATCGGTGCGATGTCGACGCGAGTTTCCAGACCCTCGCCTGGTCCAAGTTTGATGAATCGAGCCTTCTGCGAGGATGGATCGGAAATGGTCTGCTCTGCATTCATCTTTGGAACTCCTTTTCCCGTGATTCGATCACTTGCGCAACGCCGGTGGGGCGGTCAGGGCGGAGCAGTAAGAAGTGGGGGGTGAACGGTGGAGGTCAGCTGTGGGCTGGTACGGCGCAGCCGTCGGGGCCGCAGACCGCAGCGTCGCCGTCGGTCGTCAGGGTGAGCGGGTGGGACTCGTCCCAGGCCGTGCGCAGCACGTCGAGAAGGCCGTCGCTGTCCTGCGCTCCGGGGATGCCGTACCTGCCGTCGATGACGATGAAGGGCGCGCCGGTGGCGCCCAGGCGCTGGGCGCGGGCGGCATCGTCGCGGACGTGGCGCTGGTAGCGGTGCTCGGTGAGCGCCCGGCGGGTGCCCTCGCGGTCCAGGCCGATCTCCTGGCCCAGGTCGAGCAGGTCGTCCATGCTGAAGACGGGGCGGGCCTGGCCGAAGTAGGCGCGGAAGATCGTGTCCCAGGCTTCGCGGTTCTTGCCCTCGGCGGAGGCGTGGGCGAGGAACTCGTGCGCCAGGTCGGTGTTGCCGACCAGGTTGTCCAGCACCTTGTAGGGGCGGAGTCCCTCGGCCTCGGCCAGCGCCTCGATCCGGCGCGTGGACGCCTCGGCCCGGGAGCCGCCCATGCCGTGCCGGCGCAGCAGCGCGTCACGGACGCTGAACGTCTCACCCACGGGGAAGGAACCGCTCAGCGGGAACGAGTGGTGGACGACCTCCACCTCGTCGCCGTGCTCGAACCGCTCCACAGCCCGGTCCACTCGGTGGCTGCCCAGTCCGCACCAGGGGCAGGTGACCTCGGCCCAGACCTCGATCTTCATGACGCGCCTCCCATGCCTGCGCTGTGATTCCTACGTTTTGTTCGTAGCGCCATGATGGGCCAGTATGGAAGTCGATACAAAAGGCACATCGGTGTGTGTGCCGGAGAGGAATGTGCGTCATGGAGGTCACCGGCAGTTCGGGCGGCGCGGCGGCAGTGGGGCCATGCGCCCGCATCCCCGCCGAGCACATGGAGTTCATCCGGCAGGTCCTCGACCGAGTCGGCGACAAGTGGAGCCTGCTGCTCATCGCGGTCGTGGAGTCCGGCCCGCTGCGCTACACCGACCTGCAGCGCCAGGTCCCCGGAATCTCCCAGCGGATGCTCACCCTCACGCTCCGTCAGCTCCACGAGGACGGTCTGATCACCCGCACCGCATACGCGGAGGTTCCGCCGCGCGTCGAGTACTCCCTCACCCCGCTGGGCCGCGGCCTGCACGAGATCGTGACCTCCCTGATCGGCTGGGCCGCCGACCACCACGACGAGATCCGCGCGCACCGGGCTCGCGCCGCGGCACCAGCAGCCCGGTCCTGACCGCTCGGCGACCGGCTGTCGGCGCCGGGTGCAGCGCGGATGCCCGACGCATCGTCTAGATAGATCACGTCGGGCCAACATTGACACACTGTGTCATCTGATGCATCTTGGGCCACATGCCGAGAGCGAGCGGACCGTCGGCCAGGTCCTCTTCACCGGGGTCAACAGCGGCTTCGGTCCGGGCCGGATGCACGTGCCGATGGCGAACACCGCACTGTCCGCCTCGGCAACCATGACGCCGGCGCGCCCGGCGCACCGGGAGCCGCCCCCGACAGCCGGGCGCCTCGCTCGGCAGACCCTGCTGAACACCCTCGTCACCACGGCGGTGGCCGGTCCCATGGCCATTCGAGGCGTCTCGCCGGGCAACCAGGCCAACGGCGCCGTCACCGTCGCCACGGTCCAGCTGGGGACCGGTGTGGAGCAGACGGCCGCCGTTCGTCCGCATGTCGGCTGACTCGTCAGAGGGCTGGCACGAGTCGACCACGGCCGAGCCGGCATTCACGCACTAGGGAACGAGAGCGAGCAGTGTTCAAAGAATTCATGGGTCTCCCCCTGCACCCGCTTGCGGTGCACGCGGCGGTAGTGCTCATCCCGTTGCTGGCGCTGGGCGCTGCTGGATACGCCATGCTGCCCCGGTTCCGCCCCCAGTTGGGCTGGGTGGTGTGGGTGCTCGCGGTGGTGACTCCTCTCATGGCGATCGTCGCCCGGGAGTCCGGCGAAAGCCTGCAGGAGGTGGTCACCGAGAAGCACTACCCGAGCAGCGTGCTTCACAAGGTGGCGCAACACGCGGACTACGCCGACACGTTGCAGCTTCTCAGTCTGGGACTCGGTATAACGACCATTCTGTTGTTGCTGCAGGTTCGATCGAAGCGCGGAGCCCGTATGCCACGCTGGGCGCCTGCGGCGCTCGTGGTCGTCGTGGTGGGCCTCTCCGGCCTCAATCTCGTCTACTCGTACCTGGCCGGCGACTCGGGCGCCAAGCTGGTCTGGACCGGCGTGCTCTGACGCGCCGTCGGACTTCGCCGGCGGTCAGGCAGTTCGCCGCCGTCCACGCAGGACGGGGTGGCGGTGGACGGCCTGACCGGAAACGCCGAAGTGGTTCGAACCGCTGCCCGGGCCTGCGAATGGGGGCCCGGGCCGAGGGCGTGACGGGCGGCTGATCGTCGCCACCAACTCCACACCGGTCTGGCCTTCGACGGCATACAGCGCCCGTGAGAGCGTCGAGGCGGCTGCTCCGCCGCCCGCCAGTGCCCCGGTCGACCCGTCCGACCTCGCTCCGCGGTGCTGAGAAGCCTCATTGCCGTTCTCGCCGAGTTCGCGCCGGGTGCTGACATGCGCGGCCGCTGGGATACCGGGGGAGACGGGCGGGACGTCGGCGATCACCAGCGTCGGCGCCGAATCCGACGCCTTTGGTGTGCGGCGGCGTGGGTCTGTCGAGGGTGCGGGCGACCCGTGCCTACGTCGGTGCCGCGCGGTCAGTGCAGGTCCCGCAGGAAAGTTCTCGGGGTGGGCGAGCCGGCTGCCGGTTTCCATGCGCTGCCCGGCGCGTCCCATGGACTACTTCTCCTCGGAATACGTGACGACGCGCATTGGCCGCTGTTCGGAGGTTCGAGGAACCCCGCCCGACGCCACCACGGCACTCGCCGCCTGCACTCGGCCGCGACGGCGCTTGTGGGCCCACACAACGCAGAACAGCGCCACAGCAACGGCGGCAAGCACGGCGGCGCCGATCAGCCCCGCCGAGTGCAGGACCCTGGTCGCCGCCGTGCCGACGAAGTAGCCGAGGAGCACGTTACCGGTGCCCCAGACCAGCGATGCGTGCCGCGCTGTAGAAGAAGAAGGGGCGGTACGGCGTGCCGGACGCTCCGGCGGCGAAGGGCAGGAAGGCCCGGATGACTCCGACGAACCTGACGGTGAGCACGGCGGTTCCGCCGTGACGCGTCAGGAACGTCTGGGCCATGCCGCTCCAGTTGTCGGATCGGAGCCGGCGCGCCAGCCAAGTGCCCGGATGCCGTTCGCAGCGTCGGCCCAGCGCGTAACCGAGGCCAGGGGCCGCCGACCTGACGGTCGGCGGCCCCTCAAGCATGTCTCATACTCCCCACCCTCCCCACACCGTCCGAAACCGGAACAAGTGAGGAAGAGAAGCAGCTCTGGCCGATTTTCAGAGTCTCATCACCGTTCGGAGCCGTGAGGCCGAGGCGCGGCAGCACGCACTCCTCAGCGCACTCCCCCACCGCTGCCGCTGTATGCGGGCCGAAGATGGGCCTTGGGTCATGCCGAAGGGGCGGGTGAGTAGACCACACCGGTCAGCTCCTCGGACAGCACCCACAGACGGCGTGCGGTGTCAGGGTCCTCCGCGGCAGGGTCGGGGCGGACGATCGTGGGATGTCCGCGCAACTCCTTCCATCCGTCGGGGCCGAAGAACTGCCCGCCCTCGACGTCCGGTGCCGTCGCGGCGCGCAGTTGGGGGAGCGTGCCGATCTCGACGTCCTGGGCGAACAGCCGGTTGACGAGGGCGCCTCCCACCCGGAACAGGCCGGTCGGGCCAGTTTGCTGGAGGTTGGTGGCTGTGATCCCGGGGTGGGCGAGCAGGCTGCGTACCGGGCTGTCGGCCGCGCGGAGCCTGCGGTCGAGTTCCAGGCCGAAAAGGACGTTGGCGAACTTCGACTGGTCGTAGTACTTCACGCGCTGGTACTTCCGGGCGCCGGAGAGGTCGTCGAAGTGGATCTGCCCGCCGTGATGCCCGATCGAGCTGACGGTCACCACACGCGGGTCACGCCCCTGCCGCAGCAGGTCCATGAGCAGGCCGGTGAGGGCGAAGTGGCCGAGGTGGTTACCGGCGAACTGTGACTCGTGGCCCTGGGGGCTCAGCGTTCGGGGTGGCGTCATGACACCCGCGTTGTTGATCAGGACGTCGACCTGCAGGGCGTCGTCGTGCGCGCGGGCGGCGAACGCCTTGACCGAGTCCAGATCGGCGAGGTCGAGATGGCGCATCTCAAGGCTTGCGTCGGGGTCGGCGGCGCGGATGCCGGCGGCGGCCCGGCGGCCCTTGGCCTCGTTGCGTACGGCCATGACGACGTGCGCACCGTGCCGCGCCAGGTGGCGGGTGGTGGCCAGGCCGAGGCCGCTGTTGGCTCCGGTGACGACGAAGGTCCGGCCCGTCAGGTCGGGGATGCGGGATGCGGTCCATTTGCTGTCTGACATGAGACCCAGACTGCCGTCAATGGCACAGTGAGTCAATGATGGCCTGGAGGGACCCATCTGGCTCGGACTAGCATCGGTGTCGTGGGAGATGCGAAGACGGCCCCGGCGGCCAACATGGCGGAGCGCAAGCGTCTGCTCGTGCGCAGCGAACTGGCGGAGGCAGCGGTCAAGCTGCTGGCCGACCAGGGATTCGAAGAGACGACGGTCGACCAGATCGTGGCCGCCGTGGGAATGTCACGCCGTACGTTCTCGCGCTACTTCGATTCCAAGGAAGACGTGATCGTGCACATGCTGGCGGAAGCCGGCGTGAAGTTGTGCGCGGAGCTGAACGCCCGGCCCGCCGACGAGCCGCCCGCGGTGGCGTTGCGTCGTGCCCTGTCGGTGTTCACCTCGATGAGCGTCGGCAATCCGGCCAAGATGCTGCGCGTGAGCAGGCTGATCCTCGACACCCCGGCCCTTCTGGCCCGCTTCCTGGAGCGGCAGTCCCAGTGGCAGGCCGAGATGACCGGCATCCTCGCCCTGCGGGCCGGACTGGACCCGGACGTCGACCTGCGTCCTGCCGTCGCTGCCGGCGTCGCCCTGACGGCCTTCCAAGCCGCCCTGCGCCGCTGGGTGGACAGCGACGGCAGCGAAAGCCTGGACGAGGTCGTCGATCAGGCTCTTGCCCTGGTGGGACCGGTGATCGAACTCGGAGTCGATGCGGGCTGACCGACATCAAGGACAGGAACTTACGCGTTCGCGTCGCGGAGCGTGCGCAGGATGCGCTCAAGGTGGCGGAGATCCTGGGCTGAGAGTGGTCCGGAGAGGTGGTTGCGCAGTTGGGAGACGTGGGCGGTCAGTGCGTGGTCGAGCGCCTGACCGCCCTTGTCGGTCAGTACGGCGAGTGCGGCTCGTCGGTCGGCAGGATCGGGGTCGCGGCGGATGAGTCCTTCCTTTTCCATGCGGTCGGCGAGCCGGGTGAAGCCGCCCGAGCTGAAGGACACGGCCTCTGCCAGGTCCGTCATGCGGAGCTGGTGGCCGGGGGTGCGGCCCAGTCGCAGCAGCACTTCGAACCAGGCGTGCGGTATATCGAGATCGCGGTTCACCAGGGGCTTGATACGGCTGTGGGCCTCCACGAAGAGACCGAAGAGTGTCACGTCGTCGTCGTTCAGCAGCTGCTCGTTCACTCCTCAAGGATGACAGAAGAGCATGAGCGGAAGAATCTGCCGTTGCAATATCTGCTGAGACAGATATATTGTCTGCGTCGGCAGATACTTCGCCGTGTCCACCCCGCAGATGTGGAGTCCGCCCCATGGGAAAGCGCGTCCTGGCCGCCTTCGGCGCCGTGGCCCCCACGGGCGGCGTCCTCGCGTCCGGCCTGTCTGCGCCACCCACTTCGGCGGACGCCGTCACCTCCTCCACCGCCGAGCGGACCGGCTCAAGCGAGGAGGCCCGGTTGCGGGAGCTGTCGACCACGTGGTGCTCGGCGGCCTGCCGGTACTGCACACCGGTCGGCTGGAAGACGGTCCACCCGCAGATCAAGGCGCTCACCGGCACTTACCGCTTCGACTACCTGAAGAAGCCGCTCGCCCAGCACCCGAGGTTCGTGCGGGGCACCCGGGATTCCGCCGACCCGGTGGGAACCGGCGACCACGTGGCGGACTTCGGCAGCGGCGACAGCGCCAGCGGTCTCCCGACGCTCACCCTGTCCCGCACGTCCCCCTGGGCGGCCTGGCCGCAGACCGGCGTCCCGCCTCAAGAACGCTCCGTACCAGCCCGCCGTCAGCCGTACCTGAGCCGGCTGCTCTCCAAGGACGTGCAGGAGCACGCAATCGGCACCTGGAGCGCCCGCACGGGCGTCGCCCCGCCCGCCGGCCGCAAGGGCATCTTCGACCACGCCACCATGAACCCGCCCGGCCTCGGCCCGTTCATGAGCGACGGAGCTGCCCTCGACCGTTGCAAGGCCCGCCTCAGCCTCTACATCGGCGATTCACACGGCGCCAACTCGTCCGACCCCACGTCCTCAGCCTCCACCCGTTCGACCAGCCGGGCACCCAAGGCTGAACCCCTGCTCGACACGGGCTGCCCGCCTCGACCCGGTTCACGTCGTACACCTTGCCGCGAGGCGATTTCCCCGATCATCACCCTTCACCCGAGGAAGCACGCATGAGCACTCTCTCCTTCAAAGTCCTCGATCTCGACTTCCCGGCCGGATCCAGGAACAAGACGGCCGCCCTCGTCACCGGCGAGAGCGAGGCCCTGCTGGTGGACGCGGCCTTCACCCGCGCCGACGGCCACCGTCTGGCCGCCGAGATCCTCGACTCCGGCAAGACGCTGACCACCGTCTTCGTCTCCCACGGCGACCCCGACTTCTACTTCGGCGCCGAGGTCATCGCCGACGCCTTCCCCGAGGCCGTCTTCGTCGCCACCCCGATCGTCATCGAGCACATCGCCCACTCGTACGAGGGCAAGCTCAAGGCCTGGGCCGCGCTCGGCCCGAACCTGCCCACCCGCCTGGTCGACCTGACCCCGCTCACCGGCGACCTCACCCTGGAGGGCCACCGCTTCGAGCTCAAGGGAGGCCCGGCCGGCCTGCCCGACCGCCACTACCTCTGGCAGGCCGAGTCCCGCGCCCTGCTCGGCGGTGTCCTGCTCTTCCAGCAGGAGCACGTCTGGGTCGCCGACACCCCCACCCCCGGCGACCGCGCCGCCTGGATCGACCTGCTCGACGAGATGGCCGCCCTCGACCCGCACCTGGTCGTCCCCGGCCACCGCCTCCCCGGCACCGCGGCCGACACCTCCGCCATCAGCGCCACCCGTGACTACCTGCTCGCCTTCGAGGAGGAGCTCGGCAAGGCCGCCGACGGCGCCGCGCTGAACGACGCCCTCGTCAACCGCTTCCCCGACCACGGCATGCTGATCGCCGCCCAGATCGGCTCGAAGGTCGCCAAGGGCGAGATGAAGTGGGGCTGACCATGAGCGAGTTCGCCACCTCCACCGCGCCCGCCGACGTCGTCCGCCGCCAGTACCTCGCCTCGGCCGCCGGTGACCTGGACGCCCTGCGCGCCACCCTCGCCCCCGACGTGGAATGGACCGAGATGGCCGGCTTCCCGCTGGCCGGGACCTACCGCACGCCCGACGGCGTCACCTCGAACGTCATGGAGCAGCTCGGCAAGGAGTGGGACGGCTGGACCGCCCACGACGACACCTACGTCGTCGACGGCGAGAACGTCGTCGTCCTCGCCCGCTACACCGCGACCAACAAGGCCACCGGCAAGCCGATCGACGCCCGCGTCGCCCACCACTTCGTCGTACGCGGCGGACTCATCGTCCGCTTCGAACAGTTCGTCGACACCGCACTCGTCCGCGACGCCATGGCCGACTGAGTCGTACCGCACCCACCGAGAGGCAGGAGACAGAGATGGCCGCTGCGGAGAACAAGGCACTCGTGACCGCCTTCTACGAGCAGGCGTTCAACGACTACCAGCCCGAGGCGGCCGCCACCGCGCACCTCGGCGAGAGCTACACCCAGCACAACCCCGAGGCGCAGGACGGCCCGGGTGCCTTCGTCGGCTATGTGCACTGGCTGCGCGGGCAGTTCCCCGACCTGCGCCTGGACATCAAGCGCGTGATCGCTGAAGGGGACTTGGTGGTCACCCACAGCAACCTGCACCTCAAGCCCGGCGACCGGGGCATGGCCGTCGCGGACTTCTGGCGCGTCGCCGACGGAAAGATCGTCGAGCACTGGGACGTGATCCAGGAGGTGCCCGAGAAGAGCGCCAACGACAACACCATGTTCTGACCCCACAGCAGCAGCACGGCACCCGTGCCGTACCCGGGCGCCGTGCTGCTCCGCCGCCGTGGTCCAGCCGCACCACACAGACAACCGAAACGCAAGAGAACAGAACAGAACGGACAGAGAGGCTCCCCCCACCATGACCAGCCTTCCCAGCCGACGCCGCCTGCTTGCCACCGGAGCGGGCGCCGCTCTCGGTCTCGGTGTCGCCAGCGCCTCCGTCACCCCCGCTCAGGCCGCCACCGGCCAAGCCTCTGCGGGGCGCGTGGCGACGGGCGGCGGCGAGGAGAAGCGGACTCTTGACGAGCTCTACCAGGCAGCCCTCGCGGAGGGCGGAAAGCTCGTGCTCTACGCCGGTGGTGACATCTCCAGCCAGGCGGACGGAATCCGCAACGGCTTCAAGGACCGGTTCCCGGGCATCGACCTGACAGTGGCCGTCGACTACAGCAAGTACCACGACGTCCGCGTCGACAACCAGTTCGCGACCGACACCCTGATACCCGACGTCGTACAGCTCCAGACCGTTCAGGACTTCGTGCGCTGGAAGGAGCAGGGCCGCCTGCTCGCCTACAAGCCAGCCGGTTTCTCCAAGCTCTACGCTCCCTTCAAGGACCCGCACGGCGCGTGGGTCGCCGTCCAGGTCAGTGCCTTCAGCTACATGTACGGTCCCGCCGCGGTCGGCTCCGACATCCCCAGCGGTCCGCTCGACCTGGCCGACGCCCGCTGGAAGGGGCAGATCGCCTCCTCCTACCCGCACGACGACGACGCGGTCCTCTACCTCTACACCCTCTACGTGGAGAAGTACGGGTGGGACTGGCTCGCTCGACTGGCCACCCAGGACCTTCAGTTCGCCCGCGGCAGCTACACCCCGAGCGCGGCCGTCACCAGCGGCCAGAAGGCCATCGGCATCGGCGGCTCCGGCGCGCCGCTGTCCACCGGGCCGGTCAAGTGGGTGCTGCCCGAGGAGGCGCCGTTCATGTCCTGGGGACAGCGGGCCGCCATCCTCAAGCAGGCCAAGAACCCCACCGCCGCCAAGCTGTACCTGAACTGGCGGCTCTCCGTCGAGCAGCAGAAGGCCGCCACCAACGGCTGGTCGGTCCGCACCGACGTCACCCCGCCGACCGGGCTGAAGCCCGTCTGGGAGTATCCCAACGGCAACCTCGACGGCTTCCCGCGCTTCATGGCCGACCGCGCGGCGATCGAGCGCTGGAAGCAGACCTTCGCCCTGTACTTCGGCGAGGTCAAGGGTGACCCGAGCCCCGGCTGGCTCGGACTGCACCCGGGGGCCTGACCGCCGACCGGTGCCGCCCGGCCCCGCACTCCCCGCGCGATGGGCCGGCGGCCCGGCAATTCCTGTCCGCCTTACAGGCGACGGACAGACTCAGCGACTCCGGCCCTGCCGCGGAACTGTGGATGGCGTAGCCAGGGCGATCACCTCTTGCACACCGTCATGGCTCTGGCCAGGCGGTGTTGCGGTGGCGCCTGGGCGGCTCCGATTGCCCCGCGGGACTGGGAGTGGGGTCGACGAGGGGCAGGTGGATGCCGCGGCCGAGGGTGTAGGCCTTGAGGGGGCACTGGGTCCGGTTGGCCTCGGCAGGGCGCATCACGCGGCGGTGACCTTCGGCGTCGGGCCGCTGCTTGGGCATGAAGAGGTAGGCCGCTCGGGCGCGGATGCGGTTGATCCAGGTCTGCTTGTCGATCTTCTCGTTGATCAGGTCCTTGGTGGCTTCCTTGAGCTCCTCGGGCATGGACGGGCAGTACCAGTTGCCCTCGACGAGTTCGGCGCCGGCGAAGCCGGCCTGGACGCCGAGCTGGCCCTTCGCGTAGTCGTAGACAGGTTCGTAGCTCGTGGCGCGGATGGGGAGCTGGAAGTTCTCCGGCTTCTGGTCGTTGTAGGCGCGGTCGCCTGCCAGGTAGCCGCGCGGGAGGCTGTCGTCGATCTGCTGGAGAGCCTCGACGGCGACGCGGCCGGGGCGGTGGCTGGGCTTGTCGACGGAGGAAGTCGCGCAGTTCGGCGTAGTGGGCGGCGAAGTCCACTCGCTCGTACAGGACATCGGACACGTGCTGAACGCCGAAGAATGCGCCCACACACCCCTGGCCAGAGTGGCCGGGGCGATGTCGCTGGGCACCTCTTCGGCGGCCTGCGCGCGGGTGATGAGGCCGGCGGCGATCAGTGACCGCTCGATCTGCAGGCGCGCACCGGCCCGGATCATGATGTCGCTACTGAACGCCTGCGCCACCGGGTCGAGGGGTGGCGAAGAACGTCTGGGGAGGCGTCAGTACCTGGGCAGCGACCTCTTCCAGAAGCGTCGGCCAGAGGCCGTAGTGCTCCCGCACGACGATGGCGGCCAGTGCCTCCTTGTTCCTTGTAATGGAAGTAGACCGCGCCCCTGGCCATCCCTGTGCGGTCGGCCACGTCCTGCAGCGTCACGGTGGGGAACCCGCGTTCGGCGAAGAGTTCCGCAGCGCTCTGGAGCAGTTGGGCCTTCGTCCGCCACGCCGTCGTCGGGGCCGACCCTGTGGGTGCTGCTAGGCTTACAGGCATGTTCCTCCTTCGTGCGTAGATCAAAGACTGCCTCCGCCTTAGTGCGGATCAAGGCCCTGCTGTCTTTGACCTGCCTTTGGCGCGCGTACGCGCGCCACGTTCGATGAGGAACGTCACATGTCTTCCCTTTCAGGGAATCCTTCGTATTCTACGGTGCTGCGTCAGCCATATGCGCTGCGGACCTTCGCTGCAGCCACAGCCGGCCGCTTCTCATATGGCATCGTCTTTCTGTCTCTGGTGGTGGCACTCAGCCAGACGGCCGGCTCTTACGCTTGGGCGGGAACAGCCGTAGCGTGTTTCGGGCTCAGCTCTTCTTTCCTGGCGCCACTGCGTGCCCGACTGCTCGACCGGCGAGGACCACGGCAGGTTCTGCCGGTCATGGCGACTGTCTATGGGGCCTTGCTCGCGACACTGGCAGTTGCAACCTGGGGTTCGGGTACATCGCCTTGGACACTGCTGGTCCTGACGCTCTCGGCGGGCGCCTGCGCACCTCCGCTCGGGCCGGTGATGCGGGCCCTGTGGAGTGACCTGATGCCTGACGAGCAACTACGGCAGCGTGCCTTCACCCTGGACACCGTTGTGGAGGAGCTGCTGTACGTGTTCGGTCCCATGGTGGCTGGGCTGTTCATCGCTTTCGGTAATCCGGCTCTTGGCGTGGGCTTCAGTGCCGTCCTGGTCCTGACCGGCACGCTCGCGCTGGTCGCCTCTCCTCTCCTGAGGAGCCAGGTTTCCGAAGCTTCAACGGACGAGCCGGATACAGAGCCGACAAGCGCCGACGGCGCCGCTGACCACAGCCCCGAGACCAGCTCAGACCAGGGGCCTCCGACAGGTGAGGAAGCGCGCGGCTGGGTTGAGCTGCTGGCCCCAGTCGTTGTGGCCGGGGGAGTCGGCATGGCATTGGGCGCCCTGGAACTACTGGTGGTGGCTTTCACAGAAAAGCACCACCACGTCGCGGCCGTGGCATGGATTCAAGCTGCTCTCTCAGTGGGCAGCGCCATCGGGGGCATGGCATACGGGTCTCGCAAGTGGCGTCTGCCCAGCAGGCAACGCCTACTTCTGCTGGCTTTCGCCCTGTCTATGGTGCTGGCAGCTGCAGGGACCATCTCCAGTCTCTACGTGCTGACCATCGTGGTCGGGTGCATCGGTCTATTCGTCGCGCCGGCCTTGTCGACGGCCTATCTTGTCGCGGATGAGTGCGCCACGGAGAAGACGCGCATCCAGGCTGGCACGTGGGTCAACAGCGCTTTCAACGCAGGTAATTCGGGTGGGACCACGACTGCGGGCCTTCTCCTGGGGCAGGTTCCTCTGTCCATGTGCTTCGTGGCAGCGGCGGCTCCCACCCTGGCTTCTACTGTCACGGCACTCGTGCGACCTCGGCAGACTGTTCAACCTGCTGTACCAACGAAGATCGCGTCCGGAGCTGCTGACATGCAAGCCCCGGATGCGCATTGACGTATGAGCGGATGGGGAGTCACCGCTTTCGGTGACTCCCCTGCCTTGCATCAGCAGCTTCGACGCTGGCCTGCACGGCGACCTCGCCGCGGTGACCACCGGATCGACCACCGACTGGAACTCCGGCCCGGTCGAAGGAGCAGTCATTTAAGGCGGCTTCTGCCATACCCCAAGTCAAGCCACCCGAGCCAGGTGCGTTCCTTGCGGACGATCAGCAGTGACCCCTTCGGCCAGCCGGTCAGGCAGTCGGCGACGGCGTCGATCTCGACGGCCCGCAGTTGCGGATCTCGCCGTCCGGCTGCCTTCAGGGCGGAACAGGCGCGGGACCTGCCGACGCGTACCGCGCGACCGGCTGGGCGGCTCCAGCTATCCGTCCGGGCAAGTTCAAAGTGTGATGGGATGCTATCCAAGTGATGATCGGGGCGACGGTGCGGGCGACGAGTTCAAGTGCTCGTCGCGCGCGGTTGTGCGGCCTTGGCGTTCCCTCACTCCTCGTCTTGCGACAGATAGCCTCGCTGCACCGCGCGCACCCCTGCCTGGAAGCGGCTGCGGGCGTCCAGACTGGAGATCACGGTGCTGGTCAGTCGGCGGGCGGTACGAACGGACACGCCCAGGTTCTTGGCGATGCTCTCATCGGTGCGGCCCTGGGCCATGAGATGCAGCGCTTCCTCCTGGGCGCGGGTCAGCCCGGTCGGGGTCGGCCGATGGGGCTCGCCCAGCGGGGACGCGTCCGCCCACACGCACTCGAACAAGGTGACCAGCATGGTGAGCAGACCGGGACCGCTGACGATGTAGGCGCCGGCCGCAGTGTCTCCCGCCTTGGCAGCGACCAGCGCGACACGCTGATCGATGATGATCATGCGGTTTGGGAGGCTGGGGGCCGTGCGTATGCGGGCTCCGCGTTCCTCCAGCCAACGGGCGTGATCCATGGTCGCGGTGTCCCTGCGTATGCTGTCGACGTAGACCGTCCTCATCTGCACTCCGCGTTCGAGCAGGAGCAGGTTCAGCGGCCGGGACGCCTTCATGTTCGCCGGAGTCTGAGGACCGCCCGGGGCGAACGTCAGGAACTCGTTCTGCACCTGGCTGTTGAGCATCTCCAGGTGGTCCCGGATGGCCTCGACGCCTTCGACGTACTGAAGGCCCAGTCCCGGTGCCAGGTCCTGAAGGTATGCGTAGTCAGCGATGAGTTCGGCGGCGGCCGCTCGCGTCGCCTCCAGACGCTGCTGCTGCGCGGCGATCTCCGCCTCTTGACGAGCCAGCAGGATCTGCATGGCGAGCGGTGGACTCACGGCACGCGATGGCGCACCGATCTCCTCGCTGACACGCACAAGGGTCAGTTCGGACAGGGTGTCCAGTGCCCCACGGACCGTATCGACCGGCATCGACAGCCGCTCGGCAGTTTCCACGACGCTGTCGTCCGGATGCGCCAACATGGAGCGGTAGACGGCCTCCAGCACGGGATCGAGACCCAGTTGGCCTGACATAGAAGAGCCCTTCCCCCATTGAGCAGTTTCCCGGCAGGTCGGTTTCGCGGAATAGTGGTCGATATCCGCTGCCCCGGTGAACCTAGCGTCAGTCTAACTACGGGCCACAAGCCCTGACCTGCGGGAAGGGAGGCGGACTCGGAGCTTTATCTGCGTAGGAAATGCCCTCTATCTCTCCCAAGGCCTAGGCTCTCATGTATTTGGTACATACCGAGTTGAACCATGCCAGTGGTGCGCCACTGACTGCCGCAGCGGCGCACGCCGTCGCTCAGGCGGATGGTGTCGAGCACGCCACTGTTCACCCCGACGCCCGGCCTCATCCCGTCCTCGCGCTGTACACGCGCGCCCGGTCGGCCGCCGACGCCGCCAGTGTGGCGACGCAGGCCTGGCATGCGGCCGCGGCGCGGGAGCGATGGGAGGACTGGACCATCATCAGCATCCGGGCCTATCAAATCGGACCCGCCGCGGAGGACCGGCACCCCTTGTGAAGAGCGGCCCCGACCACGCGCGGCGGACCCTTGTGGCCACTTCGGCCATGGCCACTTTGCCCGGCGCGATTCCTCTTCAGTGGGGCTGTGAGGCCGTTCAGAATCGTCGGCGACGGATCACTGAACGGTGTCAAGGAGGAAACATCATGCGCTTCGTCAACGCTATCGCCGTGGCTCTGGCCGGCATTACTGCCGCGCTCGTCTTCGGCTTCGCCGGTCAGGGCCACGCGGCGTCGGCCGACGCCCAAGTGAAGGCGGACGGTGCCACCGCACACGCGCTGATCACGCCCGGCGACTCCGGATGGCAGTGACCGGGACTCGTATCCGCTTGCGGCCCACAGGAGCAGTGGACATGAATTCTGGTCACCTTCCGCCCGTCGGGGCCGCGGACGCCCAGCGGCTGTTCCGGCTGCGCGACGATATCCTCGCGGCCCCACAGGTGGGCCACGTGAACGTGGCCCACCTGGTGGTCGGGGACAGCCCCCGGCTGGCGGGGGAGGACCCAGCCCATGTGCGGGTCCTGGCCGAGGTGGAGGACTCACTGCCCCCGCTGGTGGTGCACCGCGCGACGATGCGGGTCATCGACGGGATCGCCCGGCTGCGCGCCGCGACGGACAAGGGGCGCACAACTGTCGCGGTGCGGTTCTTCGACGGGACCGAGCAGGAGGCGGCCCTGCTCGCGGTCGCCCTGAACATCACGCACGGACGTCCCCTGACTCTGGAGGACCGGATCGCCGCTGCGTTGCGGATCTTCGTGTCCCACCCGCACTGGTCGGACCGCGCAGTAGCCGCCCTGGCGGGGCTGTCCGCCACGAAGGTGGCCACCCTGCGCCGGAACGGCGCTGGTGCTCGGGACGGCCGCCGGGTGGGCAAGGACGGGCGGATCCGTCCGGTGGACGCGGCTGCGGGTCGCGAGCGGGCCCAACTGCTGCTGGAGCGGAACCCAGGTGCGTCGATGCGGCAGATCGCCCGTGAGGCCGGCATCTCGGCGGCGACCGTCGCGGATGTGCGCGACCGGATGCGCCGGGGCGAGAGCGTCGTCCCGGTGGGCTGCTCCGGCAGGGGCCGGGAGCATACGACGGCACCGCAGCGTATCGTCTCGGTGCTTCCTGGGCGGCCCCTCAGGGAGGCGGACGAGCTGGCCCGGGCGGTGCACGCTCTGCAACGGGACCCGTCCC
Source organism: Streptomyces sp. NPDC021562 (assembly GCF_040640875.1). Lineage (NCBI taxonomy): Bacteria > Bacillati > Actinomycetota > Actinomycetes > Kitasatosporales > Streptomycetaceae > Streptomyces > Streptomyces sp. NPDC021562. The sequence goes on from NZ_JBFACN010000002.1 coordinate 300,417, forward strand.
TGCGGCAGAGCGAGGAGGGGCGCTCGCTGTTGCGCATGCTCAGCGTCTGCGGAGTGTTCGCGCGCGACCGTGACAGCATCGCCGCCGCCTTGCCTCGGCACTGCCGGCCCCGGCTGGCCGAGCTGCTGCTGGACTGCGCCCAGATCTGTCAGGACTTCGCGGAGGAGCTGAGCAGCACGCCGGGGACCGCTCGACTGCATGCGGTGGGCAGTTGAGCGCCCACACCGACTCCGCGTCGACCCGCGCCGTCCGCCCGCCGACCCACGGTAGTCCCGCTTCGACCTCACGCTGATCACCATCGTTGACGAATAACAGGACCCTCGATAAATCTTTGGGAACTGGTTGTTCCCCGCGGTTTTCTGCGCGTCATCATCAGTTGATCTCCATGGGCGGACCGCAATTTGCGGCGCCATCCGAGTCCTTTTCCACTAGGGGTTTCCTTGTCTCGACCTGCTGAAATTCAGCCCGGATCGCGGGCGGACGGAAATGATTCCGAGATCGGGGTCGACGTGTTGATTCCGCAGATCACCGATGTTTTCCAGCGGCGACTCGACTCCGCGGAGCTCGGCCCGGACGACGATTTCTTCCACCACGGCGGATCGTCCTTCCTGGCGGCGCTGTGCACGTCGGACCTGCGGAAGAAAGGGGTGGTCCTGTCGATTCAGGACCTCTTCCTCGCCCCTTCCGCGAGGGCCTTGGCCGTCCGGGTGCAGCCGCTTCAGACGGCCCGGTGACCGTGTTCGAGAATCTCCTGTCCCGCCCGGCCGGGACATCTGCCGGGGGCCCGGAAGCAGCCGTGGACCTGGTGGCCTTCCCGTGCGCCGGGTCCGGGTCTGCCGGCTACCGCGGCTGGCGGGAGGCACTTCCGGCCAACTGGCGCTTCACCGTGGCCTGTCCGCCCGGCCGCGAGGTGAGCTACGGGCAGCCCTTCGCCAAGGACATGGCCCGCCTCGCCGACGACATGGCCACCGAACTGCGCGCCCGCCGCGCGGACGGCACCGGTGTTCCCCTGGTGCTCTTCGGCCACAGCATGGGCGGACTTCTTGCCCAACTGGTGGCACAGCGCATTCCCGCCGATGCCCTGGTCGTGGCCGCCTGCCCGCCCCCTGCGGGGCCTGCCTCGCTGGACGACGGCAGGCCCCTCGACCACGAGCAACTGCGGCGAGAGGTGGCCGCGATGCTCCAGGCCGTCTCGCCGATGGAGCCAGAGCTGCTGGCCGAGCTGGTCGACCTCACCGCACCGGTCCTGGCCGCCGACGTCGACCTCCTCGCCACCTACCAGGCCCCGGCCAACCCACTGTCCTGCGACATCTGGGCGCTGTACGGAAGCGACGACACCCTGGAGCCGCTGCCCTGGACAGCCGAGACGACAGCCGCCGCGCACGTCCGCGTCCTGACCGGTTCCCATTTCTTCGTTCAGGAGTCGCCGGGAACGGTCGTGGCCGAACTGCGCCACTGTCTGGCGCCGATCGCGGGAGGCCCGGCATGAGCGCCCCGGTGTTGCTGGTGTTCGACTACCCCGGGCGCCGCCCGGAGGCCCGGGTGTCGGACCTGCGGCTGGCCGACGCCGGGTACGACGTGCGCCAGCTCATGACCCCGCCGCTGCCGTGGGCCGCCTCCGCCGCGCAGTACGCGCACCAGGCCCTCGACACCGCCGCCGTCCCCGCGGGCGAGGTGCACGCCGTGCTGGGCTACTGCATGGCCGCCCCGCTCGCCCAGGAGGCCGCCGCCCGGATCGGCTGTCCTCGCGTGCTGCTGTTCGACGGCGAGCTGTCCACGCCGGACGCCGTGGCGGTCGAGTACTGCAAGCTGCTCACCTCCGTCGGAGCGGCGGCGACGCTGCCGCCCTGGTGGGACACGGCACTGCTGCAGGAACGCTCGGACCGGTTCCTCGGCCACGCCGAACAGCATCTGACGGAGGAGATTCGGCGCTCGCTGGCCGAACAGGCTGAGCCCGGTGAGGGCGAGGACGACGGTGACGACGCCCTTGCCCCGCTGGTCGGCAGCTTCCTCGACTGGCTGGCCTACCTGGTGGCGGCCTACCGCACCGATCACCCGGCGTGGGACAGCACGGTCGTCAACTTCTTGTCCCGGCAACAGCACGAGATCCCGGCCTGGCCCGGAGCCCGGGGCACCCGCTCGGTCCGCATCGACACGGCCCGCGACGACCTGCTGGCCAGCACCACGACTCGCCGCCACGTGCTGGAGACGCTCCGCGATTCACGGCACGGGCACGCACACCCCGAGGAAGGAGCGCAATGACGCACAGCAAGCCGGTGGCGCCGACGGCAAGCACCCTGACCGAGCTCTGGGCCCACGCGGTGGAGCGGCACCCTGGGGCGCCGGCGGTGCGGGACGACGACACCGCCCTGACCTACGCCGAACTCGACACCTACTCCGACGCCGTGGCCCACACCCTGATCGAGGCTGGCGTACGCCCGGAGGACCGGGTGGCACTCAGCCTTCGGCGCGGTACCGGCGTCTTCGCCGCGATGCTCGGGGTCTTGAAGGCGGGCGGCGCCTATGTGGCGGTCGACCCACGCTATCCCCGCGCCCGGCGCGACACGATGATCGAGGGCAGCGGCGCTCGGGTGGTGCTGGCCGAGCCCGAGTGGGCCGCCGAGATCCCGGCGGATGTCGTCCTGCCCCTCCCCGGGTTCGACCCGTCGGCCGCAGTCCCCCGGTCGGACGTGGCGGTGGGACCCCGCAACGCGGCCTGTGTGCTGTTCACCTCCGGCTCCTCGGGCCGGCCCAAGGCGACCGTCCTGGAGCACCGCGGCATTGTCGGGTTCGCTCGCAACGCGGCCCTGCCGGAGCTGACCGGCGAGGACCGCGTCGGCCAGATCTCCAGCCTGTCCTTCGACGCCTTCCACTTCGAGACCTGGTGCTCTCTCGCCCAAGGCGCGGAGATCGTCGTCCTGCCGGCCCTGCCCGACCTGCTCGCCTCCGACCTGCAGCGCACGCTGCGCCGGCTACGGGTGACGGCGATGCTCGTGCCGACCATGGCCGTCAACCACGTGGTTCGCGAGGACCGGGACGCGTTCGCGCCGCTGCGGATCCTGCACACCGGCGGGGACGCCATTCTCGCCGACACGTGTCGCGAGCTGCTGTCCGGCGACTTCACCGGCCGGCTGTTCAACCTCTACGGCCCGACCGAGGCGACGACGGCATGCTCCGCCTTCGAGGTGCGCGAGCTGGCCGAGGACGCGGACGGCGTCCCCATCGGGCAGGCCGTCGAGGGCGCCCGTCTGTACGTACTGGACGAGACGTTGCACCCGGTCGGTGCCGGTGAGACCGGTCAGCTCTTCGTCGGCGGCCACGGAGTGGCCCGTGGCTACTACGGGGACCCGGCGCTGACGGCCGAGAAGTTCCTGCCCGATCCCTTCCAGGCGGACGGCAGCCGCATGTACGCCACCGGCGATCTGGTACGCCGTCGTTCCGACGGCCAGCTGGAGTTCGTCGGACGCGCCGACCATCAGGTCAAGATTCGCGGCTACCGGGTCGAGCCCGGCGAGGTCGAGCGTCTGCTGGCCAGGCATTCGCAGGTGCGCGAGGTCGCGGTGCTGCCCGTGGGTGACGGCCAGGACCGCATCCTGGTCGCCTTCGTCGAACGGCGTGGCCCGCTGCTGCCGGACGCTGTACGGGTTTTCGCCGAGCACACCCTGCCGGACCACATGGTCCCCGCCAAGATCCTGGTCCTGCCGAAGATGCCCGCCACCGACAACGGCAAGCGTGACCGCGCCGCGCTCCTGGAGATCCTGGCGGCCGAGACGGCCCGCAGCCGCGACCACCAGCCGCCGGCCACCGAGAGCGAGCGCATCCTAGCCGCCATCTGGTCCGAGCTGCTCGCCGTGGAGAACGTTGGCGCTAACGACGACTTCTTCGCCCTGGGCGGCAACTCGATGCTGGCCTTCCGGGTGCGTCAGAAGGTCAAGCGGGAGACCGGAGCCCTGCTGGACTTCCGCGACATCCTGGAGCAGACGGTGCTGCGCGACGTCGCCCGGATTCTGGAACCCCGGCTGCGGGCGGCGGTGTGACGATGCCCGCCATCACGACCGTCGACCTCACCGACGTCGGGACGTTCGCCGCCGACCGGCACCACGAGGTCTTCCGCCGGCTGCGGGTCGAGGCGCCGGTGTACCGCAACCCCTCCGCGGACGGCGCCTGGTTCTGGGCGCTCACCCGGTACGAGGATGTTCTGGCCGCCTACCGTGACCACGACACCTTCAGCTCGGCGCACGGCGCCATCCTCGGCGGCTCCTTCCGCACCGGCGGCGACACCGCCTCTGGGGACATGCTCGTAGCCTCCGACCCGCCCCGGCACCGCCTGCTGCGGCGCGCCCTGCACCCGCCGTTCGGCCCGGCCATGGTCGAGCGTGTCACGGAGCAGGTTCGCCGTCTGGTCCGTGACGGCGTCCAGCGGATGCGCGCGGCAGGTGGCTGCGACATCGCCCTCGACTTCGCCCCGCTGCTGCCCATCGGGGCGCTGATGGCGCTGTTCGGCGTCGGAATCGACGACGCCCGGCACATCGTCGGCCTCACCCGGCGCATGGTCGGCTACCGCGATCCGGTCCTGTGCGACCAAAGCGGCGACGAACGGATCCGGCTTGCGCATGCCCAGAGCGAGATCTTCGAGTACTTCGCGGAGCTGCTGGAGGAGCGGCGTGACGCGGCCGAGCGGGACGACGCCATCGGCATGCTGCTGCGCGCCGAACTCAACGGCCGGCCTCTGGACGACGAGCAGATCCTCTACAACTGCATGAACATCGCCGTCGGCGGCAATGAGACCTCCTCGTACACCACCTGCACGGGTGTTCTCGCGCTGCTGGAGCATCCCGACGCCTGGCGGCGACTGCGGGCCGAGCCGGGGCTCCTGCCCTCGGCGCTGGAGGAGATCCTGCGCTGGAGCTCGACCAACGCCTACGTCCAGCGCGTCGCGGTGCGCGACACCAGGATCCGCGGCGTGGACATCGCCCGCGGGGACATCGTGACGCTGTGGAACGTCTCCGCGAACCGGGACGCCGACCAGTTCCCCGACCCGGACTGCTTCGACATCACCCGCAGTCCCAACCGGCATCTCTCCTTCGGCAGCGGCATCCACCGGTGCATCGGCGCTCCGGCCGGCACCGCTGAGCTGACCGAGGCGTTCTCCGCGCTGCTCGACAGCGGGCTGGACCTGCGCACCGCGGGCGCCCCGGTCCGGCTGCATTCCAACTTCATCCTCGGCTTCACGTCGCTGCCGGTCGAGATCGTGGCCTGACGACGGACCCGTACGTCCGCCCTGCGCCATCGGCGCCGCCGCGAGCCCACCACCTCCCTGGGGATCACACGTGTCTGACCAACCGTCCGCCGGTCCGCTCCGAGCGGTCCATGACCTTGTCCCGCCGCAGGACTGGGCGCAGGAGCTCAAGCGCTTCGCCGCTGAGAAGCTTCCCGCCTATCTGGTGCCCGACGTCGTCATGGTCGTCGACGACCTCCCGACGACCACCAACGGCAAGATCGACCGGAAGGCGCTCGCAGCCGTCGAGGTGCTGCCCGGTGCACCGACGGGACGGGCACCGCGCACCGAGCCGGAGAAGGCTCTGTGCGCCCTGTTCGCCGAGGTGCTCCAGCTGCCGGAAGTCGGCGTGGACACCGACTTCTTCGCGGTGGGCGGCAACTCACTGCTCGCGATGCGGCTGGTCTGGCGGGTCCGCACCCGCCTTGGATACGAGCTGAGCGTGCGGGAGGTGTTCGAGGCGCCCACGGTGGCGCTGCTCCTCCCGCGGCTCACCGTCAGCGGCGCACCCGCCCCGGCCCTGGAACGCCGGGCGGGCGAGGACTCCGTACCCCTCTCCCCGGCCCAGCGCCGGCTGTGGTTCCTCAACCGGCTCGACGGTGACTCGGCCGCGTACAACATCCCGCTGCCGCTGCGCCTGCGCGGTCGGCTCGACCACGACGCGCTGTGGGCGGCTCTGGCCGACGTGGTGGAACGGCACGAGGCGCTGCGCACCGTCTTCCCGGAGACCGCGGGCGAGCCCCGGCAGGTGGTGCTGGAGACCGCCGCAGCCCGCCCCCGGCCGGATTTGGTCCGGCTGGAAGCGGACCAACTGGCTGGCGAGCAGGCCCGGTTCGAGCGCCGCGGGTTCGATCTGCGCACCGATGCGCCGCTGCGCGCACGGCTGGTGTCCCTCGGCGAGGAGGAGCACATTCTGCTGCTCGTCGTCCACCACATAGCCTGCGACGGCTGGTCGCTGGCCCCCCTGGCACGTGACCTGGCCGCCGCCTACGCCGCACATGAGCGACACGAGACGGCCAGCCTCCCACCGCTCGCCGTGCAGTACCGCGACTTCACCCTCTGGCAGCGTGATCTGCTGGGCGACCCGGACGAACCCGGCAGCCTCATGTCCCGGCAGCTCGCCTTCTGGACCGAGGCCCTGGCTGGCCTGCCGGACCAGCTCGCCCTGCCCACGGACCGGCCCCGCCCGGCCCGCACCGGGTACCGCGGCGACACGGTCGACTTCTGTCTCGGCCCCGAACTCACCTCCGCTGTCGACCGGTTCGCCACCGAGACCGGTGCCAGCGCGTTCATGGTCGTCCAGGCGGCTCTGGCCGCCACCCTGGCCCGCCTGGGCGCCGGGCACGACATCGCCGTCGGCACCCCGGTCGCGGGGCGCGCCCACGAGGCCCTTGACGACCTGGTCGGGTTCTTCGCCAACACGCTCGTCCTGCGCGCCGACACATCCGGCGACCCTAGCTTCCGTGAACTGCTGTGCCGGGTAAGGGAGTTCGCCTTTCAGGCCTTCGCCCACCAGGACCTGCCGTTCGACGTCCTGGTCGAGGCCCTCAATCCGCGCCGCGACCCGGCCCACCACCCGCTCTTCCAGGTCATGCTTGTCTTCGAGAACAACACCCGCGTGCCGGCCAGCCTGTCCGGTCTTGAGGCGAGCCAGGAGCCCTCCCGACTCGGCGTGGCCCGCTTCGACCTCGTGTTCAACCTCACGCCGCCCACGACTCCGGGAGCGGGCGGTATGCGGGGCTTCGTGGAGTACGCCACCGACCTCTTCGACCGGGACACCGCCCGGCGGATCGCCGGATACCTGGTGGCGACGCTGGAACAGGCCCTCGCCGACCCCGAGCTGCCGCTCAGTCGGCTGGACGTGCGCTCCCCGGCCGAGCGGGCCCGGATCGAGACCTGGAACGCCACTGAACGTTCCGTCCCCATCGCTTCGCTGCCCGAACTCTTCGAGGCACAGGTGGCCCGTACCCCGGACCGGGCCGCGGTCGTCCACAGCACCGGGACGCTGACGTTCGCCGAACTCAACGCGCGGGCAAACCGGCTCGCCCGGCACCTGGTACGCCTCGGGGCGGGCCCCGAGAAGGTTGTGGCGCTGGCGCTGCCCCGCTCACCGGACGTGGTCGTGGCCCTATGGGCCGTACTGAAGACTGGCGCCGCCTATCTGCCGGTGGACCTGGACTACCCAGCCGCCCGTGTCCGGGCCATGCTGGAGGACGCCACTCCGCTCCTGGTGCTGACCAGCGTGCACACCACCGAGCGGCTCCCGGCGGGCGCGGCCCCGCTGTGCGTGGACGCCCCGGAGCTGGGCGAGCGGATCGTCGGCCTGGACGCCGCCGACCTCACCGACGCCGACCGCCGGGCCCCGCTGCGTCCCGGGCATCCCCTGTACGTCATCTACACCTCCGGCTCGACGGGCCGCCCCAAGGGCGTCGTCATGCCAGCCGCTCCGATCGTCAACCTCCTGGCCTGGCACGCCGAGGTCATGCCGGCCGAACCGGATTCGGTGACCGCCCAGTTCGCCTCGCTGAGCTTCGACCCCGCCGCCCAAGAGATCCTGTCGGCCGGCACCAGCGGAAAGACGCTCGCGGTGCCCGCCGAGGATGTGCGGCGCAGCCCCGCCGACCTGGCTCGGTGGCTGGAGGCCCACCACGTCACCGAGCTGTTCGCCCCAACCGCCCTGATCGAGCTGCTGTGCCAGGAGGCGTTGCGGCTGGGCCTGACCCTGCCCAGGCTCCGGCATGTGGCCCAGGGCGGTGAGGCGCTGGTGCTCAGCGACGCGGTGCGCGCCTTCTTCGACGCGGTACCGGGCCGGCGGCTGCACAACTACTACGGGCCCACCGAGACCCACGCGGCCACCGGGCACACTGTGGACCGGCCGGTGTCCGGGCAGCCTTCGCAGGTGTCCATCGGCGGCCCCATCTGGAACACGCAGATCCACCTCGTCGACGACGAACTGCGCCCGGTGCCCCTCGGTGTGCCGGGTGAGGTCTGCGTCGCGGGGGCCGCCGTGGCCCGCGGCTATCTCGACCGGCCCGCCGAGACGGCCCAGCGCTTCGTCCCCGACCCCTTCGGCCCACCAGGCAGCCGCATGTACCGCACTGGCGACCTGGCCCGGTGGCGGGCGGACGGACAGCTGGAGTACCTGGGCCGCAACGACTTCCAGGTCAAGATCCGCGGCTTCCGGATCGAGCCGGGAGAAGTGGAGGAGGTCCTGCGGCAGGCCCCGGCGGTGGCGCAGGCAGTGGTGACGGCCGCCGACGCCGAGTACGGGGGCAAGCATCTGATCGGGTACGTGGTCCCACGGCAGGGGCAGACCGCCGACCCCGCGTCGGTGCGGGCCTTCGTGGCCGAGCGACTGCCGGGGTACATGGTGCCAGCGGCGCTGGTGGTCCTGGACCGGCTGCCGGTCAATCCCAACGGCAAGGTGGACCGGCTCGCGCTGCCCGCGCCGTCCGGGCCGGTGTCGGCTGCGGCCCGGCCGCCGCGGACCGAGCGCGAGCGGGAGCTGTGCCGGATCACGGCCGCGCTGCTGGGCCTGCCGGAGGTCGGCGTCACCGACAACTTCTTCGAGATCGGCGGGCACTCCCTGCTGGTGACGCGGCTCATCGACGACGTGCGCCTGACCCTCGGCCTGGAGCTGCCCGTCCGGTCCTTCTTCGACGAACCGACCGTCGAGGGCGTGGCACGCCGTCTGGTGCCGGTGGCGCGGCAACGGCCTGTGCTGCGCCGCAGGACCGACCGCGAACGGCCGCACTCCGGCTGAGCCCGTCCCTCTCCCCCCGCCTGCCCCTGTCCGTATTTTCCCGCGCTCACATCGCGCCCCACTTGCTCGACGAAGGGTTTCTCCCATGGCAGAACAACGGTATGCGGCCGCGTTCGCGCAGCAGCGGCTGTGGCTGCTCCAGGCCCTGGAGCCGGAGGGCACGGCCTACCACCTGACCGAGGCCTTCCGCGTGTCGGGACCGCTGGACACCGAGGCGCTGGCCCGGGCGGCGCGGGAGTTGTGCAACCGGCACGAGGCGCTGCGCACCCGGTTCGAACAGGTCGACGGAGCGATCGTCCAGGTCGTCGCCGAGCCCGGCACCGGGCAGTCACGCCTGGGCTTCCACCACAGCACGCTGGGGGCGGCCGAGGGAGCCGAGCGGGAAACGGCCGTGGCCCGGTTCCACCGTGCCGTGCTCGACGAACCGTTCGACCTGCGCACCGGGCCGCTGATCCGGCTGCACGTCGCCGAGGCGGGCCCCGACGAGCACGTGGTCGCCGTCGCGGCACACCACATCGTGTGTGACGGCTGGTCGATGAGCGTGCTGCTGGGCGAGCTGGCGGCCCTCTACCGCGCCGCGGTTCTCGGCGGGCCCACGGGGCTGCCCGAGCCGGATCTCCAGTACACCGACTACGCCGCCTGGGAACGGGAGTGGCTCGACGAGGAACGCACCGAGGAGTGTCTGCGCCACTGGCGCCGGCACCTGGCCGGCGCCCCCACGGTGTTGAGCCTGCCAGCCGACCGGCCGCGGCGGGCGACGGGCTTTCCTGCATCCGGGGTACACGAGGTCGTCATCGACCCCACGGTCACCGAGCGCGTCCGCGCCCTGGCGGCCACCACCCGGTCCACACCGGGTGTCGTGCTGCTGGCCTCCTTCCACGCCTTCCTCGCCCGCGTCACCGGCGAGCGGGACATCCTCGTCGGCCACCCGGTGAGCGGCCGTACCCGGGCGGGCACCGAGTCCTTGGTCGGCATGCTGGTCAACACCCTTCCACTGCGCTGCGACCTGCGCGACGACCCGGCCTTCGGGGAGCTCGTGGAGCGCGTCCGAGCGAGCGTGCTGGACGGGCAGGAGTACGCGGAGCTGCCGTTCGAACGGATCGTGGAGGAGATCAACCCCGAGCGCACCCAGGGCGTCAACCCACTTGTCCAGGTGATGTTCCAGCTGCTCGACGAGGGATTCACCCCCGGTCTTGAGCTGACGGGCACGACCACCAACTCTCTGCACGCCGCCCAGCCCACCACGTTCTTCGACCTCGCCCTGGACATGTCTTGGCGGGGCGAGCAGCTGCACGCCTCCTTCAACTACAGTCGGGACCTGTTCGACCCGGACACGGTGGCCCACCTCGCGGACAGCTTCGCGGTCCTGCTGGCGGCCGCCACCGAGCACCCGGACACCCCGGTGCCGGAACTGCCGCTGCTCGACGACACCGCCAGGCACGATGTCCTGCACCGGCTCGGCCGGGGCCCCTGCGTCGACGTCCCCGCAGGTGCGACCGTACTGACCGCCCTCGCCGAGCGCATAGCTGAGCGGCCGGACGACCTCGCGGTGACCGACGGGCACCGCGAGCTGACCTACCGGCAGCTGGGCGAGGCCGCCGACGCGCTCGCCGCCGAGCTCACCGCCTGCGGGATCGCGCCCGGTGACCGGGTGGGTCTGCTGGTCACCAGGTCGGCCCTGCTGCCGGTGGGCGTCCTCGGGGTGCTGCGCGCCAAAGCGGTGCTGGTCCCGCTCGACCCGGCCAATCCGGTCGAGCGGCTGCGCGCGATGACCGACGAGGCAGCCCTGCGCCTGGTCATCACCGACAAGGCAGCCCACGAGCGGGCCGCGCGCCTGGGCCCGCCGCTGCTGGACCTGCACACCGTCCGCACGCGACCCGGACGCGCCGTCCCGCCGGCACCCGGCCCGGACGACGTGGCGTACATCGTGTTCACCTCTGGCTCCACGGCGACTCCCAAGGGTGTCGTGGTCCGGCACGGGGCGCTGGCGAACCTGTACCACTCCCACCGTGCCTCGCATTACGCGGCGATGGCGGCCACCGTGGCCGGCCGCAGGCTGCGCGTCGCCTACACCATGTCGGTGGCCTTCGACGCCAGCTGGGACCAGCTGCTGTGGATGGTCGACGGCCACGAACTGCACGTCGTCGACGATGACACGGCCCGCGACGCCGTCCAGCTGCTCGATGCGGTGCGCCAGCGGCGGATCGACGTCCTGGAGGCGACCCCGTCCTTCCTGGAACAGTTGGTCGGTCTCGGCCTGCTGGCCGGGGAGCACCCCGGGCCTCGGCTGTTCGTGCTGGGCGGCGAGGCCGTCCGCCCGTCGCTGTGGAACACCCTGGCCGCCGCGCCGGACGTCGTCGCGGTCAACATGTACGGCCCGACCGAGTTCACCGTTGACGCCCTGGTAGCCCCTATCGAGGGCGACGCGGGGCCGGTGATTGGTCGCCCGCTGGCCAACTGTGCGGTCGCGGTGCTTGACCCGGCGGGATGGCCGCTGCCGGTCGGGGTGATCGGCGAGATCTGCCTGTCCGGGCCGCAGCTGGCCGTCGGCTATCTCGACGACCCCGCACGCACCGCCGAACGCTTCGTCACCGATCCCTTCGAAGCGGTGCCGGGCGGCCGTATGTACCGCACCGGCGACCTGGGCCGGTTGCGCGCCGACGGCCAGGTGGAGTTCGTAGGGCGGCTCGACAGCCAGGTGAAGATCCGCGGCTACCGGGTGGACCCGGGGGAGGTCGAGTCGGCGCTCCTCGCCCACGAGGGGCTCCGGGACGCGGCCGTGGTGGCCCGGCCGGACGCCCACGGCCACATCCGCCTGGTCGGCTACGTGGTGGCCGCACCCGGGCTCGACCAGGCGGCCCTGCGCGACCACCTGGTCCGGCGGCTGCCCGACTACATGGTGCCGTCCGCCCTGGTGGAGGTGGACGAGATCCCCCGCAGCGTGAGCGGCAAGGCCGCCACCACCGCTCTGCCCGAGCCCGACGCCGCCGCGCTCGGGGCGGTCCGCTACGTCGCTCCGCTGCCGGGCGTGGAGGAGCGGCTCGCGACGATCTTCCAGGAGGTGCTGGGTCTGGACGGGGTGGGCCGATTCGACGACTTCTTCCAGCTCGGCGGCCATTCGCTCAGCGCCGTCCAGCTCATCTCCCGCATCCGTGGCCGGCTCGGTGCCGGTCTCTCCCTGCGGGCCCTGTTCGAGCGGCCCACAGTTGCCGGACTCGCCACTGCCCTGAGTACCGAGGGCGACCGGGAGCGGCTGATCGGCGCGCTCGGCACCAGAGAGCAGGCGGTGGCCTCCGCCGCCCAGCAACGGCTGTGGGTGCTGCAGCAGATCGCACCCGACAACACCGGTTACAACATGGTCGAGGCGGTCCGGCTGCGCGGACCGGTAGAGGTGGCCGCGCTGGCCTGCGCCGTGGAGACCATGGTGGCCCGGCACGACGTGCTGCGCAGCCGCTATGCGCTGGGCGAGCGGCAGCTGCTGGTCACCGTCGACCCGCGGTGGGGCCAGGAGGTGACCCTGAGGGACCTGTCCCGGCTGCCGTCCGCCGAGGCCCGGCGGCGCGCCGAGGAGTACGTCCAGGAGGTCGGCCGGCGTTCCTACGACCTGGAGAAGGGGCCGCTGTTCGAGGCCGCCGTGCTCACCCTGGGGCCGGACGATCACCTGCTGGTCCTCGGCGTGCACCACATCGTCTGCGACGGCTGGTCGGTGAAAGTGATGCTGTCCGAGATCGCCACCAACTACCGCGACCTGACGGCGGGCCGGACCCCCGCGATGCCCGCTCCCGCGCTGCAGTACCAGGACTACGCCGCCTGGGAGCGCGGCTCCGAGCACGCGGCACGGCTGGCCGCCGATCTGTCCTACTGGCAGGAGCAGTTGGCCGGCGCGCCCACCGAACTGGTGCTGCCGTGCGACCGGGAACGGCCCGAGGTGCACGGCGGGCGGGGCGCCACCGTCCGCTTCCGGATCTCCCCGCGGGACACCGCCGCGCTCACCGACCTGGCCCGCCGCCGTCGCACCACCCTGTTCACCACGCTGCTCGCCTCCTTCCAGGCGGTCCTCGCCCGCTGGACCGGACAGCAGGACCTGCTGGTCGGCGTGCCGGTGGCCGGCCGTACACGGGCCGAACTCGAAGGGCTCATAGGCCTGTTCGTCAACATCCTGCCGATTCGCGGCAGCCTCGACGAGACCCTGTCGTTCGACGCGTTCCTCAGCCAGGTGCACGACACCGTGCTCTCCGGCCACGCCCACCAGACAGCCCCGTTCGAGCAGATCGTGGAACGCCTCAACCCCACACGGGACCTGGGCCTGAACCCTCTGGTCCAGGTGACCTGCCAGCTGTTCGAGGACAGCGGCGCCGAGGCCCTGGACCTGCCGGGCGTCGACACGGAGTCGGTCCCCGTGGACGTGCCCAGCAGCCGCTTCGACCTCTCCCTGGACCTGACCCGCGACGGCGAGGGGCTGTCCGCCGAACTCTGCTACGACGCCGACCTGTACCGGCGCTCGACCATCACCGAACTGGCCGAGGCCTTCCAGGCCTTCGTCCACGGAGCCGGCCGCGACCCCGGCGCGACGATCGCACAGATCGCCCCGCTGGCCGGCGACCGTGCCGGGGACGCGGGGGAGTACGCCCGGGTGGCGGCCGCGCTGAAGGCGTACCCGCAGATCCAGGACGCCGTGGTGGTGGCCGGGACGGACACCGAGGGCAGGACGCGTCCCGTGGCCCACCTGGTGCCCGCGGACGACATCCGGGCCGACGACTTCGAGGCCTTCATGGACTCCTGGCGCTATGTCTTCGAGAGCACCTACGTCCCCGACCCGGACGGCGCGCCCGACGCCGCGCTCCAGGGCTGGACCGACAGCTTCACCGGCACCACCATCCCGCCCGAGCAGATGACGGAGTGGGTTGCGGGCACCGTGGACCGGATCCGGGCACTGCGTCCGCGTCGGCTGCTGGAGATCGGGGCCGGCACCGGCTTGCTGGTGGGGCCCCTGTGCCGAGAGGCCGGGTTGGAGCGGTACGTGGCCACCGACTACGCCGACTCGGCGGTCGAGATGCTCCGGCACGCCGCGACCGGCTCGGCGGGGCCGGTGGTGGTCGCCCAGGCCGAGGCGCCGGAGGCGATCGAGGCGGTCCCGGGCCCCCACGACACGGTCGTGCTCAACTCCGTGGTGCAGTACTTCCCGTCGCTCGCCTATCTGCGGCAGGTCGTCGAGCGGACGGTCGCCGGCATCGAGGACGGTGGCCACCTGTTCATCGGCGATGTGCGCAACGGCGTGCTGCTGGAAGCGTTCCTGAGCCTGCGCGAGCACCTGCGGCAGGGCCCGGGCGTGGATGCGCGGCAGGTCGCTGAGGCGGTCGGCCGGGCCCTGCGCACCGACACCGAACTGAGCGTGGACCCACGGTTCTTCACCGCGCTCGCGGTCGGGCGCGAGCGGATCACTGCGGTCGAAATCGCGCCCCGGCGGGGTCTTGCCGCCAACGAGATGGCGCTGTTCCGCTACGACGTCATCCTGCACGTCGGCTGTGCCGCCGAGACAGAAGACACCGACTGGGCGACTGAGGCGCCGGCCGACCCGGAGGTGATCGTGCGGCGGCTGGCTTACGACACCGGCGCGTTCGGATACCGGCGGGTCGCCAACGCCCGGCTGACCGAGGCGCTGCGGCTCCGCGACACCTACGGCCTCACACCCGAGAGCGCTGGCGGCCGCAGGGGACCGGGCCTGCACCCGGAGGACCTGTGGCGGCTGGGCGCCCGGCACGGCAGGACGACGCGGCTCGGCTGGGGGCACGGGGACGCCGACGGCACGCTGGAGGTTTCCTTCCTCGCGCCAGTAGCCCGCTCCCACTACACGCTGAGCGAACCGGTCACCACCGGCCCGGACACGCGGCAGCCCCCCGTGCGGGTGCTGGCCCCACAGCTGGAGCGGGCGCTGTCTGCCTCCCTGGAGCAGGAACTGCGCCGCAGCGGCCTGCCCGAGGAGTCGATTCCCGGCCGGTACGTCTACCACCTGGGCCCCCATCTCCCCCCGACCCCGTCCGCCTAGACCGGAAGGTGCCCTCGCGCCCATGCACCCAGAACGCAACCCGGGCCACGCCCCGCAGCAGTACCCGGACCGCATCGTCATCAAGGTCGGGACGTCGTCGCTGATCACTGACGGGTGCCTGGACCCGGTCAAGGCCGACGCCCTGGCGGCGTCCGTCGCGGAGCTGACCCACGCAGGCGTGCGCCCGGTGCTGGTCGCCTCCGGGGCCATCGCCCAGGGACGCTTCCTGCTCGGCAACGACGGTGCCGCGGACGAGGATTGGCGGTTGGCGGCCGCCGTCGGCCAGGCACCGCTCTTCGAGGCCTTCCGCGCGGGCCTGGCCCGGCGCGGACTGACCGCGGCCCAGTTCCTGTTCACCCCGCTCGACCTGTGCGACCGGGAGCACCGCCAGGGCCTGCGGTCCGCCCTGGAGCATGCCCTGGACCACGGGGTCGTACCGGTCGTCAACGAGAACGACGCGGTCCGGGTCCGCAACAACGACGTATTGTCCGCCCTGCTCGCCGTGGTGCTGCGGGCCCGGCTGCTGGCCCTGCTCACCGATGTGCCCGGGCTGTACGCGAGCGACCCGCGCACCGATCCCGCCGCCCGGCTCGTCCCTGAGGTCAAGGGGATGTCGGCCGAGGTGGAACGGCTCGCAGGAGCGTCGGCGGGCGGCCCCGGCACCGGTGGCATGGTCAGCAAGCTCGGCGCGGTGTGGATCGCCACCCTCGCTGGTGTCACTGCGGTGATCGCTGATGCCCACGCGCCCCGGGTGCTCCGGCGGCTGCTGGCCGGCGAGCCGGTCGGCACCGTCGTCCACCCCCGCGGCACCGTCCGGGAGCACGGCCTGGAGCCGTTGTGGCGGGCCTTCGCCACACCGCCCTGCGGGACGCTCCACTGCCATCCGTCGACCCGGTCAGACATCGCCGCCGGCCGAGCCATACCGCTCGCCCGACTGGTCTCGGCACAGGGCGGGTTCGCAGACGGAGATGTCGTCGACGTCACCGCCGTCGGCGACCCGCACCCGATTGCCCGGGGCCGGGTCCCGCTCGGCGCCGCGTCCCTATCCGCCGCCCGAACCACGCGCGATGGCGCGCACGTTCTGCTCCACCCCAGCAAATACGTCAGTCTTCTGGAGGTCTGCTGATGTCCGTCACCGAGATCTGCCGCGCCGCGGCCGCCGCCGCGCGGGTCCTGCGCGAGACACCCACCGAGGTCAAGGACCGGGTTCTGGAGAGCATCGCCGATGCCCTGGACGGTGGCCGCGAGCAGCTGAAGGAGGCCAACGCGCTCGACATCGAGGCGGCCCGGGCCGCGGGCACCTCCGCCACCCTGATCGACCGGCTCACCCTGACGGACAAGCGCATCACCGGCATGGTCGACGCGATCCGCACCATCATCGGCCTGCCCGACCCGGTGGGTGTGGTCACCAGCGGCCAGACCCGGCCCAACGGTCTGCGCATCGAGCAGGTGCGAGAGCCACTTGGTGTCGTAGCCGTCGTCTACGAGGCCCGCCCCAACGTGACGGCCGATGTCGCCGCCCTGTGCCTCAAGTCCGGCAACGCGGCCGTGCTGCGCGGCTCCTCGATCGCCCAGCACAGCAACATCGCCATCGCGGCGGTCATCCGCGAGGTGCTCGACGCCCAGCAGGAGGTGCCCGCCACGGCGGTGCAGCTCATTCCCGACACCTCCCGGGAGGCCGTGCTGGAACTGCTGGCGGCGGAGGAGTACGTGGACCTCGTGGTGCCGCGCGGTGGCCCCGGGCTGATCAGCACGGTGAAGGAGAACGCCAAGGTGCCGACCGTCATCGACGGCGACGGCAACTGCCACGTCTACGTGGACGCCTCGGCTGACCCGGCCCGGGCCACCGACATCGTGGTCAACGCCAAGACGTCACGGCCCAGCGTGTGTAACGCCCTGGAGACGCTGGTCGTCCACGAGGCGCTGGCGGAGACCTGGCTGCCGGCCTGCCTGGACGAACTGGCCGCGCGCGGCGTGACCGTCCGCGGCGACGAGCGGACCCGCCAGGTATGGCCCAAGGCCGAGGCCGTCGGCGCCGAGGACTGGGCCACCGAGTACCTCGACCTGGTCGTCGCGGTGAAGGTGGTGCGCGACGTGGACGAGGCCCTCGACCACATCCACCGCTACGGCACCCGCAACGCGGAGGCGGTGGTGGCCCAGGACATCTCCGTCGCCCGGCGGTTCGCGCTGTCGGCCGACTCAGGGAGCGTGTTCGTCAACACCTCCACCCGGTTCTCCGACGGCGGCGAGTTCGGCTACGGCGTCGAAATCGGCGTGTCCACACAGAAGCTGCACGCCCGCGGCCCCATGGGCCTGGACTCCCTCACCTGCGTGAAGAACGTGGTGTGGGGCGAGGGCCAGATCCGCGTTCTGTGACGGCCTCCGGTAGGCGGCCACCGCATCCGTGCCACGAGAGGAGAGACACGATGGCACCCCTACGTCCTTCGTCCTTGATGGACGGCATCAGCGAGGCCGCGTCAATCAAACAGAACAACCTGGTCTACGAGCTTCAGGCCGACGGCGCGGACATCATCACGCTCTCCCTCGGGGAAGCCTTCTTCGACATCCCGGCTCCGGCCTTCGAGGAACTGACGCCCGCCGTCCACCACTACTCGCACACCAGGGGCGTACCGCTGCTGCGGCAGAAGCTCGCCAAGTACCACGAGATGACGGCTGGGACCCCGGCCGACCCCGACCGCGAGATCATGGTCACCGCTGGCTCCAAGTCGGGGACATTCATGACGCTCGCGGCGATCCTGGAGCCCGGCGACGAGGTGATCATCCCCGAGCCCCTGTGGGTCAGCTATCCGGACCAGGTCAGGCTCTGTCGCGGTGTTCCGGTCACACTGCCCTGGCACGCGACCGTGGACGACATCGCCGCCCGGATCACTCCGCGCACCCGGGCGATCATCGTGAACAACCCGCACAACCCGACCGGACGGCGCCTGTCCGACGGGGAACTGCGCACGCTGCACGCGCTCGTCGACGCCCACGGCCTGCTGCTGATCGCGGACGAGGTGTACAGCGAGTTCGTGCCGGACGACGAGCCGTTCCGCTCCGCGGCCGCCCTCGACCCCGACAAGCGACACACTGTGATCTGCAACTCGATGTCGAAGAACTTCGGGATATCCGGCTGGCGGGTGGGCTACGTCATCGCGCACGAAAGTCTGATCCGGCAGCTTGCCAAGCTCCAGCAGCACCTGGTCACCTGCGCACCGACGATCCTGTGCCAGTACCTCGCCGAGCACTTCGAGGACATCCTGGCGCGCACCCGCCCGCAGATCCGGGAGGTCGTCCGCAGGCGCAACAGGGTCGCCGAGGCCTTCGCCGCGCGGGGGGTGACCAGCATGCCGGGCGACTCCACCTTCTACCTCTTCCCGTCGCTCGGCTCCTCCCGGCTGGACTCCACCGAGTTCGCCGCAGAGCTGCTGCGCCGGTACCGCGTGAGCACGGTCGCGGGCGTCTCCTACGGCGCCTCCTGCGACCGGTTCCTGCGGGTCTCCGTGGGCGCCGAGCCGGAGGAGCGGATCCTGCGCGGGGTCACGGCCATCTGCGACCTCATCGACGAGACAGGCACCGGGGGGCACGGATGAGCGCCCCAGCGGTGGCTTTCCTGGGCTGTGGCCGGATCGCCCGGGCGATCGTGACCGGACTGGTCGAGTCGGGCGTGCCGGCGCAGCGGCTGTATGGGGTCTGCCGGCACGGCAACAGCGCGCGAGCCCTGGCCGACGACACCGGGCTGGTGCCGGTTTCGGACATTGCCGGGGCCGTGCGGTCGGCGGACCTGGTGGTGGTGGCCGTACACCCGCACGAGGCCGCGGACGTGCTCGCCGAGCTGCGGCTGCTGCTGAGGCAGGGTCAGGTCTTGGTGTCCCTGGTGGCCTCCTGGCCGGTGGCCGCCGTCGCGCGGGCGGTCGGGGACGTGGTTCCGGTGGTGCGCGCGGTCCCCAACGTGGCCGTCGCCGTACGGGCTGGCGCTACCGTGCTGTCTGCCAGGGAGGGGGCCGGGTCGGCCGACCTGGAGCGGGTGACCTGCTTGTTCGAACGGCTTGGCCAGGTCTTCGTCGTCGACGACGAGCACATGGAGACGGTCAGCGCGCTCTCTGGCGCGGGCCCCGCGCTGCTCGCCCGGTTCGCCCAGGCCCTGGCGGAGGCGGCCGCCGGTCTGGGGCTGCCGTACCGGCTCGCCGAGGACCTGGCCCGGCACGCGGTGCACGGCACGGGGATGCTTCACGCCCGGCCCGACGCGTCCTTCTCCGGCACCGTCGCCGCCGTCAGCTCCCCCGGCGGCATGACGGAACAGGCGCTGGCCACGGTGGACCGGCACGGCTTGGGCCCGGCGACGGCCGCCGCCCTGCGCGCCGCCGTGGCCCTGTCCCTGGCCCGCATGCCGGACCCCACCCCCGAGACCGACACCGCCCCGGGCCCCCGTCCGTAGGTGTCCCGGCCCTCTCTGCCGGGACACCGCGAACTCGCAGGAGTGTTCTTGTCATCCGCGAAAGCCTCCTCCTACCTCACCGTCCTCCGACTACCGCAAGCCGCCCGCACGTTCGGTGCCGCGCTGGTCGCCCGGTTCGCCTACGGCATCGTCTTCCTGGCACTGGTGCTCACAGTCGACCGCGCGACGGGCTCGTACGCCGTCGCCGGCGGTGTCCTGGCCGTCTTCGGGCTCGCCAGTTCGCTGCTGGCCCCGTACCGCGCCCGCCTCATCGACCGGCACGGCGTGCACCGGGCGCTGCTGCCCATGGCAGCCGCCTGCGCCGTGCTGCTCGCTCTGATCGCGGCGGTGGGCTGGCAGTCCGGTGCCTCCAAGGCCGTGCTGTGGGTGCTTGGCGCCGCCGCCGGTGCGTGCGCGCCCCCGCTGGGCCCTTTCATGCGCACCCTGTGGCGTGAGCTGGTCCCCGACGACGAGCAACTGCTCCAGCGGGCCTACTCGTTGGACACAGTCGCGGAGGACTTGCTCTACGTCGTCGGGCCGCTGCTGACTGGGGCGCTCACGGCGCTCGCGGAACCCGCCCTCGCGGTTCTGCTGAGCGCCATGCTGCTGCTCGGCGGCACGGCCGTCCTCGCCACCTCCCCGGTCGCTGCCTCCTTCCGCGGCTCCGCCGCTCCACCGCCGGACACCGGCGGTGAGCGGGCGCCCACTCCGCCCGGCCGGGACCCGCGCTGGTGGGTGGCCCTGCTCGAACCGGTCCTCGTCACCGCCGGCCTGGGAGCCTGCATGGGGGCCTTCAATCTGCTCGCCGTCGCCTTCGCGGACCGGCACGGGGCGGCCGCCACGGTCTCCTGGGTGTCGGCGGCGCTCGCAGTCAGTAGCGCGCTTGGCGGCCTGTTCTACGGCGCGATCCGCTGGCGGCTGTCCACCCGTACCCGGCTGCCGATCCTGACCACTTTTCTCGGGGTTTTCTGTGTACTGTCCGGCCAGGTCACCGGAATGGTCGGACTGGGCGCACTGGCCGGTGCCGTCGGATTCCTGATGGCGCCGACACTGACCACGGCCTATCTGATCGCTGGCGAGGTGGATTCCGAGTCCCGCGGCACGGAGGCCGGCACCTGGGTCAATACTGCCTTCAACACGGGGAATGCCGCGGGGTCGGCTGGGATCGGCCTGCTGCTGACTCCCCTCCCGCTGGCCTGGTGTTTCGCCGTGACTGGGGCTTTCGTGCTGCTGCCCGCGGCGGTCGTGGCGCTGTTTCGGACCGCTCGAAAAAATCGCGTAAGTACGCCGGGTGAAATTCCACAGATCGCTGCTACGCTAAATCCAGAAGGTGAGAGGCCCTAGAGGAAATAACCTCGGGCTTGTTCTCGGAAACTGCTTCTACAGCTTCACTGTCCTTCGTTTCCATCGTCATCCTTTGCTTTCCTCCGCTTTCTTTCGCTCACCCTGGAATCTCTTCGATTCCCACCTCCTCCACTTTCCTTGACGGGAGAATTCCGTGACCGTTATCGACAACGCCCCGACCCAGATCTCCGAGGCGCAGAAGGTCCAGGTCCGCTCGGTCTACCAGGAGATCGCCGCCGAGTACGACGAGCGCATCCCGGGCGAGGGCCCCACCGACGAGGGCTTCACGCAGTCCGAGTACGACTTCGTTCTGAGCAAGGTTCGGGCCGGTCAGAAGGTGCTCGACATCGGCTGCGGCACCGGCCGATTCACCGTCCCCATGGCCGCCGCCGGCGCGCAGGTGACCGGCCTGGACATCTCCCGGGCGATGCTCGACGTCACCGAGGGCAAGCTCGCCGCCCAGGGCCTCACGGCGGACCTGCACGAGGGCGACATGGCGAACCTGCCGTTCGAGGACAACTCCTTCGACGTGGTCACCAGCATGCTCGCCCTGATGCACATCCCACTCGAGGACCGCGAGCGGGTCTTCGCCGAGGTGAGCCGGGTGCTGCGGCCGGGCGGACGCTTCGTCATCGGGGTCAAGAACGGTCTGTTCGAGCAGTTCTTCAAGGGCGACCGGTTCGCCGCTGTCGACATCACCGACGTCGAGGGCAAGCAGCTGCTGTTCACCAGGACGCGCGGCGGCAACGACCTGACCGCCCCCTGGTACAGCTTCACGCCGCACGAGCTCAAGGCCCTCTTCGCCGCCTCCGGCCTGGTCATGACGCACCTGCGCGGCAACTCCACGATCTCTGCCTGGCTGGCTGACGAGGTCCTCGCCGACAGCGGTGTGGCTGGCGTGGTGCGCACCCTCGAGAAGAACCTGGGCGACGTCCCCCCGTTCAACTACCTCGGTTACCACATCCTCGTCGAGGCCGTGAAGCCGGGCCGCTGACCGCCCCCAACCCTCCGGTGGCCGCACCGCTCGCGCGGTGCGGCCCCCGCAGACGGCCCCGCCTGCGGGGCCCTTCGCCCCATCCCACGTCCCGAGGTGTTGCATGGACACGCAGATCGTCGTCGTCAACGACGAAGACCAGTACTCGATCTGGCCCGCGGACCGCCCGGCCCCGGACGGCTGGCGAGCCGAGGGCTTCACCGGAGACAGGCAGGCCTGCCTCGCGCGCGTCGCCGAGGTGTGGACCGACATGCGTCCGCGCAGCCTGCGGGAACCGGAGCCCACCCCGTGAGCAGCGCGATACACGCCTTGGCCCACCGGCCGGAGCACGATCCCGGTGCGACCCTCTCGGCGCTGTTCGAGCGGCAGGCGGACCGGCACCCGGACGCCCAGGCCGTGTCCGCCGAGGACGGCGAACTGACCTACCGGCAGCTCGACGAGGCCGCCAACCGCGTTGCCCTGGACCTCATCGCCCAGGGCCTGCGCCCGGGACAGGCCGTAATCGCCGCATTTCCGCGCAGCGCCCGTGCCCTCGTTGCGCAGCTGGCCACCTACAAGGCCGGGGCGGTGCACGTGCCGGTCGACCCCGGCGCCCCGAAGGAGCGACTGCGGGTGCTGGCCGTCCGAACCGACGCCGGCGCGGTGCTGGGCACGGCGGAGCGGATCGGCGACCTGGCCAGCCTCGCCCCGCTGCACTGGGCGGTGGGCCTCGGCGACCGCAGCTGTGAGCGGCCAGCCGCCCGGTCCGGCTCCGAGGATCCCGCATACATCGTCTTCACCTCGGGCTCGACCGGCGAGCCGAAGGGCGTGGTCGTCCCGCACCGGGCGATCGTCGCCATGACCCTCGCGCGTTTCCGGCACTATCCGGAGCCGGTGCGCCGGTTCCTGATGAACTGGCAGATGACCTTCGACGCCGCCATCGGCTGCGTGTGGTGGACCCTGGCCAGTGGCGGCACCGTCGAGCTGGCTCCCGCCTCCCTCGACGGCGTCATGGCTGCGGTGGACGCCCTCCTGGTGTGCGGCGGGCGGATCTCGCACACCGCGATGACGCCCTCGCACTACCACAGTGCGCTCCAGCGGCTGTCTGGCCCCGCGAGCGGCCCAGGTAACGTCGTCGTGGCGGGCGAACCGTGCCCGCGGCCGCTCGTCGACGACCACGCCCGCCTCCAGCCGGACACCCGGCTGTACAACGAGTACGGGCCCACCGAGGCGGCCGTGTGGTGCACGGGCACCGAGCTGTTGCCGGGCCGCGAGGTCACCGTCGGCCGAGCCGTCGAAGGCGCGCGGATCCTCGTTCTGGACGAGTCTGGGCAGAAGGTGTCGACCGGCGAGCTGGGCGAGATCCACGTCTGTGGCACCGGCCTTGCCCACGGCTATCTCGGCGACCCGGAGCTGACCGCCCGGCGGTTCGCCGACCACCCGGCTGGGCGCCGCTACCACACGGGCGACCTGGGCCGGCTGCTGCCCGACGGACAGCTCGTCGTCCTCGGCCGCAGCGACGACCAGCTCAAGATCCGCGGCCACCGTATCGAACCCGGGGAGATCGAGGCCGTTCTCCAGACCCACCCCGGGGTCGCCCAAGCCGTGGTGACCGCGCGTGAGGGCCGCCTGGTCGCCTTCGTCGTACGCCGCGACACCGCGCCGGCCGCGGGTGTCGCCGCCCTGGCCTGAGCCCTGCCCGCACAGCCTCAGACCCTGTCATCCGATCGGCACGGCACGTGCTGTGCACTGGAGGGACTTCCATGCCCGATTCCATCTCCACACAGGTCAAGCAGGTCCTGGTGGACATCCTCGACCTCGACCTGTCGGCCGGGGACATCCGTGACCAGGCCTCGCTGTATTCCACCACCATCAGCCTGGACTCCCTGACCCTGCTGCGCGTCATCACCGAACTCGAGCGGAGGTTCGGCTGCGAGATCGACGACGAGGCCGTGATGACCGCAGACCTCGTCGATGTGGGCAGCCTGGTCGACCTGATGCGGTCCCAACTCGCCCTGGCCGGTGTCGGCCCGGAGCTCGCCAGCAGCTGACCCATCCCAAGGAGACGCACCGTGAACACCGGCGCCGAACCGCGCCCCGCCGCCGCGGGCCAGGTTCCCACCCACTGGTACAACGTCATCGCCGACCTCGCGGGTTATGTGCCCGAGGAGCGCAAGCCGGCCCAGCAGCCCGGCCGGCACGGTCTGCGGCCGCAACTGCCGCTGTCCATATACCGGCAGAGCGTCAGCGACGAGCCGTACATCGAGATCCCGGCCGAGATCCGCGCGCAGTACGAGCGCTGGCGGCCCACCCCGCTGGTCAGGGCCCGCCGACTGGAGGAGTTCCTCGGCACGCCCGCCCGGATCTACTACAAGTACGAGGCCGCGAGCCCCTCCGGTAGCCACAAGTTGAACTCGGCCATCGCCCAGGCCTATTACTACAAGAAGGCTGGCGTCCGGGAACTCGTCACCGGCACCGGCGCTGGGCAGTGGGGCACCGCACTGGCCATGGCCTGCACCGCCTACGACATGGAGTGCACCGTCTACATGGTGCGGTGCAGCTACGAACAGAAGCCCCAGCGGCGCGTGATGATGGAGCTCAACGGAGCCCGCGTCATCCCCAGCCCGAGTGTGACCACCGAGGCCGGCCGGTCCATCCTGGCCGACGACCCCGACTGCGCCGGCAGTCTGTCGGTGGCGAGCTCCGAGGCACACGAGTACGCCAACGAGGGCGACGGCGTGCGCTACTCGGCCGGCAGCGGCGACAACCACGTCCTGCTGCACCAGACGGTCATCGGGCAGGAGGCCCTCGCCCAGCTGCGGGACCTCGGCGAATACCCCGACACCGTGGTGGCGGCCCTCGGCGCCGGCAGCAACTTCGCCGGCCTCACCATGCCCTTCCACCGCGACGCCGTCGCCACCGGCCGCCGTACCCGCCTGGTCGCCGTGGAGCCGAAGTCCTGCCCCAAGTTGACCCGCGGTGTGTACACATGGGACCACCACGACGCGCTGGGCAACACACCCATGTCGAAGATGTACACGCTGGGTCACACGTTCATCCCGTCGCCCATCCACGCCGGCGGACTGCGCTACCACGGCGCGGCCCCCGTGATCAGCTGGATGTACCACGAGGGGCTCATCGACGCCGTCGCCTACGGGCAGAGCGAGGTGTTCGAGGCCGGGGTGACCTTCGCCCGCGCAGAACAGGTCATCCCCGCGCCGGAGTCGGCCCACGCCATCCGGCACGTCATCGACCGGGCCGTACGCGCCCGCGAGACCGGTACGGCCGAGACGATCCTGTTCAACCTCAGCGGGCACGGGCTGATGGACCTCGGCTCGTACGAGAAGTACCTCAAGGGCCTGCTGGACGACGACTCCTCGGCCGAGGCCGACGTCGAGCGCGCGCTGGCCAGGCTGTCCGAGACGGCGATCCGGTAGGGGCGGCCGTGGACCTCGCCTGGACCCCCGAGCAGCTCGATCTGCACGACCGCCTGCGCACCGAGGGCGCCGCGGCGGCTGACTGGCAGGCGCTGGCCGACCTCCGGGTCATGGCCCTGCCCGCCCCCCGCGAACACGGCGGCCTGGGCCACTCGGCGCTCAGCTGCGCCCTGGCCCTCGAAGGCCTCGGCCACGGCTGCCGGGACATCGGGCTGCTGATCGCCGCCGGCGCCCACATGTGGGCCGTCGGACTGCCGCTGGCGAAGTTCGGCACGCCGGAACAGAAGGAGGCCTACCTGCCGGGACTAGCCTCCGGCCGCCTGGTCGGCGCCCACGCCATCACCGAGACCGAGTCCGGCTCTGACGCGCTCGCCCTTCGGAGCGTGGCCCGGCGCGAGACCGGTGGCTATGTGCTGACTGGGCACAAACGCTTCGTCACCAACGCTCCCGACGCGGACGTCTTCCTCGTCTACGCGACCCTGGACAGCCGGCTCGGCTTCACCGGTGTCACCGCGTTCCTCGTCGAACGCGGTCAGCCCGGCGTCCGGGTGGAGGTTGAGCAGCGCAAGATGGGGCTGAACTCGTGCCACTGGGGCCAAGTTGTGCTCGACGAGTGCGTGGTGCCCGATCGTATGCGCCTCGGCGCCGAGAAACAGGGCTCGGCGATCTTCTCGACCGTCATGGCCTGGGAACGCACCCTGCTGCTCGCGCCCCTGCTCGGCGCCATGGAGCGCCAGCTGGAGGAGTGTGTGGACCGGGCCCGGACCCGACGTCAGTTCGGCCGGCGCATTGGCTCCTTCCAGTCGGTGGCCAACCGGATCGTCGACATGCGGCTGCGCCTGGAGACCTCGCGCGGTCTGCTGCGCTCGGCGGCCTGGGAACTGGACCACGGCCCCGCGGGCGCCGTTGGGCGGTCCTCCTCCCCGCTCCCCGAGATGGTCAAGCTCCAGGTGAGCGAGGCAGCGGTGGCTACCTTCGAGGACGCCATGCAGATCTTCGGTGGCCACGGCTACACCGAGGAGGCCGGAATCGAGGAGCGGCTGCGCGACGCGCTGGGGACCCGGATCTCCTCCGGGACCTCCGACATGCAACGCGACGTCGTCGCCGCCAAGCTCGGAGTGAGGTGAAGGTGACAGATCAAACAGGAGTCCCCGTACGGACGTTGACGACCCTCCTGGAAGCGGCGGTCCGCGACCACCCCGAGGCCGTCGCCGTCCGGGACCGGCGGCACCGGGTCGGCTACGCGGAACTGGACGGCATCAGCAACTGCGTGGCCACCGCCCTGACCGACACGGGGTCCCTTACGGGCCGGCGGGTCGGCGTCTGGCTGAACAAGTCCGTGGAGGCCGTCGCCGCCCTCCACGCCATCCTGCGCTGCGGGGCGGCGTACGTGCCCATCGACCCGACCGCGCCGCCGAAGCGCGCCGCGGCCGTCCTCGCCGACAGTGGGGCCTCGTGGCTGATCACCACCCCGGAGCGGGCCCGGAGCCTGCGGTCCTGCGCCCCGGAGGTGGCGGACGGGCTGTCGCTGCTCTCCGTCGGCGATGACGACACCGGTGCCCCGGCCACCGGAGCCGACGCCACCTGGGAGGAGGCCCTCACCCGGTACGCCGGCGCCCCGCCCGTGCGGGTCTCCATCACCCCGGACGACGTCGCCTACCTCCTCTACACCTCCGGCTCCACCGGCACCCCCAAGGGTGTGGTGCTCACCCACGCCGCCGCCCTTGCCTTCGTGGACTGGGCCGTCGACGAGTTCGCGCTGACGTCCGGGGACGTCCTGGCCAGCCACGCCCCGTTCCATTTCGACCTGTCCGTCCTCGACCTGTTCGGCGCTGCCGCCTGTGCCGGCTCTGTCGCCCTGGTCCCTGAGAGCCATCAGGGGCTGGGGCGCGCCCTGGTCCGGTTCGTCACCGAACACGAGGTGTCCGTCTGGTACTCGGTGCCCACCGCGCTGCGGCGCATGGTGGAGGCCCCGGGCAGCGAGCTGGCCGGGACTCGGCTGCGGGTGGTCGCCTTCGCCGGCGAGGAGTACCCGACCAGGCACCTGCGTGCCCTGCACGGCGCACTGCCCGCCGGCACCGCCCTCTACAACCTGTACGGGCCGACCGAGACCAATGTGTGCACGTTCCACCGGCTCGGCCCCGAAGACCTTGCCGAGGAAGCACCCCCGGCCCCGCCCATCGGACGCCCCTGCCCGTACACGACCGCGTTCCTGCGTAGCCCGGACGGTACGGCACTGCCGGAGACCGGCGAGCAGGTCGGCGAACTCTGCGTCGCTGGCGGATCGGTGATGCGCGAGTACTGGAACGACGCGGCGAAGACGGCCGCCGCCTTCGTAGAGCATGCCGGTCGGCGGTTCCACCGTACCGGGGACCTGGTCCGGCGCCGCGCCGACGGCCTCCTGGTCTTTGGCGGGCGCGACGACACCATGGTGAAGGTCAAGGGCCACCGCATCGAACTGGGGGAGATCGAGGCGGTCTTGGACGGCCGGACCGACGTCGCGGATGCCGTGTGCCTGATCGCGCGGGACCCCGAGGGCGGCGACCGTCTGGTGGCATTCGTGACCGCCGCGCCCGGCACCACGCCGGACCCACGCGAACTCAGGCGGCACTGCCGGGACTTCCTGCCAGGATACATGATCCCCGAGCACGTCGAGGTGGTGCCCGCCCTGGACTACACCTCCACCGGCAAGGTCGACCGCCGGTCCCTGGCCCTGCGCGTCCACGCGGGGCGGTGACCGGTGCAGACGCTCGTCCACAAACGCCAGCTTGCGTCCCACACCCTGGAGACCTGGGAGTGGGCCAGCCCGGCGCTCGGCCGGGTCAAACGCGCCAGCGTGCTGGTGCCGCGGACCTGCACGGCCGAAGGCCGCGACGTGCCCGCCCTCTATCTGCTGCACGGGTTCGGCGGCAGCCGCACCACCTGGCTGACCGGCACCCGGCTGACCGAGCATCTCGCGGCCCTGGAGCTGCTGGTGGTCCTGCCAGAGAGCGGCCGGCGCTGGTTCATCAACGACCACCGCGGATTCCGGTACGAGGACTATCTCGTCGACGAACTGATCCCGTTCGTCGACGACCGCTACGCCGTGCACCTGAGGCAGGGCGTCCGCGGTGTTGGCGGGTTCTCGATGGGCGGCGCTGCCGCGCTGATGCAGGCATTGCGCCATCCGGGCCTGTTCGACGTGGTGCTTAGCCACGCCGGCGCGTTCGAGGCGCCGTCACGCGTCGGCGACCCATACACCGGTCTGCGCCACGACCCGGATACGGCGATCCCCTCCACAGAGGCGCACGAGCGGGTCTGGGGACCGCCCGGCAGCCCGGTGCGCGGCCGGTACGACCTGACGGCTTTGCTGGAACAACACGACGGCGGCGGCCTGTCCGTCTACGCCGACGTGGGAGTCGACGACTATCCCCGGATCCTGCGGATGAACCGGGAAGCCGTGCGGAAGCTTGCCGCTTCCGGGATCGAGACAGAGTTCTCCGAGCGCCTGGGCGGTCACGATCTGGCATTCCTGGACCGGGCGCTTCCCCATTCCCTTGCATTCGCCGCGAACAGGCTCAAGAGGAGCTGACAGATGTGTGGAATTGCTGGCTGGGTGGACTGGCGGCGCGACCTGACGCAGAGCGGACCGGTCGTCGAACGCATGACCAAGACGCTCGTCCCCCGGGGACCCGACGCCCAGGAGAGCTGGATCTCGCCGCATGCCGCCCTGGGGCACAGCCGCCTCGCCGTCATCGACCTCGACGGCGGACGGCAGCCCATGGTGCGCACCGACCGCGCTGGCGGCCAGGTGGCCCTCACCTTCAGCGGCGAGATCTACAACTTCCGTGAACTGCGCGCCGAACTGTCCACTCTCGGCTGGACGTTCCGCACCCGTTCCGACACCGAGGTGCTGCTCACCGCCTACCTCGAATGGGGCACCGACTTCACCCATCGGCTGAACGGCATGTACGCCTTCGCAGTCTGGGACGAGCGGGCGCGCCGGCTGGTCCTGGTCCGCGACCGGTTCGGCGTCAAGCCCCTCTACTATGCCCGCACCGGTGACGGGGTGGTCTTCGCCTCCGAGCCCAAGGCCCTGCTCGCCCACCCGGAAATATCGGCCGAGCTGGACGCGGAGGGCGTCGCCGAGCTGATGGCGGTGCCGAGGGCCCGCACCCCCGGGCACGGCACCTTCCGGGGCATCCATGAGGTCAGGCCCGGCCACCTGCTGGTCGCCACCGACAACGGCGTACGGGAGAGCGCGTACTGGCGGCTCGAAGCGCGCCCGCACACCGACGACTTCACCACCACGACCGCCACCGTGCGTTCCCTGCTGGAGGACATCGTCGACCATCAGGTGGTCGCGGACGTGCCCGTCGGCACCCTGCTGTCCGGCGGTATCGACTCCAGCGCGGTGACCGCGCTGGCCGCCCGGGCGCTCGGTGGCGGTCTGACCAGCTTCGCGGTCAACCCGCCCGCCGCCGGCGGCCCCGGCTCCGACACCTGGCGGCCCAGCTCCGACGGGCCCTTCGCCGCGCTGGTGGCCTCCTCGCTGGGCATCGGGCACGTGGTGAGCGACATTGACGTGGACACCCTGGTCGAGCGGTTCGACGCCGGACTGCAGGCCCGCGACCTGCCCGGCTGGGGCGATCTCGACACCACCATGTACCTGCTGTTCCAAACGATCCGTCGACACTGCACGGTCGCGTTGTCCGGTGAGGCGGCGGACGAGATGTTCGGCGGTTATCTGTGGCAGCTCGACCCCGGCTATGTCTCCCACCCTTCCTTCCCCTGGATGTACGGCCGCCGCCAGCCCGAAATCCTGTTGCGCGAGGACGTGCGCCAGCTGATCGACCCCGCCCGCTACGAGGCCGACCGCTATCACCAGGCGCTGGCGGAGGTGCCCCGGCTCGCCAGCGAGGACCCGGAACGGCAGCATGAGCGCGAGGTGTTCCACCTGGGCCTGACCCGCTGGCTGCCGGCGCTGATGGACCGCCAGGACCGGCTCAGCATGGCGGTGGGCCTTGAGGTCCGAGTGCCGTTCGCCGACCACCGCCTCGCCGAGTACCTCTTCAACGTCCCCATGCGGCTGAAGCGGCACGCCGGCACCCCCAAGGCAGTCCTGCGCGAGGCGTCCCGCGGCCTGCTGCCCGACGAGGTCGTCGACCGGCCCAAGAGCGCCTACCCGGCCAGCCGCAACGACATCTACGTGGCTCGCATGCGCGAGCTCGTCATGGACCTGCTGGCCGACCCGCACGCCCCGGTCTTCGACCTCGTCGACCGGGAGCGGGTCCGGACGGCCGTCACCGCGCGACTCGGCGACCTGCCCGGGCCCATCACCGCGGTCACACCCGCCATCAGTCTGTCCTACCTGCTGGAACTGAACCGCTGGTTCGAGCAGTACGACGTACGCCTCGCCCTGTGAGACGACCGCGAAGCCCGGGGGGCGACCGACGGCGCACCGGTCGGCCCCGCGGCGACGCACGCCGACAGAACGCACGGAGTAGCCATGAGCACACACCCGCCCGTCCCAGCCGCACCTCGGCTGACGCCCGCAGGAGATGCGCCGTGATCAAGCGGATCCTGCCGTACACGGTGGCCTGCGCCGAGGCGTTCCGCGATCTGCCGGACGCGATCCTCTTCCCCGGCGAGGAGGCCGCGACCCGGAGCGTGGTGGAGTCCCGGCGCGCCGAGTTTCGGACCGTCCGGCACTGCGCCCGCACGGCCCTCGGCGCGCTGGGCCTGCCCCCCGTCCCCATCCTGCCGGGACCCCGCCGGGAACCATGCTGGCCGGACGGCATCGTCGGCAGCATGACGCACTGCGAGGGCTACCGGGCCGCCGCCGTGGCCCGCGCCGCCGACATCGCCTCGCTGGGCATCGACGCCGAACCGCACCAGGCACTGCCGGACGGGATGCTGCCAGCGGTGGCCCGGCCGGAGGAGATCGTCCGGCTCACCCGGCTGTACGCCCGCAGCCCGGAAGTCCACTGGGACCGGCTCACGTTCAGTGCCAAGGAGTCGGTCTACAAGGCCTGGTTCCCGCTCGCACGACGCTGGCTCGACTTCCACGACGCGAGCCTGACGATCGACCCGGACCGCCAGTCGTTCGACGTGTCCCTGCACCACCACCTGCCCCTGGGCGGACGGTCCCTGACGGCCCTGAGCGGGCGGTGGACCGTCGAGAACGACCTGATCACCACCTGCGTGGTGGTCGACCCAGCCGCCACCGCGGCCTGACCCCCTGTACCGCGGCCGAAGGCCTGATACACCACCGCGCCCCACTCCCGAGGATCCCGAGGAGCCCCATCATGCCCTGGACCAGCACCCTCCCCTCCCGTCCGGCCCCGCGCCCGGATGGGAGCCCCGCGCCGAGCCCCGTCCGTGTCGCCGTGCCGCGGCGGCTGCTGATGTGCCGGCCGCAGTACTTCGAAGTCAGCTATCGCATCAACCCCTGGATGGACCCGGACCGGCCCGTGGACACCCCGCTGGCTCTGGCACAGTGGGAGCACCTCCGGGGTCTGTACGAGTCGCTCGGACACACCGTGGAGGTGATCGACCCCCTGCCCGGGTTGCCGGACATGGTCTACGCCGCCAACGGTGCCACCGTCTTCGACGGCAAGGTGCTCGGCGCCCGCTTCCGCCACCTGCAGCGGACCGCGGAGGGGCCCGCCTACCTCGACTGGTTCGCCCGCCAGGGCTTCACGGACATCCTGTGGCCCGAGCACGTCAACGAGGGCGCGGGCGACTTCCTGAGGGCGGGCGGGACGATCCTGGCCGGCACCGGCTTCCGCACCGACCCCCGCGCACATGCCGAGGCCCAGGAGTTCTTCGGCCTCCCCGTGGTCGGCCTGACCCTCGTCGACCCGCGCCACTACCACCTGGACACCGCCCTGGCTGTCCTGTCGCCAGACGAGATCATGTACTACCCGGAGGCCTTCACCCCGGGCAGCCGCGAGGTCCTGCGTTCGATATTCCCGGACGCGATTGTGGCCTCGGGCGAGGATGCCGCGGCCTTCGGTCTCAACGCGTTCTCCGACGGGCTGAACGTCCTCCTCCCCAAGGCAGCCACGGACCTCATCCGGCAACTGAGGGACCGCGGTTTCCAGCCCATCGGCGTCGATCTCGCCGAACTCCTCAAGGGCGGAGGCAGCGTCAAGTGCTGCACCCTCGAACTCCAGGGGGCCCGAGACTGAGACACCCCTGGGCGCCACCTCGCGGGTCTGGTGTCAGCGCAGAGGCTCGACAGCCCCTCGGGCATCACCGCGAGCAGACTCCGTTCCAGCGTCGAGACCAGCCCGCTGCACTTCCCTCTCGGATACGCTCACCCGCAACAACGCTGCCTCAGCGATCACGGAATGGCCGCCGTGCCCTTCCCGTTGTGATGCCACCGCTGTGTTCCTGATCAGCGGCGAGGGAAAACCGGCGGTACAGCGCGGGAAACGATCTCTACGGGTGGGGAGATAGCCCCTGAAGCGTGATCTATCTCACGAGCGGGGCCTGTCTTCGTTGTGGCTGCGGTGCGGCTGCGGCGCCGTGGTCGTTCGCCACCGAGAGCGAGGGTGTCCAGCCACTTCCTGTACGCGGCGGGTCCGTGCCGGTAGCCGGTGCAGGGGCGTCGGATGTGGGCGGGAAGACGGGGACCGCACACCCGCGCTGCCGCGTGGGGGGCCAGGTCGAGCAGGGCGTGGTGTGGTCTACGAGCGGACGGTCCGGCCCCGGCACAGCGGGCCCGGGACCCCCTCGAACTCCAGGTCGAGGCCGACGCCGTCGCGTTCGGCGTGGATGTGCAGGTGCGGCTCGCTGCTGTTGCCCGAGTTGCCGACCTCGCCGAGCACCTGCCCGGCGCGCACGGTGTCGCCCTTGGCCACGGTCACGGTGCCGGGGCGCAGATGGGCGAGCTTGACGATCTCGGCGCCCGTGTCGATCCACACGTGGTTGCCGTAGAGGGGTTGGTAGCGGACGGCGCCGGGCTCTTGGTCGTCGATGTGATCGGCGGCGGAGACGACCGTACCGTCGCAGGGGGCGTGCACGGGCTGCCCGTAGATGAGGTAGCGCTCGTTCTTGCCGTGCGTGCCCTGGGGCCGGGCGCGGTGACGCCCGCGCGTCCCGCCCGGACCGGCCTGGACCACGTCCAGGGCGCCGCGTTGCTCAGGTACGGCGAAGTGATGGTTGAGGCTGCGTCCGCCTCCTTGCCCGACGTACCAACTGCCGCCCTGCAAGGGGAAGACGAGGGGCTGGGAGACGGCCGTCCCCCAGCGGTGCCGCCGCGCCCGCATCAGGAGTACGCCGAGGACGGCGACCAGTGCGGCCCCCACGACCAGTTCGGGGGCACCGCCCGACGTGGGCAGCCCGGGCAGTCGCCAGGCGGAGGCGAGGGCGACGAGCGCCCCGGCCTCCAGCGGTCGGCGTATCCACCACGGAAACAGGGCCGGGGCACCCCAGCCCTCCACGACCAGGTATCCGGCCGCGACGATCAGCAGGCGGCCGCACCAGGCGATCCGGGAGGGGGCCTCCCAGCAGGCGTCGATGCGCACGACGAACAGCAGCACCAACACGGTCCAGGCCAGAGCCGGGCGCACCCAGTCGGTGCGCAGGCGTGCCGGGCGGTGTGCGCCGGGGGCGATCAGGAGCCCCTCCAGCTCGTGGCCGTCCCTGGTGGCGGCGAAGGCGAGGGCCTGCCCCCGGGTGCCTTCGATCACCAGTCCGTCGCGGCTGTCGCGCACGCCGGTGACCTCGCCGACCCGTTCGAGCGTGGTGTCCACGATCTCGTTGAGTCGCTCCCGGCCCACGGCGGCGACCACGCGCGGTGCCAGGCGTTCCCTGTCGGCGGGCTCGGCGGTGAGGAACCGGCACAGGGCGTCCGGCGCGGCGTTCGCCGCTTCGCCGGTCGTGTCAGGCATCGGCCGCACCGCCCTGACCCGCCGTCATGGCCACCGGGTTCGTGCCGCGCGCGGGCAGTGGTGACCAACTCCCGCCCCGTACACGGCTCGTGACGTAACGGAAGCGCCGCGCGAGTGACCGCCAGTCCTCGTCGCGCAGGCAGGTGCAGTCCGCGCCGACCATCAGTTGCCCGAAGCACACCAGGCCCATGCAGGCGACGATACCCAGGTGCATGCCCTCCAGGGCCACCGTGTCGGCCTTCCGGATCCACGGGCGAGCGGACAGGATCGCGAAGGGCAGCGCCGGCTCGATGAAGATCGTGAAGCAGCAGAGGGCGGTACCCGCGAAGGCGTTGTTCATCAGGTGCGCGTACGTGGACGACATCTCGAAGCCGGTGATCCGGCTGATGCAGTACATCGCCACGCCGTCCTGCCACACCTCCCCGGTGATCTTCCAGTAGCCGGCGGTGAAGTACAGAACCGCGGTCTGGAAGACGATGAGAAAAGCGGCGAGGTTGTGCAGAGTCGGTCTGATCGACCTGGCCACCGAGGAGGAGCGCGCCGAACTGCTCGCCGAGTCCCCGGGACCTCGATCTCGCGTCGAACCGCCTCACCGGCTGCTGATCGCCGAAGGCTCCGGTCCGGACCGAATCGTGGTTCTGGCGCCGTCCCGGTGGGCCGACATGGTCGTTGCCCTGCCGGCCAACCTGAGGGCCGGAGCCGCACACCTTCCCGTCGACCCGGAGTACCCGGCGGAGCGGATCGCCTTCATGCTGCGGGACTCCGCGCCCGCGCCGCTGCTCACCACCACACAGGTCCTCCCAACCGCATACGTCATCTGCACCTCGGGTACGGGCTCCGGCGGTCGCCTGTACCGTCTCTGCACGAGTTGATGTTCGAGAATGTGCTGATCGGCGCACGGGGGAGGCGGTCGACATGACCGGACGGGAAGAGCTGACGACGGCCGGGACACGCGTGCTGCCCTCGCCGAAGGGCTTCGCGCAGTGGCCGCCGAAGGGCTCCCCCAAGGCGGAGGGCAAGGCGTTGCGTACGGCGGTGCCGCGTGCCGCCCACGCCGCCCTGGACCTGGACGGCTCCCGGCCGGACGCGGTGGGCGCGGTCGAGGAGTCCAACCGGGACCGCATCCCGGAGCTGGTCCCGATAAGGGTCGGAAGGATGGCGGCGTCCCCGTTCGCGTTCCTGCG
Organism: Streptomyces sp. NPDC021562; assembly: GCF_040640875.1. Lineage (NCBI taxonomy): Bacteria > Bacillati > Actinomycetota > Actinomycetes > Kitasatosporales > Streptomycetaceae > Streptomyces > Streptomyces sp. NPDC021562. The sequence goes on from NZ_JBFACN010000002.1 coordinate 335,759, forward strand.
CGGTTCGGCCGGGCTGATGGCGTACGACCTGGCCCGCACCCCGATGACCAGGATCGCCACCCAGATCTGCGGCGACGCCCACGCGGCCAACTTCGGTCTGTACGGCGACCCGCGCGGCGATCTCGTCATCGACCTGAACGACTTCGACGAGACGGTGTTCGGCCCCTGGGAGTGGGACCTCAAGCGGCTCGCCGCCTCCCTGGTGCTGGCCGGCCGGGAGGCGGGCGCCGACGAGGACACGTGCCGCAAGGCGGCCGCCGACGCGGCCGGCGCCTACCGCCGCACCATGCGTCTGCTGGCCAAGCTCCCGGTGCTGGACGCGTGGAACGCCATCGCGGACGAGGAACTGGTCTCGCACTCCGACGCCCACGACATGCTCGGCACCCTGCGCCGGGTCTCGGAGAAGGCCCGTGCCAACACCAGCGGCCGGTTCGCGGCCCGCGCCACCGAGCCCACCGAGGACGGCGGCCGCCGGTTCGTGGACGCCGCGCCGGTACTGCGCCGGGTCGCGGACGCGGAGGCGGCGGCCGTCACCGCGGCCCTGGAGCACTACGTCGGCACGCTCTCCGAGGACCGGCACCCGCTGCTCGCCCGGCACACCCCGCACGACGTCGCCTTCCGGATCGTGGGCACCGGGAGCGTCGGCACCCGGTCCTACGTCGTCCTCCTCCTCGACCACCGCGGCGAGCCGCTGATCCTCCAGGTCAAGGAGGCCCGTCCGTCCGCGCTCGTACCGCATCTCGCCACGGCCGGGTTCGAGGCGCCGGCCGTCGAGCACGAGGGCCGCCGCGTGGTCCTCGGCCAGAAGCGGATGCAGGTGGTCAGCGACATCCTGCTCGGCTGGACGACGGTGGCGGGGCGCCCCTTCCAGGTCCGGCAGTTCCGCAACCGCAAGGGGAGCGTCGACCCGGCCGCGCTCTCCCCCGACCAGATCGACGACTACGGCCGGATGACCGGCGCCCTGCTGGCCCGCGCCCACTCGCACGGCGTGGACCCGCGCCTGATCGCCGGGTACTGCGGCAAGAGTGAGGAGCTGGACGAGGCGATCGCCGCGTTCGCGGTCACCTACGCCGACCTGACGGAGGCGGACCACGAGCACCTGGTGACCGCGGTACGGGCGGGACGGATCGCGGCGGAGCACGGGGTGTGAGCCGCGGGGGCGGGACGGGCGGGGTGGGTCGTGGCTTCCGGGCGGCCGTCCTGGGAGTCCGGTCGTGGCCTGCGCGGACCTGGCCGCCGAGTGGGTCCCGGCCACCGTCGGCGGCGACAGGCCCTAGTCTGGTCGGGTGACGACCCCGGAAGCTGAGCAGCCCCAGACACCGCGGCCCGAGGAGCGCCTGGAGCGGGCCGTGCGGGCCGCCGAGCAGGCCTTGATCGAGTACGAGATCGCGGTCGAGACCTTCCGCGTCGAGGTCGAGAACTTCTCCCGCCTGCACGAGCAGAAACTCGGCCCGCTCTACCTGCGCCTCGAAGAACTGGACGCACGGATCGCGGAGGCGAGGGCCGCCCGCACCGGCGACCCCGAGGACCTCCGCGCCGCCGAGGAGGCCCGCGCCCGGGTCATGCCCATCCCCGGCGTCGAGGAACTGCTGCACGGCTGGATGGACGGCGACGGGCTGTTCCCGGAGGCCGTCTCGATGCTCACCGAGCAGGAGGTACGGCCTCCGCAGCGGGTGCGGCCCAGCGAGGAGGCCCGTCGGCTCTACCGCGAGCTGGCCCGCAAGGCCCACCCCGACCTGGCACAGGAGCCGGCCGAGCAGGAGCGCCGCGAGGAGTTCCTCAGCCGGGTCAACGCGGCCTACGCCCGCGGTGACGAGGCCCTGCTGCGGGAACTTGCCGAGGAGTGGGCGGCCGGTCCGGTCCCGCCGGAGCGCCGGCCCAGCCGCGCGGAGGAGCTGTACGCCCGCCTCGAATGGCTCTCCCAGCGCAAGGAGCTGCTGGGGCTGGTCGCCAAGGAGCTGGAGGACGGACCCATCGCCGGTCTGCTCCGGCTGGCCCCCGACGACCCGGACAGCCTCCTCGACGAGATCGGCGAGCGGCTCCGCAAGGACGTGGCCGAGCGCGAGGCCGAGCTGGCCACGCTGCTCACACAGGAGTAGCGGCCGGGCGGGAGCGGTAGCCGGGCGGGAGTGGCGTCGGACGGGCGTGCCGGTCGGGTAGCGTCGGGGGCATGAACTTCGCAGCGCGTGTGCCCACGGTCGGGGTCTCGGACCTCAAGGACGGCGACTTCCTGCTGGACGTCCGCGAGGCCGACGAGTGGCAGGCGGGCCACGCCGCAGGCGCCCTGCACATCCCGATCAGCGAGTTCGTGGCCCGCTACGGCGAGCTGACCGAGGCCGCCCCCCAGGACGGCCGCGTCCACGTCATCTGCCGCTCCGGCGGCCGCTCGGCGCAGGTCACGATGTACCTGGTCCAGCAGGGCGTCGACGCGGTGAACGTGGACGGCGGCATGCAGGTGTGGCAGGCGGCCGGCCGCAAAGTCGTGACGGACACGGGCGAAGAGGGTTTCGTCCTCTAGCGCTCGTCCGGCGCGGGTCCTCCGGCGCCCGGGTTCTGGCGCCCGGGTTCTGGCGCCCCGGGCCGGAGCGGCCCGCAAGGGGCCCGTTGGTCTCCCGCTACCCCAGTGGATGCGCGGCCAGCAGGTCTCCCAGCGCCTCCTCATGGGCCCCCGCGCCCCCGAGCGCCAGCTCGAGCTGCTTCGCCCAGGCGTGGTACCGGTGCAGCACGTACTCGGTGTCGGCCCCGAAGCCCCCGTGCAGGTGCTGCGCGGTCCCCACAACGCGCCGCACCCCCTCCGCCGCCCAGATCTTCGCCACGGCCACATCCCCGGCCAGGGGCAGGGCCCCGGCCGCCCCCGAGGCGATCCGCCACGCCGCCTGCCACAGCGTCGCCTCCATCGCGCGCAGGTCGATGTACCGGTCGGCGGTCTGCACGGCCACCGCCTGGAACGTGGCGATCGGATGCCCGAACTGCTCCCGCTTCCCGGTGTACTCGCTGGTCAGCCGCAGCACCCGGTCACCCACCCCGAGCGCCAGCGCGCACGTCCCGGTCGCGAGCAGCTCCCGCAGCCACTCCCAGGCCCCCGACCGCTCCAGCACCTCCCGGGCGGCGACCCGCACCGACTCCAGCCGGAGCTCACCGAGCCGTTCCCCGCTGGTCGACACCTGCTCGGCGAGCGTGACCCCGTCCGCGCCGGGCGCCACCAGCGCCAGCACGCTCCGGTCGGTGCCGGTGTGCGCGGGGACGACGACGAGATCGGCGTCGTACGCCCACGGCACCGAGGTCTGCACCCCGTCCAGCACCCACTCGGCACCGTCCCGCCGTGCGGTCACCGCCCGTTCGGCCGCGTCGTGCCCGGTGCGTCCGCTCGCGGCGACGGTCAGCACCGGCTCGCCCCGTCCCGCGCGCGGCAGCAGCCGCCCTCTCAACTCCTCCTCCCCATAGGCCTGTACGGTCGCCAGGGCCGCGCTGTGTTCCAGCAACGGCACCCGCGCCAGTACCTTCGCCGACTCCCGCAGCACCAGGCACAGCGCGATGGCGTCCAGGCCGGCCCCGCCGTACTCCGCGCCGGGCAGCAGACTCAGCAGATCCGCGGCCGCCAGCCTGTCCCACAGGTCCCGGTCGAAGCCCTCGGCCACGGCACCGGTGGTCAGCGCGGGGCTCGGCACCGCGTCCGGCGCCACCGCGGCGAACACCCCGCGTGCCGCCTCGGCCGCCGCCAACTGCTCCTCGGTGAAGGTGAAGTCCACGGTCCTGTCCTCCCGGCGGTGTGCTGAACTGACGGTCCGTCAAGATAGAACAGGTTATAGAAGAAGGGAACCGAAAACCCCCGCGACCTCCGGCTCGTCCCGTCGTACGCTGTCGGCCGCTGTCCGCCGACGGGGACGGACACACGAGGGAGGACGCCATGGGGATCCGAAGCCTGACCCGGACCGAGGCCGAGCGCCGGGCCGCGCTGATAACGGTCGACCGGTACGACGTGGACATCGACCTCACCGCGCTGCCCGGGGGACCGGAGATCCGCGCCGTCTCCACCATCACGTTCACCTGCTCCGAGCCGGGCGCGGAGACTTTCGTCGACTGTGCGGCGGAGGTCCGCGCCGCCACCCTGAACGGCACCCCGCTCACCCCCTCCGGCGACGGCCGGATCCCCCTGCCCGCTCTCGCCGCGCACAACGTGCTGCGCGTCGAGAGCGTCCAGGCCGACACCACCACCGGTGAGGGCGTGCACAGGGCGACCGACCCGGCCGACGGCGAGGTCTACGTCTGGACGAGCTTCGAACCCGACGAGGCCCGGTTCGTCTGGGCCTGCTTCGACCAGCCCGACCTCAAGGCCCCGCACGCCTTCACCGTCACCGCCCCGGCCGACTGGACCGTGCTCAGCAACTCCGGCGGCCCGCGCGTCGAGGAGCAGGGCGCCGCCCGCCGCTGGGTCTTCCCGGACACCCCGCCGCTGTCCACGTACAACACCGTCGTCAACGCGGGCCCCTTCCACGGGATCCGCCGCGAGGCGGACGGCCACGACCTCGGCATCTACGCCCGTCGTTCGCTCGCCGAGGTACTCGAACGCGACGCCGACGAGATCTTCACCCTCACCCGGCAGGGCCTCGCCTTCTACGCCGAGGCCTTCGCGATGCCGTTCCCGCAGCGCACCTACAACCAGGTGTTCATGCCGGAGTTCGGCGGCGCGATGGAGAACTACGGCTGTGTGACCTGGTCGGACGGGTTCCTGCGGCGGGCCGAGCCGACGCCCGCGGAGCGGGAGCTGCTCGCGGTCGTGCTGCTCCACGAGATGGCGCACATGTGGTTCGGCAACATCGTCACCATGCGCTGGTGGGACGACCTCTGGCTGAACGAGGCCTTCGCCGAGTTCGCCTGCCACTGGGCCGCCGAGGGTGCCACCCGCTACACCGACGCCTGGGCGGGCCACCTCGCCGGCGACAAGCTCAAGGCCTACCTCTCCGACCAGGGGCCGGTCTCGCACCCGATCCACCAGGCCATCCACGACGTCGCCCAGGCCGCGTCGATCTTCGACAACATCACCTATCCCAAGGGCGCCTCCGTCCTCCACCAGCTGATGACCTACGTCGGCGAGGACCGTTTTCGGACCGGCATGGCGGCCTACTTCGCCCGGCACGCCTGGGGCACCACCACCCTCCAGGACCTGATCGACGCGCTCTCCGAGGCCGGCGGCCGCGATCTGACCGGGTGGCGGAAGGCCTGGCTGGAGACGGCCGGCACCGACCGTTTCACGCTGGAGCACGACGGCGACACCGTCACCCTGGTCGCCGACGGAACCCCCCGCCCCCAGATCCTCGCGGTCGGCGCGTACGACCGGCAGGACGGGGCACTGAAGCGCACCTCGCTCGTCCGCGTCGAGGTCACCGAGGCCCGCACCCCGGTCGCCGGTCTCCCCGCCACCGCCGACCTCCTCCTCGTCAACGACGACGACCTCACCTTCGCCACCGCCCGCCCGTCCGCCGCCACCCGTGACACCCTCTTCCAGTCCGCCGCCCTGTTGCCCACGCCCATCTCCCGGGGCGTGGCCGCCGCCACCGTCTGGGACATGCTGACGGCCGGCGAGGCCACCGCGGCCGAGGCCGGGCGCAGCCTCACCGCGGTCCTCGCGGCCGAGACCTCCGACGCGGTGATCGAACCCTGTCTCAACCTCGTCACCACCATCGCCGAACTCTGGGCCCCGCCCGCCGAACGCCCCGCCCTGACCCGCGCGGTGGCCGCGGTCTGCCGACGGCTCGCGGCCGACCCGGGCCGTCGCCAGGTCGCCCTGCGCGGCCTCGCCCGCACCGCGGACGCCGAGGACCTGGCCTGGCTGCGCGACCAGGCCGGTGACGACGTCGACCTGCGCTGGCGCGCCCTCATCCGGGAGGCCGAACTCGGTGGCGACACCGCCGCCGAGTCCGCCGTCCTGCTCGAACGCGACCCCGACCCCGAAGCCTGGGTCCGCGCCCTCACCGTCCGGGCGGCCGCCCCCGATCCCGCGGCGAAGGCCGAGGTCTGGCAGCGGCTGGCCGTGGACCGCGCGGTGCCCCTCCACGCGGTGTCCACGGTGGCGGCCGGCTTCTGGCGCCCCGGCCAGGACGCCCGGCTCGCTTCCTACGCCCAGCACTACCTGGACGCGGTCCCCGGACTGGACCAGGGCGGCATGATCCCGGCGATGGTCTACGCATCCCAGCTCTTCCCCCCGTTCGCCGTCGACGACGCCTACCTCGAGAAGGCCCGGCAGGCCGCCCGGCAGGCGGCCCCGGTGGTCCGCAACACCCTCCTGGAACGCGCGGACGCGGTCCGCCGGATGCTCCGGGCGCGGGCCGCCGCCGTCTGACGTCCGCGCCTCCATTCTCGACCGGAACGGCTTACGGCGGCGGGCCCTGTGGAAAAGGTTCGCCGCGGCCTGTGGAAACCTCGCGTGCGCGATCCGGCCGACCGGACCGGACGCCGTTGACCTGCGGTGTCCCCGGGCGGAGTGCTCCGCCGGGCCGTACCGGAGTGCCGGCGGAGCACTCCGGAGTGGCGACGGCCACGTGCCCCGGCTCCCTCCCGGGGCTGCGCCCGGCGGCCGGTGCTGAGTACCGTTCCGTGCGAGTGCCGGGCGGCGGCACACGGGCGGCCGCGAACCAGCCGTCCGGACGACGAGGCGGGACCGGGGAACGGGGCGGCATGGACGCGTACGACGAGGACTCGGACGCCCGACACGGGCCGGACGGTCCGCACGCGCCGGACGGTCTGGGCGAATCCGGTGGTCCGGGCGGAGCCGGGCCGGTGCGGGCCCGTGTCCCGGCCGGGCCCGGCGGCGCGGCGCCCGTCCCCCGTTCCGGCGTCGCCGCCCTCTCCCCGCGCTACCAGGTCGGCGCTGCCCTCGCCGTGGCCCTGGTCGCGGTCACCGCCTGTGTGCACCTCGGGATGGTGTTCCTGAGCATCGCGCCGGCGAACACGGTGACGAAGCAGCACGGCAAGGCGATAGAGGAATGGGTGTACCCGGAGTTCGAGCAGAACTGGAAGCTCTTCGCACCCAACCCGCTCCAGCAGAACATCGCCGTGCAGGTCCGCGCCGCCGTGCTGATGCCGAACGGCACCACGACCACCACCGGCTGGAACGACCTGTCGGTGCAGGACGGCAAGGCCATCGACGGCAGCCTGCTGCCGAGCCACACCGTGCAGAACGAGCTGCGCCGCGCCTGGGACTTCTTCGTCACCACGCACGGCGCCGACAACCGCCCGATCGGCATACGCGGCTCCCTGTCCGAGCAGTACCTGCGCCGGATCGTCGTGATGCGCATGTACGAGCAGGACGCCACCAGCAAGAAGGGCACCATCCAGCGTGTGGAGGTGCGCTCCAGCACCACCAACGTGCCCCCGCCGGACTGGAGCGGGGAGAAGGTCTCGGACACCCCCGTCTACCGCGTGCTGCCCTGGTGGACGGTCACCGCCGACGAGGCGAACGGGGGTGTGCGGTGAGCCGTCTCGCCCTGTGCCTGTCCCACGCCGTCGCCCGGGTGACCGGGTCGGCGCTCGGCCCGTACCAGACGGCCGTCGTCCGCATCGGCTTCGCCGCCACCTGGCTGCTGTTCCTGTTGCGTGAGTACCCGCACCGTCAGGAGCTCTACGGCCCCGACGGCCCCTGGAGCTTCGGCCTCGCCCAGCAACTGACCGCCGACAACCATGCCTTCACGGCGCTGCTGGCCTCCGACGGCCAGGCCTTCTTCGAGGTCTTCTACTTCCTGGCGGTCCTCTCCAGCGCCCTGCTGCTGGTGGGCTGGCGCACCCGCGCCACCTCCCTGCTGTTCATGGTCGGCGTGCTGTCCCTCCAGAACCGCAGCGTCTTCATGGGCGACGGCGGCGACAACGTGCTGCACCTGATGTCCTTCTACCTGGTGTTCACCCGCTGCGGCCAGGTGTGGTCGCTGGACGCGCGCAGGGCGGCCAGGGCGTCCACGGCATCCACGGCGTCCGGGGAACCCGACTGGGTGGGGCCCGCCCTGTGGGCGGCCTCCGGGCTCGTGCTGGTCGCGGCGGCCGTCACCGGCCGCACCGGCGGCGGCTGGCTGGTCCCGGCCGTCCTGTGGGCGGCCTGGGCGGGCACCGCCCTGTGGTGGGCGGTGGGCCGCTGGGCGCGCACCCCTGAGCCCCGGATCCTGCTGGACGTCGTGGCCAACGTCCTGCACAACGGCGCGCTCTTCGTGATCATGGCCGAGGCCTGCCTGATCTACGCCACCGCCGGCTGGTACAAGATCCAGGGCTCCCGCTGGCAGGACGGCACGGCCGTCTACTACCCGCTCCACCTGGACTACTTCTCCCCCTGGCCGGCCCTCGCCGACCTGCTGTCCGCCAACGGCACGATGGTGCTGCTGGTGACGTACGGGACGGTGATCGTGCAGGTCGCCTTCCCGTTCACGCTGTTCAACCGGCGGGTCAAGAACGTGCTGCTGGCCGCGATGATGACCGAGCACGCGGTGATCGCGGTCGTCCTCGGGCTGCCGTTCTTCTCCCTCGCCATGATCGCGGCGGACTCGGTCTTCCTGCCCACGGCGTTCCTGCACCGCCTGGGCGACTGGGCCGGACGCGCGCGTGAGCGTGTCCTGCGGCGCGGGGACCGGACGCTGCCCGTGCCCCGCTCCCCCGGGGCCGAGGAACGGCCCGCGTAGGCTTCGGGGCATGACCGACCCCCTCGACCACTGGGCACGGACGGCCGGCTCGGCCGTCCTGCTGGACGGCTTCCACGCCCTCAAGCACGCCCTGCGCTTCGGTGCGCAGGTGCCGGTGGCGGTCACCACGGACCGGGCGGCGACGCTGGCCCTGGCGGGCGAACTGGCGCCGGACGTGCGGGAGGCGCTGGACGCGTTGTTGACCGAGGTGAGTGCGGCGTCGTACGCCACCCTCGTCCCGCGGCCGCACCCCACGGGCGTGGCCGCCCTCGCCGTACGGCCGTCCCGTGAGGCCAACCTGCGGGCGCTGGCCCACATCCCGCGCAGCGCGCCGGTCGTCGTCCTCGACGAACCCCGCAACCTCGGCAACGCGGGCGCGGTGATCCGCCTGGCGGCGGGCTTCGGGGCGACGGGAGTCATCACGACGGGCACGCTCGACCCCTGGCACCCGACGGTGGTGCGGGGCGGGGCGGGGCTGCACTTCGCGACGGCGGTGGAGCGGACGGAGGTGGCGGAGCTGCCGCCCGGCCCCGTCTACGCCCTGGACCCGGAGGGCGAGGACATCCGCGGCACGAAGCTCCCGGACGACGCGATCCTCGCCTTCGGCTCCGAACGAACGGGCCTGTCACCAGAGCTGCGCGCGCGTGCCGACCATCTCCTGCGGCTGCCGATGCGTCCCCAGGTGAGCAGTTACAACCTGGCGACGAGCGTGGCGATGACGCTGTACCACTGGAGCGCTCGGTAAGGCCCTGCGAGGGGAGCGGCGCCGCCGGTCACGACGGCCGTGGCGGTGCCCCGCCACGGCCGTCGTGACCGTCCGCTACGCCTCCCGGCGCACCTCGATCACCCGGAACCGGTTGGCCACGAACGCGCCGTCCGTCAGGGCCGCGTTCGCCGCCGCGTTGCCGCCCGACCCGTGGAAGTCGGAGAACGCGGCCGTCTGGTTGACGTACACCCCGCCGACCAGGTTCAGCGACAGCTGGGCCGCCTCCTCCAGGCAGACCTCCTCCACGGCGCTCTCCACCTCGGCGTCGACGGTGTACGCGCCGACCGTCATCGCACCCTTCTCGCGCACCGTCCGCCGCAGCAGCTCCACCGCGTCGGCGGCCGAGTCGACGGCGACGGCGAAGGAGACCGGGCCGAAGCACTCGCTCATGTAGGCGGCCTCGTCGTCGGGCTTGGCCCCGTCCAGCTTGACGATCACCGGGGTGCGGACCACCGCGTCCGGGAACTCCGGGTTGGTGATCTCCCGGGAGGCGAGGGCGACTTCGCCGAGTCCGGCGGCGGCCTCCAGGCGGGCCTTGACGTCGGGGTTGACGATCGCCCCGAGCAGCGCGTTCGCACGGGCGTCTTCGCCGAGCAGGCCGTCGACCGCGCGGGCGAGGTCGGCGACCACCTCGTCGTACGTCTTCGGGCCCTCGTCGGTGCGGATGCCGTCGCGGGGGATCAGCAGGTTCTGCGGGGTGGTGCACATCTGGCCGCTGTAGAGGGAGAGCGAGAAGGCCAGGTTGGACAGCATCCCCCGGTAGTCGCCAGTGGACTCCACGAGGACCGAGTTGACGCCGGCCTTCTCGGTGTACACCTGGGCCTGCCGGGCGTTGGCCTCCAGCCAGTCGCCGAAGGAGGTGGAGCCCGTGTAGTCGATGATCTTGATTTCCGGGCGGGTGGCGAGCGTCCTGGCGATGCCCTCGCCGGGGCGTTCGGCGGTCAGGGCGACCAGGTTCGGGTCGAAGCCGGCCTCGGCGAGGACCTGGCGGGCGACCTGCACGGTGAGGGCGAGGGGCAGCACCGCCCGCGGGTGCGGCTTGACCAGGACCGCGTTGCCGGTGGCGAGGGAGGCGAACAGCCCGGGGTAGCCGTTCCACGTCGGGAACGTGTTGCAGCCGATGACCAGGGCGATCCCGCGGGGGACCGGCTTGAAGGTCTTCGTCAGGGCGAGCGGGTCGCGCTTGCCCTGCGGCTTGCTCCACTCCGCCGTGTCGGGGGTGCGCACCTGCTCGGCGTACGCGTACGCCACCGCCTCCAGGCCGCGGTCCTGGGCGTGCGGGCCGCCCGCCTGGAACGCCATCATGAACGCCTGGCCGCTGGTGTGCATGACGGCGTGCGCGAACTCGTGCGTGCGGTCGCTGATCCGCTTCAGGATCTCCAGGCACACCACCGCACGCGCCTGCGCGCCCGCGTCGCGCCACGCGCGCTGCCCGGCCCGCATGGCCGGCAGCAGTGTGTCGACGTCGGCGTGCGGGTAGGTCACGCCCAGCTCGATGCCGTACGGGGAGACCTCGCCCCCGGCCCAGTCGTCGGTGCCGGGCTGGCCGAGGTCGATGCGGGTGCCGAGCAGGGCTTCGAAGGCCGCCTTGCCCGCCGCCGCGTCCAGGCTGCCGTGCTCGCCGTAGGCCTTGGGGTGCTCGGGGTGGGGGGACCAGTACGCGCGCGTGCGGATCGCCTCCAGCGCCTGGTCGAGCGTGGGCCGGTGCTTGGCGATCAGTTCGTGCACGGTGAGTTCGGCGGTCATGCGGGACCAACTCCTCGTTCGATGAGCTCCCCTTCGAGCTCATGACCTGGGCAGAAACAGCCGGACAGGGCTAGAGTAACCGAACGATCGGTCGGGACAAGGGGGCCTGCCGCATCTGTGGAAAACCCCGTGCGGGAGGATCGCGCACATGACAGCACTCGACCTCAGCAGCACCGTGGGCGTGGTCGGCAGCGGCACCATGGGCCAGGGCATCGCCCAGGTCGCCCTCGTCGCCGGCCACCGGGTACGGCTGTACGACGCCGTCCCGGGCCGGGCCGCCGAAGCGGCCGCGGCGATCGGTGCCCGCCTGGACCGGCTCGTCGAGAGGGACCGGATGACGGCGGCCGACCGGGACGCGGCCCGCGCCCGGCTGCTGCCCGCCGAGCGGCTCACCGAGTTCGCCGACTGCGCCCTGGTCGTGGAGGCCGTCCTGGAGCGGCTGGAGGTCAAGCAGGAGCTGTTCCGGGACCTGGAGGGCGTCGTCGCCGACGACTGTCTGCTCGCCACCAACACCTCCTCCCTGTCGGTGACGGCGATCGGCGGCGGCCTGCGCAGCGCCTCCCGCCTCGTCGGCCTGCACTTCTTCAACCCGGCCCCGCTGCTGCCGCTGGTCGAGGTGGTCTCCGGGTTCGCGACCGACGTCACGTCGGCCACGCGCGCGTACGAGACCGCCCGCTCCTGGGGCAAGACGCCGGTCGCCTGCGCGGACACCCCTGGTTTCATCGTCAACCGGATCGCGCGGCCCTTCTACGCCGAGGCGTTCGCGGTCCACGAGGCGCAGGCCGCCGACCCGGCCACCATCGACGCGGTGCTGCGCGAGAGCGGCGGCTTCCGGATGGGCGCCTTCGAGCTGACCGACCTGATCGGCCAGGACGTCAACGAGTCCGTCACGCACTCCGTGTGGCAGGCCTTCTTCCAGGACGTCCGCTTCACCCCGTCGCTGGCCCAGCGCCGGCTCGTGGAGTCCGGCCGGCTCGGCCGCAAGACCGGACACGGCTGGTACGACTACGAGGACGGCGCGGAGCGCCCCGAACCGCACACCGCCGAACCGGCCCGGCCGCCCGCCTACGTCGTCGCCGAGGGCACCCTGGGACCGGCCGCCGAACTGCTCGCGATGATCCGCGAGGCCGGCATCCAGGTCCGCGAGGAGGACGAGGACCACGGCACCCGGCTGGTGCTGCCCAGCGGCGGCCAGCTGGCCCTCGCCGACGGCCAGACCTCGGTGGAGTTCCGGGACGTCGTCTACTTCGACCTCGCCCTCGACTACCGCCGCGCCACCCGGATCGCCCTGTCCGCCGGGCACGACACGCTGCCCCGGACGCTCACCGAGGCCGTCGGCCTGTTCCAGGCGCTCGGCAAGAAGGTCAGCGTCATCGGGGACGTCCCCGGCATGATCGTGGCCCGCACGGTCGCCCGGATCATCGACCTCGCGCACGACGCCGTCGCCAAGGGCGTCGCCACCGAGGAGGACATCGACACCGCGATGCGCCTGGGCGTCAACTATCCGCTCGGCCCCTTCGAGTGGAGCCGCCGCCTCGGCCGCGACTTCGCCTACGACCTCCTCGACGACCTGCACCTGCGCGACCCGAGCGGACGCTACGCGCCCTCCCTCGCGCTCTACCGGCACGCCTACGCCACCGAGAAGCGGGAGGGCGCCTCGTGACCACCGCCAAGCGCGACACCTACACCCCCGACACCCTGCTCTCGGTGGCGGTCCAGGTCTTTAACGAGCGTGGCTACGACGGCACCTCCATGGAGCACCTCTCCAAGGCGGCCGGCATCTCCAAGTCGTCGATCTACCACCACGTCTCCGGCAAGGAGGAACTGCTGCGCCGCGCCGTGAGCCGCGCTTTGGACGGCCTCTTCGGGATCCTCGACGAGGAGCACGCGCGCGTGGGCGGCGCCGCCGACCGCCTGGAACACGTCGTGCGGCGCATGGTCGAGGTGCTGATCGCCGAACTGCCCTATGTGACGCTGCTGCTGCGGGTGCGCGGCAACACCGGCACCGAGCGGTGGGCGCTGGAGCGGCGCCGCGACTTCGACCACCGGGTGGCCGACCTGCTGAAGGCGGCCGCCGCCGAGGGCGAGGTGCGCGGCGACGTCGAGGTGCGGCTCGCCACCCGGCTGGTCTTCGGCATGGTCAACTCGATCGTGGAGTGGTACCGCCCGGACGGGCACGGCGCGAGCGAGCGGGAGGTCGCCGACGCCGTCGTGCGGCTGGCTTTCACCGGGCTGCGCGCCCACTGACCGCGGCCGTGGCCGACCGTCGTCAGTGGTCGTCCGGATCCAGGTCCTCCTCCTCGAACACCAGCAGCGTGCGGGTGCTGAGCACCTCCGGGATGGCCTGCAGCCGGGTCAGCACCAGCTCGCGCAACGCGCGGTTGTCGGACGTGTGCACCAGGAGCAGCACGTCGAAGTCCCCGCCCACCAGGGCGATGTGGGAGGCGCCGGGCAGCTGGCGCAGCTGCTCGCGGACCGTGCGCCAGCTGTTCTGGACGATCTTCAGCGTGATGTACGCCGAGGTGCCCTGGCCCGCCCGCTCGTGGTCCACCCGGGCACCGAAACCGCGGATCACCCCGTCCTCGATGAGACGGTTGATCCGGGCGTAGGCGTTGGCCCGCGAGACATGGACACGTTCCGCGACCGCGCGTATGGACGCCCGGCCGTCCGCCTGGAGGATCCCCAGGATGTCCTGATCGATGGCGTCCAGCGGACGTGCGGGCGGCAGCGCGGCGCGGTCCGGCGGCCCCTCGGCCATTTGTTCAGGTGCCATGTCCCCCCGCCTCCCTACCATGGACGTACTGCGTTCATTCCAGGCTGTGGAGAACCGTTTGTCCACAGCCTCGGGGGGCCTGTAGCCAAAATGTGTCGGCGACCGAACAATCGGTAGGTGGGACGGGTCACAGGCGATCCGGCTCCCGTACCCCCACGAGGAGGTGCCGTCATGACGGTCATGGAGCAGCGCGACGCCTACCGTCCGTCGCCGCCGCCCGCCTGGCAGCCCCGGACGGACCCCGCGCCGCTGCTGCCCGACGAGCGACCGTACCGCGTCCTGGGAACCGAGTCGGCGGCCAAGGCCGACCCGGAGCTGCTGCGCCGGCTGTACACCCAGCTCGTACGCGGCCGCCGCTACAACGCGCAGGCCACCGCTCTCACCAAGCAGGGCCGCCTCGCCGTCTACCCCTCCAGCACCGGCCAGGAGGCCTGCGAGATCGCCGCCGCGCTCGCCCTCCAGGAGCGTGACTGGCTCTTCCCCAGCTACCGCGACACCCTCGCGGTGGTCGCCCGGGGCGTGGACCCCGTCGAGGCCCTCACCCTGCTGCGCGGCGACTGGCACACCGGCTACGACCCGCACGCCCACCGCGTGGCCCCGCTCTCCACCCCGCTCGCCACCCAGCTCCCGCACGCCGTCGGCCTCGCCCACGCGGCCCGCCTCAAGGGCGACGACGTGGTGGCGCTCGCCATGGTCGGCGACGGCGGCACCAGCGAGGGCGACTTCCACGAGGCGCTGAACTTCGCCGCCGTCTGGCAGGCCCCCGTCGTCTTCCTGGTCCAGAACAACGGCTTCGCCATCTCCGTCCCGCTCGCCAAGCAGACCGCCGCCCCTTCCCTGGCCCACAAGGCCGTCGGCTACGGCATGCCCGGCCGCCTGGTCGACGGCAACGACGCGGCCGCCGTGCACGAAGTCCTCTCCGACGCCGTACGGCACGCACGCGAGGGCGGCGGACCCACCCTGGTCGAGGCGGTCACCTACCGGATCGACGCCCACACCAACGCCGACGACGCCACCCGCTACCGCGGCGACACCGAGGTCGACACCTGGCGCGACCACGATCCGATCCTGCTCCTGGAGCGCGAGCTGACCGCCCGCGGACTCCTCGACGAGGACACCGTCCGCGACGCGCGCGAGGACGCCGAGGCGATGGCCGCCGACCTGCGCGAGCGCATGAACCGCGATCCGGAACTCGACCCCATGGACCTCTTCGACCAGGTGTACGCCGAGACCACCACGCAACTGCGCGAGCAGCGCGCCCTGCTGCGGGCCGAACTGGAGGCCGAGCAGGACGACCACCGTGAAGGCGGCCATCGATGACGACCGTCGCCGTGAAACCCGCCACCATGGCGCAGGCCCTCGGCCGCGCCCTGCGGGACGCCATGGCCGCCGACCCGGCCGTGCACGTCATGGGGGAGGACGTCGGCACCCTCGGCGGCGTCTTCCGGATCACCGACGGTCTCGCCGAGGAGTTCGGCGAGACCCGCTGCACCGACACCCCGCTCGCCGAGGCCGGCATCCTCGGCACCGCGGTCGGCATGGCCATGTACGGACTGCGCCCGGTCGTGGAGATGCAGTTCGACGCCTTCGCCTACCCCGCGTTCGAGCAACTGATGAGCCACGTCTCCCGGATGCGCAACCGCACCCGGGGCCGGCTGCCCCTCCCGATCACCGTCCGGATCCCCTACGGCGGCGGCATCGGCGGCGTCGAGCACCACAGCGACTCCTCCGAGGCCTACTACATGGCCACCCCCGGCCTGCACGTCGTCACCCCGGCCACCGTCGCCGACGCCTACGGACTGCTCCGGCAGGCCATCGCCTCCGACGACCCGGTCGTCTTCCTCGAACCCAAGCGGCTGTACTGGTCGAAGGACTCCTGGAACCCCGAGCACCCGGCGGACGTTGAACCCATCGGCCGCGCGGTGGTGCGCCGAACCGGGCGCAGCGCCACGCTCATCACCTACGGCCCGTCCGTACCGGTCTGCCTCGAAGCCGCCGAGGCCGCCCAGGCGGAGGGCTGGGACCTGGAAGTCGTCGACCTGCGCTCCCTGGTGCCGTTCGACGACGAGACGGTCTGCGCCTCCGTACGGCGCACCGGGCGCGCGGTCGTCGTACACGAGTCGGGCGGGTTCGGCGGGCCGGGCGGGGAGATCGCGGCACGCGTGACCGAGCGCTGCTTCCACCACCTGGAGGCGCCGGTGCTGCGCGTGGCCGGGTTCGACATCCCGTATCCGCCGCCGATGCTGGAGCGTCACCACCTGCCCGGCGTGGACCGCATCCTGGACGCGGTGGCGCGTCTGCAGTGGGAGGCCGAGGGCTGATGGCACAGGTGCTGGAGTTCAAACTGCCCGACCTCGGGGAGGGGCTCACCGAGGCGGTGATCGTCACCTGGCTGGTCCAGGTCGGCGAGGTGGTCGCGATCGACCAGCCGGTCGTCGAGGTCGAGACGGCCAAGGCGATGGTCGAGGTGCCCTGCCCCTACGGCGGTGTGGTCACCGCCCGCTTCGGCGAGGAGGGCACCGAACTGCCCGTCGGGGCCCCGCTCCTGACGGTCGCGGTCGGCGAGGACACCACGCTCCCCGAGCCGGAGGGCTCCGGCAACGTCCTGGTGGGCTACGGCACGGGAGCCCCTCCGGCCCGCCGCCGACGGGTGCGCGCCACGTCCCCCGACCGCGCCGACGGCAGCGCCGCCGTCGACCCCGCCCGCGGCAGCACGGCCGCCGGGGCCGGGACGGCGGACGCCCACGCGCGGGTGTCCGCACCGCCGTCCCCCCGGGGCACCGAGGGACCCGTCCCGGTGATCTCCCCGCTGGTCCGCCGGCTCGCCCGGGACAACAACCTGGATCTGCGCCGGCTGTCCGGCTCGGGCCCCGACGGACTGATCCTGCGCGCCGACGTCGAGGACGCCCTGCGGGTGGACGCGGCCCGCGCCGCCGCCCGCACCGCACCGCCGAAGCCGGCCGGCATCCGCACGCCCCTCAAGGGCATCCGGGGCGCGGTCGCCGACAAGCTCTCCCGCAGCCGCCGGGAGATCCCCGACGCGACCTGCTGGGTGGACGCCGACGCGACCGAGCTGATGCGCGCGCGGACCGCGATGAACGCGGCCGGGGGACCGAAGATCTCGCTGCTCGCACTGCTCGCGCGGATCTGCACCGCGGCCCTGGCCCGCCACCCCGAGCTGAACTCCTACGTCGACGTCGAGGCGCGCGAGATCGTCCAACTCGACCACGTCCACCTGGGATTCGCCGCCCAGACCGGCCGGGGCCTGGTCGTCCCCGTCGTCCGGGACGCCCACGCCCGCGACGCCGAGTCCCTGACGGCGGAGTTCGCCCGCCTCACCGAGTCGGCCCACGCCGGAACCCTGACCCCGACGGAACTCACCGGCGGCACCTTCACGTTGAACAACTACGGCGTGTTCGGTGTCGACGGCTCCACCCCGATCATCAACCACCCCGAGGCGGCGATGCTGGGCGTGGGCCGCATCACGCCCAAGCCGTGGGTGCACGACGGAGAACTGGCGGTCCGCCAGGTCGTCCAGCTGTCCCTCACCTTCGACCACCGGGTCTGCGACGGCGGCACGGCGGGCGGCTTCCTCCGCTACGTGGCGGACTGCGTGGAGAACCCGGCGGTCCTGCTCAGGACGCTCTGAGCGCGGCGCCCCGCGGGGGTGCACGACCCCCCGTCTGTTCCCTGTGATCACACGTCCCCCCATACTCGAAAGGTGACCGCCACCGACACACCCCCCTACGACGCGATCGTGCTCGCCGGTGGCGCCGCCCGGCGGCTCGGCGGAGCCGACAAGCCCGCCGTGCGGGTGGGCGGACGCCCCCTCCTGGACCGTGTCCTGGCGGCGTGCGCGGGTGCCGAGCAGACCGTCGTCGTGGCGGCCCCCCGCGCCACCTCCCGGCCGGTCCGATGGACCCGCGAGGACCCCCCGGGCGGCGGCCCGGTCGCCGCCCTCGGCGCCGGCCTGCGCCACAGCACCGCCGCCTACGCGGTCGTGCTCTCGGCCGACCTGCCGTTCCTGGAAGAGGCCACCGTGGCGCGGCTGTTGTCGGTCCTCAGCGCCTCCGACGCCGACGCCGCGCTGCTCACCGACGCCGACGGCAGGGACCAGCCCCTGGTGGCGGCCTACCGCACGACGGCGCTGAGGCACGCCCTCTCGGCCCTCGCCGGGGACGAGCAGGGCCTTACCGGCCTCCCGCTGCGGCGCCTGACCGCCGCACTGAACCTCACCCGCGTCCCGGACCCCCGCGCGTCCTTCGACTGCGACACCTGGGACGACATCGCCGACGCCAGGGCACGCATCAGGGAGCATGGGCACGTGTTGGATGAATGGATCTCCGCAGTCAAGGACGAGCTGGGCATCGACCTGGACGTCGACTTCCGGCTGCTGCTCGACGTGGCCCGGGACGCGGCGCACGGGGTGGCCAGGCCGGCCGCCCCGCTGACCACGTTCCTGGTCGGCTACGCGGCCGCGCAGGGCAAGGGCGGCCCCGAAGCGGTCGCCGAGGCCGCCCACAAGGCCGCCGCTCTGGCGCTGCGCTGGGCGGAGGAGACGAACGCCCCCGGCAACCCGGCTCCGGACACCCCGGCCGGCGGTGTCCCCGGCTCCGAGCCCCCCGCCCCCGGGCCCGGCCGATGACCGCCCCCGGGGTACGGGCCGGTGCGGCCGCCGGGGACACCGACGACGATCTCGACGTCGAGGAGGCGCTCGCCCTCGTGAGAGAGTCCCGTGAACCCCGGGGGCCCGGGGAGCCCCGGGAGCCCGTGCGGGACGCGGTGTCCGCATCCGCCGCCCAGGACGAGCACCGCCAGGGACCGCCCGCCCACGGCGCCCCCTCGGCCCACCGCCACCGCGCCACCCCCTGGCCCCAGGCCCGCGAGATCGCCGCCCGCGCCGCCCGGACCGGCGGTCGCCGGGCCCCCCTCTCCGTCCCGCTGGCCGACGCCCTCGGCCTGGCCCTGGCCGCCCCGCTGGACGCGCTGACCGACCTGCCCTCCTTCGACACCTCCGCGATGGACGGCTGGGCGGTGGCGGGCCCGGGCCCCTGGGACGTACGCGACGAGGGGGTGCTGGCCGGGCACGGGCAGCCCGAGCCGCTCACCGACGGCGAGGCGGTCCGCATCGCCACCGGCGCCCGGGTCCCGGCGGACACCACCGCGGTGCTCCGCAGCGAACACGGCCGTACCGACGCCCAGGGCAGGCTGCACGCCACCCGCGACACCGTCCACGGCCAGGACATCCGCCCCCGCGGCCAGGAGTGCCGCAGCGGCGACCAGTTGCTGCCCGTCGGCACCCTGGTCACCCCGGCCGTCCTCGGCCTCGCCGCGGCGGCCGGTTACGACACCGTCACCGCCGTCCCGCGGCCCCGCGCCGACGTCCTGATCCTGGGCGACGAGTTGCTCACCGAGGGGCTGCCGAGCGAAGGACTCATCCGGGACGCGCTCGGCCCGATGCTGCCGCCCTGGCTGCGCGCCCTCGGCGCCGAGGTGACCGCCGTGCGCCGGCTCGGTGACGACGCCAGGGCCCTGCGCAGGGCGATCACCTCCTCGACGGCCGATCTGATCGTCACCACGGGCGGCACCGCCTCCGGCCCGGTCGACCACGTGCACCCCACGCTGGAACGGCTCGGGGCCGAACTCCTCGTCGACGGCGTCACGGTGCGCCCCGGCCACCCCATGCTGCTGGCCCGCCTCAAGGAGAACCAGCATCTCGTCGGCCTGCCCGGCAACCCCCTCGCCGCCGTCTCCGGTCTGCTCACCCTCGCCGAACCGCTGCTGCGCACTCTCGCCGCCCACCCGGCGCCCGAGCCGTACGCGCTGCCCGTGGCGGAAACGGTGCACGGGCACCCGTACGACACCCGGCTGATCCCGGTGGTGCTGCGCGGTGACGCCGCGATCCCCCTGCACTACAACGGTCCGGCCATGCTGCGCGGTATCGCCGCGGCCGACGCGCTCGCGGTCGTACCGCCGGGCGGAGCCCAGCAGGGGGCGGAGACGGAACTGCTCGACCTGCCGTGGGCGGCCGCCGGTATCGGGGTGTGTTTCACGTGAAACTTCCCGGCCATGACGCCATGGCCCGCCAGGCGGACGAGCACCTGGTGACCCATCGGGTGAAACTCCCGACGAAGGTGGTGGAGCGCCCGATCCGCCAGGTCGCCAAGCGGCTGGCCATGGCCCTGCTCGTGCTGATCGCCACCGCGTTGATCGTCTACGCCGACCGCGACGGCTACAACGACACCTCGGACAGCTCGGTGGACCTGCTCGACGCCTTCTACTACGCCACCGTCACCCTCTCCACCACCGGCTACGGCGACATCACGCCCGTCAGCGACGGCGCCCGGCTCATCAACATCTTCGTCATCACGCCCCTGCGCGTGCTGTTCCTGATCATCCTGGTCGGCACCACCCTCGAAGTCCTCACCGAACGCACCCGGGAGGAATTCCGCCTGAACCGCTGGAGGTCCGCCTTGCGCGATCACACCGTCGTCGTCGGCTTCGGCACGAAGGGACGTTCGGCGATCCAGACCGTCTGCGCGACGGGACTGAGGGCGGACCAGGTCGTCGTGGTCGACCCCAGCTCCAAGGTGATCGACGCGGCCACCGCCGAGGGCTTCGCGGGGGTCGTGGGGGACGCGACCCGTAGCGAGGTGCTCAAGCGGGCCGAGGTGCAGCGGGCCCGGCAGATCATCATCGCCACCCAGCGTGACGACACCGCCGTCCTGGTCACCCTGACCGCCCGGCAGCTCAACCGGGGCGCGAAGATCGTGGCGGCGGTCCGCGAGGAGGAGAACGCGCCACTGCTCAAGCAGTCCGGTGCCGACGCCGTCATCACCAGCGCCAGCGCGGCCGGCCGGCTGCTCGGCCTGTCCGTGCTCAGCCCCGCCGCGGGCATGGTCATGGAGGACCTCATCCAGCAGGGCAGCGGCCTGGACCTGATCGAGCGCCCGGCGGTCAGGGCCGAGGTCGGCAAGACCCCGCGCGAGACGGCCGACCTGGTGGTCAGCGTCCTGCGCGGCCACCGGGTGCTGGGCTACGACGACCCGGCCGTCGGCACCATCCAGCCGACCGACCGCCTCATCACCATCGTCCGGGCCTCCCCGGGCAGCCGGGTCGCACCGGACATACGGCCGCTGCCCCGCGCCTGACCGGGCGAGTGGCCGGTACCGCCGCCGTCGGGGTCCTGACGGGTGAGGAGTAGCGTCGCGGACATGCATGCGATCACGATTCCCGAACCCGGTGGACCCGAGGCGCTGGTGTGGGACGAGGTCCCCGACCCCGTGCCCGGCGAGGGCGAAGTACTGGTCGAGGTGGTGGCCAGCGCCGTCAACCGCGCCGACATCATGCAACGACAGGGCTACTACGATCCCCCGCCGGGCGCGTCCGCCTACCCCGGCCTGGAGTGCTCCGGGCGGATCGCCGCGCTCGGCCCGAACGTCTCCGGCTGGTCGGTCGGCGACGAGGTGTGCGCACTGCTCGCGGGCGGCGGCTACGCGGAGCGGGTCGTCGTCCCGGCCGGACAGCTGCTGCCGGTGCCCGAGGGCGTGGATCTCCGGTGGGCCGCCGCGCTGCCCGAGGTGGTCAGCACGGTCTGGTCGAACGTCTTCATGATCGCCCATCTGCGCCCGGGCGAGACGCTGCTCGTGCACGGTGGCTCCAGTGGCATCGGCACCATGGCGATCCAGCTGGGCAAGGCGGTCGGCGCCAAGGTCGCGGTCACCGCGGGGACGAAGGAGAAGCTGGACTTCTGCGCCGAGCTGGGCGCGGACGTCCTCGTCAACTACCGCGAGCAGGACTTCGTCGAGGAGGTGAAGGCGGCCACCGACGGCGCGGGCGCCGACGTCATCCTCGACAACATGGGCGCCAAGTACCTGGACCGGAACGTGCAGGTCCTCGCGGTCAACGGGCGGCTCGCGATCATCGGCATGCAGGGCGGCGTCAAGGGCGAGCTGAACATCGGAGCGCTGCTCGCCAAGCGGGCCGCGATCAGCGCGACCTCGCTGCGCGCCCGGCCGCTCGCGGAGAAGGCGGCGATCGTCGCGGCGGTACGTGAGCACGTCTGGCCGCTGATCGCCCAGGGCCATGTCCGTCCGGTCGTCGACCGGGAGCTGCCGATGGCCGAGGCGGCGCAGGCGCACCGGGTGGTGGAGGCCAGCGACCACATCGGGAAGGTCCTACTGGTCACCGGCTAGGGAAGCTGCCGGCACCGGCCGGGGGATCCCCGGACACCCGCTAGCCGCGGCGCACCCGCAGTCCGATGAAGGCGAGGCCGAGTCCGAGGCCGATCAGGACCAGTCCGCTGCCCAGCGGCAGGATGTCCAGTACGGGCTCGGTTTCGCCGTCCTGGCCGGGGGCGATGGCCTGGTGGACGGGTGGCGGCTGGGGCGCGGTCGGGTTCACGGCGGCGTCCCGGGGCGGTTGCGCGGCCGTGGCGGCCTGGCTCTCGGCGCCGTCCTCCGCCGCCTCCTCGTCGGGGTCGTCGGGGTCCTCGTCGCCCATCACCGTCACCGCCGGTCCCAGGTGCCGTCCCGGCCGCGTCCGGCCCTCACCGGCCACCGTCCCGGCCAGGGACGGCCGGGGGGTGGCCGAGGCGCCGACGGAGTCGGAGGTCAGCGGCCCGGGGCCGTGGGCGACAGCCGTGCGGGACGGCAGCAGGATCATCGCGAGGACGAGCAGCAGAAGACCGCCGAAGGCGGTTCGCAGCCTTGGAGTCACGGCGGTGACCTCCTGGAGCACGGTCGTCGTCAGGGCCGACGCCCACCAGCCTCACATTCGGTGACAAGCCGGGCATTTCTGGTTCGCCCGATGGGTCTACGGCCGGTCCTGGTGCGTTCCGAAAGGTGGATCAGCCCCAGAGGGGGGCACCACGCTGGTGAGGTGTACGGGTGCGAGAGAATGGCGGCATGGAGATGCCGAGGAACGAACGGTCCACCGAGAACCCGCAGATCCTGGTCGTGGGCCAGGACGGAATGGCTCTCGGCGGCGGCAACGGGGACGAGGACTCCCGCGAGGTCCCGGTGACGGAGATGGTGGAACAGCCCGCCAAGGTCATGCGGATCGGCAGCATGATCAAGCAGCTTCTGGAGGAGGTGCGCGCCGCTCCCCTCGACGAGGCCAGCCGGGTCCGGCTCAAGGAGATCCACGCCAGCTCCGTGAAGGAGCTGGAGGACGGGCTGGCGCCGGAGCTGGTGGAGGAGCTGGAGCGGCTCTCACTGCCGTTCACCGAGCAGTCGACCCCCTCCGACGCGGAACTGCGGATCGCGCAGGCGCAGTTGGTGGGCTGGCTGGAGGGGCTCTTCCACGGCATCCAGACGACCCTGTTCGCCCAGCAGATGGCCGCCCGTGCCCAGCTGGAGCAGATGCGCCGTGCGCTGCCACCGGGCGTCGGCCACGAGGGCGACGAACACGGCCAGGCCGGCCGCACCGGCGGCCCATACCTCTAGGTCTCCCGGCAGGCGAAAGGGCCCGGCGTGCGACCGCCGGGCCCTTCCTACGTCCTCAGCCCGTGCGTCCTCGTGCCTCAGCCGGTGGCCGGGTTGCCGGTGGACACCTTGAGCTCGATGGTCGGCATGTCCTTCGGGTCGACGTCCGTGCCGGAGGACGGGAACTGGTCCATGACCGCGCCGTCGCCGTACGTGTTCTCGTCGACGTTCGTGATCTTCATCTGCCATCCGGCGGCCTGGAAGCAGGCCTTGACCGACTTGATGTACTTGAACTTGAAGTCCGGGACCCGCACTTTCTTCGGGTCGTTGTAGGACTCCTCGGGCTCGGTGCACTCGGTCGTCTCGACGGTCTTCGAGGTGTCGGGCCCGCGGTAGCCGGAGGCGTGCGAGGCCGAGGCGCTCGCGCTGCTGCCACCGCCGCCGTTGTCGTCACCGCCGTCGCCCTTGTTGTGCAGGGCCAGCGCGACGACCAGCCCGATCACCGCGATCAGCGAGACCGCGACCGACCCGATGACCGCCGGCCGGTTGCCCTTCCCACCGCCACCGCCCCCCGCACCGGTGGAGACGGTGGCCGGGGCCGTGGAGTACGGCGGGGCAGGCGGCGCCGGCCGGCCGTACCCCGCCGGGGTCTGGTAGCCGGCCTGCTGCGGATAGCCGTAGGCGGGGGACGGCGTCGGTGCCGGGGTGCCGTACGGATGGGCGGCCGGCGTCGGCTGGTACGGGGTCTGCACCGGTCCGGACGCCGCGGGTGTGGCCTGGTCGACGGGCGGGAACACCGCGGAGCCGACCCCGGAGCCGCTCTGCGCCCGGGGGACGCCCGGCACGATGCTGGGCGCGGCGGGCTGGAGCGAGGCGGCCACCCGCAGGCACTCGTCGCGCATGGACTCGGAGGTCGGGAATCGTTCGTTCGGGTTCTTCTTCAGCGCGCGGGCGACCAGCGCGTCCACGGCCGGCGGCAGGGAACGGTTGATCGAGGAGGGGGCGACCGGCTCCTCCTGGACATGCGCGTAGGCGATCGCGAGCGGGGAGTCCGCGTCGAACGGCAGCCGCCCGGTGACCAGCTGGAACAGCATGATGCCGACCGAGTAGAGGTCGGATCGGGCGTCCACGCCACGGCCCAGCGCCTGCTCGGGGGAGAGGTACTGCGGGGTGCCGACGACCATGCCCGTCTGGGTCATCGAGGTGACCCCGGACTGCATGGCACGGGCGATGCCGAAGTCCATCACCTTGACGACCCCGCGCTTGGTCATCATCACGTTGCCCGGTTTGATGTCGCGGTGGACCAGCCCCATCTCGTGGCTGATCTCCAGCGCGGCGAGCACGTCGGCGGTGATCTTCAGCGCCTTGTCGGCGGGCATCGCGCCGAACTGCCGTACGTCCTCGTCGAGCACCGAGCCGAGCGGGCGGCCCTCGACGTACTCCATGACGATGTACGGCATCGTGGCGCCGTCGAGCGCGTCCTCGCCGGTGTCGAACACGGAGACGATGTTGGTGTGCGTGAGCTTGGCCACTGCCTGGGCCTCGCGGCGGAAGCGCTCGCGGAAGGCCTGTTCCCGGCCGAGTTCGGTGTGCAGGGTCTTGATCGCGACCTGGCGGTCCAGGACCGTGTCGTAGGCCAGGTGCACGGAGGCCATGCCGCCCTCGCCGAGCAGGTCGCGCAGCTGGTAGCGGCCACCGGCCAGAGCCCGCCCCGTATAACGGCCGTGTGCGCCGTCCTGGCTCATTTTCCCCGTCCCCCGTCGGCCCCTCAGGCACCCTTGTTGATCGAATGTCCCATTCCCGGCCAAGTCTGCCCCAGGGCACCGACACGTCAAGCGCGGTGCCCGTTCCGTGACCGTACGCGAAGGAAGAGTCGCGGAAGCGTTACAGCGGCCGTACGCCCGGTACACAGAATTTGCACGACGGTGAGGGGTGCGGGTTTCATGGCCGGTCCGTCCACGGGCCGGATCCCGGACCTGCGGGTTGCCCGGAGGCTGTAGCGTGGCCGACGGAGACCGTGACAACACCGCGCGCACCGCGGGCAGAAACGACGGCGAGGACCGATGGCACAGACGCACAGCGCCCAGGGCCCGTCCGACCCCGAGGCGACTGGCGGCGGCATGTCAGACGCGCCGGAGATGTGGGGCAACCAGGGCCTGGTCGGCGACGGCCGGTACCGGCTGACCCACCGTCTCGGCCGGGGCGGCATGGCCGAGGTGTTCGCGGCCGAGGACGTACGGCTCGGCCGCACCGTGGCCGTCAAGCTGCTCCGCGCCGACCTGGCGGAGGACCCGGTCTCCAAGGCCCGGTTCACCCGCGAGGCACAGTCGGTCGCCGGCCTCAACCACCATGCCATCGTGGCCGTGTACGACTCGGGAGAGGACGTCGTCGGCGGCCAGTCGGTGCCGTACATCGTGATGGAGCTGGTCGAGGGCCACACCATCCGCGACCTGCTGATCAACTCGGAGGCGCCCGGGCCCGAGCAGGCCCTGATCATCGTCTCCGGGGTGCTGGAGGCGCTGGCCTACTCGCACCAGCACGGCATCGTGCACCGCGACATCAAGCCGGCCAACGTCATCATCACCCAGACCGGTTCCGTCAAGGTGATGGACTTCGGCATCGCGCGCGCCCTGCACGGCGCGTCCACGACGATGACCCAGACCGGCATGGTCATGGGCACCCCCCAGTACCTGTCCCCGGAGCAGGCGCTCGGCAAGGCCGTCGACCACCGCTCCGACCTGTACGCCACTGGCTGTCTGCTCTACGAACTGCTCGCGCTGCGGCCGCCGTTCATCGGGGAGACCCCGCTGTCGGTGGTCTACCAGCACGTCCAGGACATCCCGGTGCCGCCGTCCCAGACCTCCGAGGGCGCGGCCCCGCCGGAGCTGGACGGCCTGGTCATGCGCTCGCTCGCCAAGGAGCCCGACGACCGTTTCCAGACCGCCGAGGAGATGCGCGGCCTGGTCCAGTACGCCCTGCAGATGCTGTACGACCAGGGCGGCCACACCGGCACCTGGAACACCGGCCCGGTCGCCGTGCACGACGGCCGGCACACCCCGGCCTCCGGGTTCGCCGGTACGACCGTGATGCCGCACCCGACGGCCGCCTCCGGGACCACCCAGATCCCGCAGCCGATCCTGCCCTCCCGTTACGGGGGCGACGACGGTGGCTTCGAGGGGCACGGCAACAAGGGCAGCGGCCGCGGCAGGCTCTGGATCCTGGCCGTCCTCGCGGTGATCGCCATCGCGGCGGGCGTCGCGCTGGCGCTGAACAAGGGCGGTGGCGGCGGTGACGGCGGCGGCACGGGGCCGTCGACGTCCCCGAGCGCCTCGCAGACCACCAAGGACGAGACGCCCAGCTCCAGCCCCACCGACGAGACCAGCGCCACGTCCTCGGACACGGGCACCGGCACGAGCGGTTCGGGCAACGGCAACCACAACGGCTACTCGAAGCCGCCGACCCCGACGTACAGCCCGTCCCAGCAGCAGAGCAGCGAGCCGAGCAGCGAGCCGAGCGAGACGGCCAGCGCCTCGCAGCCGACCGACACCGCGAGCTCGCCGGACTCGCAGCCCTCCGACACGACGGGCACCGGCGACGCCGGCGGGACCGACGCGGGCACGATCTCCGGCTCCGGCCTGGGCGGCGGTTGAAGGACACCCACGCCCTTCGGCAACTGAGAAGGCGCGGCAAGGCGCGGCATGACGCGACGAGGCACGGGCGAGGCGCCCTTCCGTCACCGGGAGGGCGCCTTCGTCGTACCGGCCGGTGTCACGCCACGAACGCGTCGCACACCGCTTCGTACTCCCTGGTCCACCACACGGCCAGGGCCGAGGCGGCGGGGAACTGGGAGTCCGCGCGGGTGTCACCCCGCTCGTAGTGCCAGCGCAGCATCCAGAAGTCGTTGAGCCGCTCCCACCACACCCGGTGCACGGCCGCCGCCAGCTCCGAGGGCGTGGCCCCGGCCGCGCGCCGGTACGCGCGCGCGTACGCGCGCACCTTGCGCAGGTCGAGCGCGCCCGCCGGGCGGACGAAGAAGATCACGGCGGCGCGTACCGCCTCCTCCGCGCGCGGCTGCACCCCGAGCCGGTCCCAGTCGACGATCGCGGCGGGGGCGTCGTCGTCCTTGTACAGCAGGTTGAACGGGTGGAAGTCGCCGTGCACCCAGCCCACCGGGCCGCCGCGCGGCGGGCGCCGGCCGGCGTGCTGCTCCAGGAGTGCCCGGCGCTCCAGGAGCCGGTGGCGGGCGAGTTCGTCGAAGGCGTCGGCCGGGCGGTGGCGGCTGACCCGGGTGAGCAGGTCGTCGATGAGCGCGTAGGTGTCGGCCGGGTCGGCGCTCTCCACGGGATGGGGGGCGGTGGCCGGGCGGGTGCGCCCCTTGGGCGGCATCACGTCTTCCAGGCAGGCGTGCACGGCACCGAGCAGCGCGCCGAGCCGCGTGCACTCCCCGCGCGTGAGCTGTCCGCCGTGCCGGTGCCTGCCGTCGATCCAGGGGTGCAGCGCGTAGGCGTGCCCGCCGACGACCGCGACCGTCCGGCCGTCGCGGTGGGCCAGGGGCGGGGCGACCGGGACGCCGACGGCGGCGAGGCGCTGGGTGGCCAGATGCCGGCGCTCGATGGCGGCGGGGTCGGCGGTGTCCGGATCGAAGTGGTGCTTGAGGAAGTAGCTGCCGCGGGTGGTGCAGAGGCGGTAGCCGCGGTTGAGAAGACCTTGTTCCACGGGCTCGCAGGCGAGTGCGGAACCGGCGGCGTAAAGCCGGAGCAAGGCGCCCAGAGGGGGCGCATGGGGCACGAGGGGTGGTACGGGTGAGCGCGGCACGCGGCAGATGCTAGGGCACCGGATGAGGCCTTGAGCTGCGGATTGTTGCAGACAGTCGCTGTTGATCGCTTTCGGTCACAGGGTGGACCTTGACGAACTCGGGTGCGAAGCATTCTTCCCGTCCCCCGGTCCCGCGAGATAACGTGCGGTTGCTCCGGCTTCTCGCAAGGCTCTGACCAGCTAGCTTCCGGCCCGCGTCGACCCACTGGGGAACCCAAGGGGAAAGTACTTGGATTTCCAAGCAAAAACGCAGGTCAGGAGGGGTTTCACAGAAATGTGACGCACTGGGTAACGTGCATCTTGCAGGGCGCTCGCCGGGGCACCTGTCACGCCTGTTCCCGGCCGAGTGGCACCCACCCCGTGCCACGGGTGTCGGAAACAGGTGAGCCGCACTGGTTCACCCGGCAACCCCGGGGGCCGGACCGACGGAGGAGCACACGTGAGCGTGGACAGCAGTGCCGCGGGCACACCGCGACGCAGCGCCGCAGGCAAGGCCGGTACCACCGGCAGCAAGACCGGCACCAAGCGCACCACCAGCCGCACCACCACTCGCACCACGACGAAGAAGAGCGCCGAGCCCGAACTCGTGCAGCTGCTGACCCCCGAGGGCAAGCGGGTCAAGAACGCCGAGTACGACCCCTACGTCGCCGGGATCACCCCCGACGAACTGCGCGGCCTGTACCGCGACATGGTGCTCACGCGTCGTTTCGACGCCGAGGCCACCGCCTTGCAGCGGCAGGGCGAGCTGGGTCTGTGGGCCTCCCTGCTCGGCCAGGAGGCCGCCCAGATCGGCTCCGGACGCGCCACCCGCGAGGACGACTACGTCTTCCCGACCTACCGGGAGCACGGCGTCGCCTGGTGCCGCGGGGTCGACCCGACCAACCTGCTGGGCATGTTCCGCGGCGTCAACCACGGCGGCTGGGACCCCAACACCAACAACTTCCACCTCTACACGATCGTCATCGGCTCCCAGACGCTGCACGCGACGGGGTATGCGATGGGGGTCGCCAAGGACGGTGCGGACAGTGCGGTGATCGCGTACTTCGGTGACGGTGCGTCCAGCCAGGGTGACGTCGCCGAATCGTTCACTTTCTCCGCGGTCTACAACGCTCCGGTGGTGTTCTTCTGCCAGAACAACCAGTGGGCGATCTCGGAGCCGACCGAGAAGCAGACCAGGGTGCCGCTCTACCAGCGCGCCCAGGGCTTCGGTTTCCCCGGCGTCCGTGTCGACGGGAATGACGTGCTGGCGTGTCTGGCGGTGACGAAGTGGGCGCTGGAGCGGGCCCGCAGCGGCGAGGGTCCGACGCTGGTGGAGGCGTTCACGTACCGGATGGGTGCCCACACCACCTCCGACGACCCGACGAAGTACCGGGCGGACGAGGAGCGCGAGGCGTGGGAGGCGAAGGACCCGATCCTGCGTCTGCGCCGGTATCTGGAGGCTTCACACCACGCGGACGAGGGATTCTTCGCGGAACTGGAGAGCGAGTCGGAGGCGTTGGGCAGGCGGGTGCGTGAGGCGGTGCGGGCGATGCCGGACCCGGACCACTTCGCCGTCTTCGAGCACGTGTACGCGGACGGGCACGCGCTCGTCGATGAGGAACGAGCCCGGTTCGCCGCCTATCAGGCGTCGTTCGCGGACGTGGAGGGGGTCTGACCGTGGCTGCGGAGAAGATGGCTCTGGCCAAGGCGATCAACGAGTCGCTGCGCCGCGCGCTGGACGCGGACCCCAAGGTGCTGGTGATGGGTGAGGACGTCGGCAAGCTGGGCGGTGTCTTCCGGGTCACCGACGGCCTGCAGAAGGACTTCGGTGAGAGCCGCGTCATCGACACCCCTCTGGCGGAGTCCGGGATCGTCGGTACGGCGATCGGTCTGGCTCTGCGGGGTTACCGGCCGGTGGTGGAGATCCAGTTCGACGGTTTCGTCTTCCCGGCGTACGACCAGATCGTCACGCAGCTGGCGAAGATGCATGCGCGTTCGCTGGGCAAGGTGAAGATGCCGGTGGTCGTGCGGATTCCGTACGGCGGTGGTATCGGTGCGGTCGAGCACCACTCGGAGTCGCCGGAGGCGTTGTTCGCGCATGTGGCGGGGTTGAAGATCGTGTCCCCGGCGAGTTCCTCGGATGCCTACTGGATGATGCAGCAGGCCATCCAGAGCGACGACCCGGTGATCTTCTTCGAGCCGAAGCGGCGGTACTGGGACAAGGGTGAGGTGGATCCGGAGGCGATCCCCGGTCCGCTGCACAAGGCGCGCGTGGTCCGTGAGGGCACCGATCTGACGCTGGTCGCCTACGGCCCGATGGTCAAGCTGTGCCAGGAGGTCGCCGACGCGGCCGCCGAGGAGGGCAGGTCGTTGGAGGTCCTGGACCTCAGGTCCGTCTCCCCGCTGGACTTCGATTCGATCCAGGCCTCGGTCGAGAAGACCCGCCGGCTGGTCGTGGTGCACGAGGCGCCGGTGTTCTTCGGTTCGGGCGCGGAGATCGCCGCCCGCATCACCGAGCGCTGCTTCTACCACCTGGAGGCCCCGGTGCTCCGGGTGGGCGGCTACCACGCCCCCTACCCGCCGGCGCGTCTGGAGGAGGAGTACCTGCCGGGCCTGGACCGGGTGCTCGACGCCGTCGACCGCTCGCTGGCGTTTTGAGGAGAGGGTCGTGACGACGATGACGGAAGCGTCCGTACGCGAGTTCAGGATGCCGGACGTGGGTGAGGGGCTCACCGAGGCGGAGATCCTCAAGTGGTACGTCCAGCCGGGTGACACGGTGACCGACGGTCAGGTGGTGTGCGAGGTCGAGACGGCGAAGGCGGCCGTCGAACTGCCGATCCCGTATGACGGGGTGGTGCGTGAGCTGCGTTTCGCGGAGGGCACCACGGTGGACGTGGGCACCGCGATCATCACGGTCGACGTGGCGGGCGGGGCCCAGCAGGCTCCCGTCGAGGAGCCCGCCGCCGCGGCGCCGGAGCCGGAGAAGAAGCCGGAGGGCCGCCAGCCGGTCCTCGTCGGCTACGGCGTGGCGGCCTCCTCCACCAAGCGCCGCCCGCGCAAGGGGCCGGAGGTGACGGTCGCCGAGGCGGCGGTCCGCTCCGCGGTCCAGGGCGAGCTGAACGGCCACGCTCCCGCCCCCGCGGCGCCCGCCGACGCGCCTCAGGAGCGCCCGCGTCCGCTGGCGAAGCCGCCGGTGCGCAAGCTGGCGAAGGACCTGGGTGTGGACCTGGCCACGGTGACCCCGTCGGGCCCGGACGGCGTCATCACGCGCGAGGACGTGCACGCGGCGGTGGCGGCGGCTCCCGAGGCGACGGTGGCCGTACCCGAGGCTCCCGCCGCTCCCGCCGCGCCTGCCGTTCCCGCGGCCCCCGTCGCTGCGTACGACACCGCCCGCGAGACCCGCGTGCCCGTCAAGGGTGTGCGCAGGGCGACGGCGGCGGCGATGGTGGGTTCCGCGTTCACGGCCCCGCACGTCACGGAGTTCGTGACGGTGGACGTGACGCGGACGATGAAGCTGGTGGAGGAGCTGAAGCAGGACAAGGAGATGCAGGGCCTGCGGGTCAACCCGCTCCTCCTCATCGCCAAGGCGTTGCTGGTCGCGATCAAGCGCAACCCGGACATCAACGCGTCCTGGGACGAGGCGAACCAGGAGATCGTGCTCAAGCACTACGTCAACCTGGGGATCGCCGCGGCCACCCCGCGGGGCCTGATTGTCCCGAACATCAAGGACGCCCACGCGAAGACGCTCCCGCAACTGGCCGAGGCGCTGGGCGAGCTGGTCGCCACGGCCCGGGACGGCAAGACGTCACCGGCCGCGATGCAGGGCGGCACGGTCACCATCACCAACGTCGGCGTCTTCGGCATCGACACGGGCACGCCGATCCTCAACCCGGGCGAGGCGGCGATCCTCGCGGTCGGCGCGATCAGACTCCAGCCGTGGGTCCACAAGGGCAAGGTGAAGCCGCGTCAGGTCACCACCCTCGCCCTCAGCTTCGACCACCGCCTGGTCGACGGTGAACTCGGCTCCAAGGTCCTCGCGGACATCGCGGCGATCCTCGAACAGCCGAAGCGGTTGATTACCTGGGGCTGAGGCCGGATAGGTTGAGAGAGTGGGCGGCCGCAAGCTTGGATTGCGGCCGCCCACTGCATGTCAGAGCTGGTTCAGCACGTAGACCGGCGCCCCCTCCTCCGTCCCGCCGCGCGAGTGAATGCAGGCGTGCTTGCGCAGCAGCCGGAGACACTCGTTGACGCGGTGCACCGTCAGGCCGGTGCGCGCGGCGATCGATTCGAGCGGCTCGCGCAGCTCACCCTTCTCGACGAGGACCGGGGCGATCACGACGGCCACCGTCCACACGTCCTCGGTCACGGACAACCGCCGCCGCCAGTCGGCGAGTACGGACTCGGTGGTCGGCAGCGCCACGGGCGGACCGTAGGGCTTGCGGCGTTCGAGGACGAGTTCGTCGAGCCGGTCGGCGATCCGTTCCATGGCCCGGACCATGGCCTGCTGCACGGCGAGCGTGCTCCTCTGCAACTCGATCAGTTCGCGCTGCCCGTTCGCCAGTTGCTCGTCCAGCTGAAGGTTGTGTGCCTCGAGTCGGACGATGGCCTCGGCGACCTGCTCCGGCATGGCGTACGCGATGGGCGCCCCCGGTTCGGTCGGCTGCACCTCGGCCTCTTCGAGAGTGTAGGAACCCTCTCGCTGGACTGTCTCGATGACCTCCGCGACCCACTGCTTGAAGGGGGCGCAGGTCGGCTTCGTGCAGCCGTTGACGAGGATGATCAGGCCCTGGAGATCGATGAGATTCATGTCTCGACGCCACTGCCTACCTGCGGGAATGCTGAGAGCGTGACCTCCAGTCACGGTCTCGAGAGTTTCTCGATGGGCCTCCGGGACGTGATCTGCCAGCGCCTTGCTGGGTGTGGTGTACCCGAGTTCCTTGCACACATCCACAGCCGGGAACCAGTGCGTTCCGTCCGGCATGGTCAGCCGTCGTACTCGCGCTCCGGTCGCCGCGTACACGAAGTCGCTGACGTCGATGGCCTCGTGGCGGCCGGCCGGCTTCGCTTGCTTGTTGGGTTCGTTCATGGGAACCACCTCCGCTGCGGAACCTAGGGCGGAGAAAATCGAATATGCCAGTCACATACCTGCATGTTCACGATTGCGAGGGAAGAACGGGAGTTCTGCTGCGAAGTTCCTTTTGGGTATGGCAAAAAGGCCCGCCGCATGGGGTGCGGCGGGCCTTGGTGTGGAGCGGGTCAGATCGTCGCGAAGCCGTAGTTCAGGAGCTTCGTGGCGTCCGTGGCGCGCTGGGTGATCGAGGAGGAGGCGAGGACGGTGCCGATGACCGTCTTGCCGTTGCGGGTCGCGGCGAAGACCAGGCAGTACTTGGCCTCGGGGCCGGAGCCGGTCTTGATGCCGATCGCACCGCTGTAGCTGCTGAGCAGCGTGTTGGTGTTGGTCCAGGCCGCCATGGTGCGGGTGGAACCGGTCTTGGTGATCGTCTTCGCCGTGTAGCTCTTCGTCTTGACGACCGTGCGGAACGTGGCGTTCTTCATCGCGCTGCTGGCGATCTTCGTCAGGTCGCGCGGCGTCGAGTAGTTGTTGCCGTTGCCGATGCCGTCGAAGGAGTCGAAGTGGGTGTGCGTCGCGCCCACGCTCTTTGCGGCGGTGTTCATCTTGCCGATGAAGTTGGCGACACGCTTGGCGCGGGTGGTGCCGGAGCCGTACTTGTCGGCGAGCGCGTACGCGGCGTCGCAGCCGGAAGGCAGCATCAGCCCGTAGAGCAGCTGGCGGACGGTCACCTTGTCGCCGACGATGAGGTGCGCCTGGGAGGCGTTGTTGGCGACGACGTAGTCGCTGTACGCCTTCTGGATGGTGACCTTGGCGTCCAGGTTCAGGTTGGACTGTGCGAGCACGACCTTGGCGGTCATGATCTTCGTGGTGGAGCCGGTGGACAGCTGGGTGTCCGCCTTCTTCGTGTACAGCGTCTTCGCCGTCGAATTGTTCATGACGTAGCCACCCTTGGCCACGATCGAGGGTGCGGTGACGGCCTGCGCGGGTGCCGCGGTGAGGGCACCGGTCGCGAGCATCGCGCCGGAGGTGACGGCGACGGCGACGGCCTTGCGGAGGCGGGTGCCCTTAATGCCGGTAATCAACTGAAATACCCCGAGTCGAGTCGTAATGCCCCTGTGATGCGGCCGAGTTGGGGGTGCCAAAGCGTGTGGGGCCGCATGTGTGTGACACGTAAGTAGCACAGATGGTTGTGCGGTTGCTGGGTGCGATGTACGTCACGTCCGGATGGTGGACGCCGTGCGCCCTTGCGTACGCGTTGTATCTAAGCTGTGGGCATGAGCCTGGCCGTCAAGCAGCCCCCCGCCGCCGACCGCGTCTACTCCCATGTCAAACAAGGCGTCCTGGACCGTCACTACGAAGGCGGCACCCTCCTCACCGAGGGCGAGCTGGCCGAGGCCGTAGGGGTCTCCCGCACGCCGGTCCGCGAGGCGCTGCTGCGCCTCGAGGTCGAGGGTTTGATCAGGCTTTACCCGAAGAAGGGTGCCATGGTGCTGCCCGTCTCCGCGCAGGAGATCGCGGACGTGGTGGAGACCCGGATGCTGGTCGAGGAACACGCGGTGCGCAAGGCCGTACCCCCGTCGGCCGCGTTGGTGGCCCGCCTCCAGGAACTGCTCGACCGGCAGAAGGCCGAGGCCTCCGCCGGTGACCTGGCCGCCGCAGCCGTCACCGACCGCTGCTTCCACGCCGAGATCGTCCGCGACGGCGGCAACGGGATCCTCTCCCGGCTCTACGACCAACTGCGCGACCGGCAGCTGCGGATGGGCGTCGCCATCATGCACGCCCACCCCGACCGGATCGCCAAGTCGCTCACCGAGCACGAGGAGATCCTGGACGCGCTGCGCGCGGGGGACGCCGATCGTGCGGTCGACCTCGTGCACCGGCACGTCGACTGGTTCGCGCACCTGGCACGGGGTGAGGTCCGATGAGCCGCAGCGGCACGCCGTTGCCCGGTGATCCCCCGGGCGGCCGCCGGGCCGTCGCCGTGTGGGGCATAGGCGTCTCGGTCTACTTCGTCGCCGTCATCTTCCGCACCTCCCTCGGAGTGGCCGGCCTCGACGCGGCCGACCGTTTCCACGTCGGCGCCTCGGCCCTGTCCACCTTCTCGATCCTCCAGCTGCTGGTCTACGCCGGCATGCAGATACCCGTCGGCCTGCTGGTCGACCGCCTCGGCACGAAGAAGGTGCTGACCATCGGCGCGGTGCTGTTCACCGCCGGACAGCTCGGCTTCGCCTTCTCCCCCTCGTACGGCACCGCGCTCGCCTCGCGCGCGCTGCTGGGCTGCGGTGACGCGATGACGTTCATCAGCGTGCTGCGGCTCGGCACCCGCTGGTTCCCGGTCCGGCGCGGCCCGATGATCGCCCAGCTGGCCGGCCTGGTCGGCATGGCGGGCAACCTCGTCTCCACCCTGGTCCTGGCCCGGCTCCTGCACGGCCTGGGCTGGACCCTGGCGTTCGCGGGCAGCGCGCTGGCCGGCGCGGTCGTCCTCGTCCTCGTGTTCCTGTTCCTCAAGGACCATCCCGAGGGGTACGAGCCGGAGCCCTTCCCGCACCAGGGAGCGGCCTACGTGCGCAGGCAGATCGCCGCGTCCTGGCGGGAGCCGGGGACCCGGCTCGGTCTGTGGGTGCACTTCACCACCCAGTTCCCCGCGATGGTCTTCCTGCTGCTGTGGGGGCTGCCGTTCCTGGTGCAGGCGCAGGGGCTGTCCCGTGCCACGGCCGGGGAACTGCTGACCCTGGTCGTCCTCTCCAACATGACGGTGGGACTGGTCTACGGCCAGATCGTCGCCCGGCACCACACGGCGCGGCTGCCGCTGGCGCTGGGCACGGTCGGGGCGACCGCGCTCGTCTGGGCGGCGACCCTGGCGTATCCCGGCGACCACGCGCCGATGTGGCTGCTGGTGGTGCTGTGCACGGTGCTGGGGGCGTGCGGACCCGCGTCGATGATCGGCTTCGACTTCGCGCGGCCCGCCAACCCGCCCGAGCGGCAGGGGACCGCGTCCGGGATCACCAACATGGGTGGTTTCGTGGCCTCGATGACGACGTTGTTCGCGGTCGGGGTGTTGCTGGACGCGACCGGCGACAACTACACGGTGGCGTTCTCGTGCGTGTTCGTGCTGCAGGCGCTGGGCGTGAGCCAGATCCTGCGGTTGCGGGGGCGAGCCGTCCGGCGGGAGCGGGAGCGGCTGGTGGCGAGCCGGGTGGAGACGGTGCACGTGCCCGCGTAGTCCGACCTCCTGCCCGTACGAGGGTGGTTCAGGCCGTCGTCGGGACCAGGGTCAGGTAGGCTAGGCCCAGGACGCCTCGGTAGGTCAGCCAGGCCCTGCGGTGGGCGTCCAGGCGTTCCCGGGTCTCCGCCGCCAGGGGATGACCGGGGTGGGCCGCCAGCCATACCTCCTGGTCCGCCTGGTACGCCGACTCGAACTCCTCCCACTCGTCCGGGCCGGCCGTCTCGATCCACTCGGGGCGGAAACCGGCCGCGACCGCCAGGTCGGCCAGCTCCGCCAGCGGGTGGTGATCGGCCACCGAGGCACCCGGCCACATCCGGGACAGCTCGGCGTCCGTCGGGACGCGCTGCCAGAAGCCCTCGCCCAGCAGGACCCGGCCCCCGTCGGTCACCAGGCGGCGCAGTTCACGCAGGGCCGTGACGGGATCGTCGCCGAGCGCCTGGCTCGCGCCGAGGCACAGCACCACGTCGGCCGGGCCGCGGGCGGTTCCGACGGCGGACTCCTCGGCGAACTCCACCCGGTCCGCCAGCCCCCGCGCCTTGGCGGCCCGGCGCCCCCGCTCCAGGTCCCCCGCGTGCAGATCCACCCCGACGCCCCGCGCCTCCGGTACGGCCTCCAGCAGCCGGAGCAGCAACTCGCCCCAGCCGCAGCCGATGTCCAGCACGCCGGCGGGGCGCGTGGCGGCCAGACGCCGAACCATCGCGGTCGCGCGGGCCTCGGAGAGGGGGCCGTGGAAGGTGAGGCGGGTGAGGCGGGGTGGGAGGTCGTCGTGTGGTGCGGCGTCAGCGGTCATGCCGGGCACGGTAGGCGTCCGCGGTCCCCGGGAGACAGCGAATTACCGGCGTCCGCCCGCCGACGGCGCATGACCGGCGTCCGCCCGCCGACTCAATCCGCCTGCCGACCGTCCTACTGGGTGACCGCGAAGTGGCGCAGGATCGCCGCCGTCAGTTCCGGGTCGCCCTCCGCCTTCACCCGGTCCGCGACCGCGTCCGCGGAGGTGCGGCCGCAGGCCAGCCGGACGTACGTCTCCCAGTCGAGGGTGAAGACGGCGGCGGGGCCGAGCGCCGGGGTGGCCTCCAGGGTGCCGCGGCCCTGGATGTCGATCCGGATGGTGCGCAGGAACTCGACCGGCCCGTGCACGTCGAAGATGACGGCCGAACTGCGCGGGGCGTCCGCGTCGTTGGCGACCACCCGGGGCAGCTCGGCGAGCAGCACGTCCCGGGCGACGTGTGCGCCCGGCGAGTCCAGGTTGCCGGGCCGGCCGAGCGCCGCCCGCAGGTCCTGCTCGTGCACCCACACGTCGAACGCGCGGTTGCGCATGGCCTCTTCGAGGGTGATCTCCTTGCCCATCGGCCCGCGCACGATGTGCCCCGGCTCCCGCGACTCGTTGCGCAGCTGACGGTTGCGGCGGATGATCGTGTACTCCAGCTCGGAGGTCATCTCGGGCGCCGTGTGGTGACGGCGGGCGTCGACCTGCATCTCCATGTAGCGCTGGTGCTCGTTGGTGATGTGGAAGAGGTCGCGCGGCAGGGTGTGGATGGGGCGTGGGTCGCCGAGCATCTCGCAGTCCAGGCCGATGACATGGGAGACCACGTCCCGCACCGACCAGCCCGGGCAGGGCGTCCGCCGGTTCCACTCCCCCTCGACCAGAGGCGTCACCAGCTCGGATATCGCTTCGATGGAGTGGGTCCAGGCGTCGGCGTAGGGCTGGAGGGTGGGATGCAGACTCACGGAAACGGGACCCCTCGGCGGTCGGTACTCGGGCAGGTTGTGGCGGCGCTGCCAGCGGGAGGTGGGCTGCTGTCGGCGGGTGTCTTGAGACTCCCCCAATTCTCGACTTCGCTCGAACCGGGGGGACCCCCAAGTTACGCTGCTGTGAGGCACCCCGGCAGTGCTTTCGTGTGACGATCGTAGGCCCGTATGGACGGCTCGAATGCCAGGACGGTGGTAGTGTGCGCGCCTCGCTCATCCAGATCGATGTAAACGAGGGCGAATCGGTCGAATCTCGTCGGCGACGCGTGGCCGCGTTGGTGCGCGAGCAGGCGGAAGCCGATCTCGTGGTGCTGCCCGAACTGTGGACGACGGGTGCGTTCGCCTACGAGCGGTTCGCCACCGAGGCCGAGCCGCTCGAAGGCCCGACGTACGAGGCGATGGCCAAGGCGGCGAGCGACGCGGGCGTCTGGCTGCACGCCGGCTCGATCCCGGAACGGGACCCGGACGGCCCCCTCTACAACACGGCTCTCGTCTTCTCCCCCTCCGGTGACCTGACCGCGGCCTATCGCAAGATCCACCGCTTCGGCTTCGACAAGGGCGAGGCGGTGCTGATGGGCGCCGGGCAGGAACTGGTGACGGTCCGGCTCCCCGGGACCACCCTGGGGGTGGCCACCTGCTACGACCTCCGGTTCCCCGAGCTCTTCCGCGGACTGGTCGACGCCGGCGCCGAGACGATGGTCGTCTCGGCGGGCTGGCCCGAACGGCGACGCGCGCACTGGACGCTGCTGGCCCAGGCGCGGGCGGTCGAGAACCAGGCGTTCGTGCTCGCGTGTGGAACGGCCGGGACCCATGCCGGAGTTCCGCAGGCGGGTCACTCGATCGTGGTGGATCCCTGGGGCGAGGTGCTGGCCGAGGCGGGCGCGGGCGAGGAGGTCCTCACCGTCGACCTCGACCCCGCCAAGGTCGCCGCGACCCGCGAACAGTTCCCGGCCCTCAAGGACCGCCTGCTGGGCCTTGAGCCCCCGCACCACCGTTAGGGCCCTGGGCCTGCCTCTACCGTCCGCCCGTCCCGGCCGGCGGCTAGTCCTCCTCCCGCTCCTTGTCGGCGAGGTGGATCACGCACACCGCGACCGCGATGAGCAGCGCC
This sequence comes from Streptomyces sp. NPDC021562, assembly GCF_040640875.1. Lineage (NCBI taxonomy): Bacteria > Bacillati > Actinomycetota > Actinomycetes > Kitasatosporales > Streptomycetaceae > Streptomyces > Streptomyces sp. NPDC021562. Next base: position 375,080 of record NZ_JBFACN010000002.1, read on the forward strand.
GGGTCCGCGTCGTCCCGCAGGACGTCGACGCCGTAGGTCTCCCGCACGTGCAGCCAGCGCCGGGAGATCACGGCGAGCAGCTCACCGTCGTACTCGACGGCGAACTCGCGGTCCAGGATCCGGCCGCTGACGTCCAGCTCGGTGCCCTCGGCCAGGCGCACCCGGTAGTGGTTGCGCAGCAGCGAGAGCCGCTTGCGCCTGATGGTGGCCAGCGGTTCGCCCTCGCGTTCGATCACCATCGTGTCGCGCAGGGCGAACATCTTCTGGTGGAAGTCGACGAGCACCCGTCCGTGCCGGTCCTTCAGCTCGAACGTGTCCCGCAGCCGCATGGCCTTGCCGTCGACGAGGAACACCTTGTCGCCGTGCTCGTCCTCGATCCAGTAGTCCTCGCCGAAGCCGAGGAGCCGGTCCCGCACCTGGAATCTCATGTCTGTACCCCTTCCCGGCCGACCGGCCCGAAACGCCGGCGGTAGTCCGACGGGCTGAGTCCGGTCTCGCGCCGCAGCCGGGCGCGCAGGTTGGCGGCGGTGCCGAGACCGCTGCGCGCCGCCACCACCTCCAGCCGCTCCTCCCCGCGCTCGATGAGACGGCAGGCGAGAGCCACCCGTTCGCCGGTCAGCCAGGCCAGTGGGGTGGTGCCCAGCTGGGCGCGGAACCGGCGGTGCAGGGTGGCGGGGGAGACGGCCGCCCGCGCGGCCAGGTCCGCCACGACGAGGGGCTCGCCGAGCCGCTCCTGCGCCCAGGCGAGCAGCGGGCCGAGCGACTCGTCCGGTACGTCGGGCACCGGACGCTCCACGAACTGCCGCTGGCCGCCGTCCCGGTGTGAGGCGAACACCAGCCGCCGGGAGACCGCGTTGGCCGTTTCGGCGCCGTGGTCCCGGCGCCAGATGTGCAGCCCCAGGTCGAGCGCCGCCGCGCTGCCGGAGGCGGTGAGCAGGTCGCCGTCGTCGACGAAGAGCACGTCGGGCCGGAGCAGCACCCGGGGGTGCAGGTCCCGGAAGGCGTCCGCCCAGCGCCAGTGCGTGGTGGCCGGCCGTCCGTCCAGCAGCCCGGCCTCGGCGAGCGCGAAGGTCCCGGTGCAGAAACTCACCACCCGCGCGCCCCGCGCGTGCGCGCGCCGGACGGCGTCGAGGACGTCGGCACCGCGCGGTACGACGTTGTCGGGCCGTCCGGGTACGACCAACGTGTCCGCCTCGTCCACGGCCGTCAGCCCCGCCACCCCGCTGAGCGTGAAGAAGCCGTGGTTCATGCGCACCTCGGGCGTGGGCGCGCAGAGCGTCACCTCGTAGGGCGGCACGGGCAGGCCCAGCTCGGGCCGCGGCAGCCCGAACAGTTCGGTGGCGACCCCCACCTCGAACGGATTGGTCCCCGAGTCGACGATCACGGCGACCCGGTGGGGCCGGGGCTGAGAGGATCCTTGCGGCATGTGCGATTTCTAGCACTCACGCGGGTGCCGGACCACCGCCCAGGATGAGCGACATGACCAGCGAACCCCTCTCCCTCGCCGACGCCCTCGCGTCCTTCGACGCCCTGTGGAGCCCGCGGATCGTCACCGCCGTCAACGACTACGACGTCCGCGTCGCCAAGGCCGAGGGCGAACACATCTGGCACGTCCACGACCACACCGACGAGTTCTTCCTGGTCCTGGAGGGCGAACTGCGCATCGCCCTGCGGGAGCCGGCCGGCGAGCGCACGGTCGTCCTGCCGCGGGGGTCGGTCTTCACGGTCCCCCGAGGCACCGAGCACAAGCCGAGCGCCCCGGCCGGAGCGTCGATCCTCCTCTTCGAACCGACCGGCACCCTCACGGTCGGCGACCACCACGACGCCGTCCCGTCCCACGTGGACGCGACGACGGGCCACGCACTGCGCTGACCAGCGGCGCAGCAGGTTGTCCACAGGCGCGATCGCACGGCTCGGGGGAAGTGGCACCCTTGATCCATGAGCGAGACATCCCCGGCCCCCACCCCGCGCCGTGCCCGCGTCCGTGCCCCCGAGCTGATCGGCAAGGGCGGCTGGCTGAACACAGGTGACAAGCAGTACACCCTCGCGGACCTGCGCGGACGCATCGTCGTCCTGGACTTCTGGACGTTCTGCTGCATCAACTGCCTGCACGTCCTGGACGAGCTGCGTGAACTGGAGGAGCAGCACCGTGACACCGTGGTGGTCATCGGGGTGCACTCGCCCAAGTTCGTGCACGAGGCCGAGCACCAGGCGGTCGTCGACGCCGTGGAGCGGTACGGCGTGGAGCACCCGGTCCTCGACGACCCGGAGCTCGCCACCTGGAAGCAGTACGCGGTCCGCGCCTGGCCGACGCTGGTGGTGATCGACCCCGAGGGGTACGTCGTCGCCCAGCACGCCGGTGAGGGGCACGCGCACGCGATCGCCCGGCTGGTCGAGGAGCTGGAGGCGGAGCACGAGGCGAAGGGCACCCTGCGGCGCGGCGACGGCCCGTACGTGCCGCCGGAGCCCGAGCCGACCGCCCTGCGCTTCCCCGGCAAGGTCCTGCTGCTGCCCTCGGGGAACTTCCTGGTCAGCGACACCAGCCGGCACCAGCTGGTGGAGCTGGCGGAGGACGCGGAGACCGTCGTACGGCGGATCGGCTCCGGTGCGCGCGGCTTCGCGGACGGCACGGCGGCCGAGGCCTCCTTCAGCGAGCCGCAGGGGCTGGCGCTCCTCGACGACGGCTCGGTGGTCGTCGCCGACACCGTGAACCACGCCCTGCGCCGCCTGGACCCGGACACCGGCGAGGTGACCACCCTCGCCGGCACCGGGCGCCAGTGGTGGCAGGGTTCCCCGACCTCGGGCCCGGCCCGCGAGATCGACCTCTCCTCACCCTGGGACGTGGCCGTCTTCGGCGGCAGGGTGTGGATCGCCATGGCCGGCGTGCACCAGCTGTGGGCCTACGACCCGCAGGCGGGGACCGTGGCGGTCGCCGCGGGCACCACCAACGAGGGGCTGGTGGACGGCCCGGCCGCCGAGGCCTGGTTCGCCCAGCCGTCCGGTCTCGCGGCCACCGCGGACCGCCTGTGGCTCGCCGACTCCGAGACCAGCGCCCTGCGCTGGGTCGACCCGGACGGGCGGGTCCACACGGCCGTCGGCACCGGTCTGTTCGACTTCGGACACCGCGACGGCGCCGCCGGGCAGGCCCTGTTCCAGCACCCGCTGGGGGTGACCGCGCTCCCCGACGGTTCCGTGGCCGTCGCCGACACCTACAACCACGCGTTGCGCCGCTACGACCCCGCGACCGGCGAGGTCACCACGCTGGCCACGGACCTGCGGGAGCCGAGCGACGCGGTGCTGGTCGGCGAGGACATCGTGGTGGTGGAGTCGGCCCGGCACCGGCTGACCCGCCTGCGCCTGCCCGAGGAGGCGGTCCGGGTGGCGTCGGTCGCGCACCGCACGCAGCGGGCGGCGACCGAGGTGGCCCCCGGCCGCCTCCGCCTCGACGTGATCTTCCAGGCCCCGGCGGGCCAGAAACTGGACACCCGGTACGGCCCGTCGACCCGCCTGCTGGTCTCCTCGACCCCGCCGGAGCTGCTCCTCAAGGGTGAGGGCGCGGACACCGACCTCACGAGAGAGGTGGACCTGAACCCGGCCGTCACCGAGGGCGTCCTGCACGTCTCGGCGATGGCCGCGAGCTGCGACGACGACCCGGCGAACGCATATCCCGCCTGCCATGTGCATCAGCAGGACTGGGGCGTGCCGGTGCGGATCACGCAGGGCGGGGCGAGCCGACTGCCTCTTGTCCTGGCCGGAATGGACCAGGACGCCTGAGGCGGCGCCGCGCCCGCCAGGTCAGCGCCTGCGCGGGACCAGCTCAGACGCCGTACCCGTCGGTGTATCCGTCACGGTGGTGATGGTGCCGTTCCTCCTCGACGACCGTCGCGGCCGGCGGCACCATGACCCGCCGACGGCGGGCGATGCTGCTGAAGGTGGCGACACCGATGATGCCGACGGCCATCAGGATCAGGCCTACGACGTCGAGGTTGACGCCCTGCATGTGCCAGTCGGTCGCGAACGTGAGGATGGCCCCCACGGCGATGAGGATGATGCACCCGCCGAGCCCCATGAGCGTTGCCTTCCCTTCAGGTCCGGTGGTGGTTCCGGTGCACACCGAGTACCCGGGAGTCGGCGGGACATGTGCAACTAGGGCGTGTTGCGAAAGTCCCGCCTGCCGCGCGACGCCATGCACGCACTCTCGCCGCACCGGGCCCTGACCCAAGTACATCCAGTACGTGGGTCAGGGCCCGGCACGCCGAGAGCACGCACCTGACGCCGCGCGGCCCGCCCTCCGGGCGGACGACGGGACTTTCGCAACACGCCCTAGCCCTCCAGGAAAGCCACCAGCGCGTTCGCCAGGAGGAACGGGTCCTCGGCGCCGCAGAGTTCGCGGGCGCTGTGCATCGACAGGATCGCCGCGCCGATGTCGACGGTCCGGATGCCGTGGCGGGCCGCGGTGATCGGGCCGATCGTGGTGCCGCACGGCATGGAGTTGTTGGAGACGAAGGTCTGGAAGGGGACGCCGGCCCGTTCGCAGGCGGCGGCGAAGACCGCGCGGCCCGTACCGTCCGTCGCGTAGCGGTTGTTGACGTTGACCTTGAGGATCGGACCGCCGTTGACGCGGGGGTGGTGCGTCGGGTCGTGCCGCTCCGCGTAGTTGGGGTGGACGGCGTGCCCGGTGTCGGAGGAGAGGCAGACGGTGCCCGCGAAGGCCCGCGCCCGGTCCTCGTACGACCCGCCGCGCGCCAGCACCGAGCGCTCCAGGACGGTGCCGAGCAGCGGCCCGTCCGCGCCGGTGTCCGACTGGGAGCCGGTCTCCTCGTGGTCGAAGGCGGCGAGCACGGGGACGTGCGGCAGTTCGGCGCCGCCCGTCGCCGCGGCCGCCAGGGCCGCCGTACCGGCGTGCACGGAGAGCAGGTTGTCCATCCGGGGGCCGGCCAGCAGCTCCTCGGAGCGGCCCAGGTAGGCCGGCGGTTCGACGGCGTAGGTCATCAGGTCCCAGCCGGTGACCGAGCCGGGCGACAGGCCGGCCTCCTGCTCCAGGAAGGCGATGAGGTCACCGTCCCGGATGTCGTCACCGAGGCCCCAGATCGGCTGGAGGTGACGCTGCTTGTCCAGCTTGAGCCCGTCGCTGCTGACCGCCCGGTCCAGGTGGATGGCGAGCTGCGGCACCCGCAGCAGCGGCCGGTTCACGTCGACGAGGCGGGTGGCGCCGTCCCGCAGGCTGAGCCGGCCGGCCAGCCCCAGGTCCCGGTCGAGCCACGAGTTCATCAGCGGGCCGCCGTAGATCTCCACGGCGACCTGGCGGAAGCCGTGCCCGCCGGTGTCCGGGCGGGGCTTGACCCGCAGGTTCGGGGAGTCGGTGTGCGCGCCGACGATCCGGAACGGCGTGTGCGGCGCGGCGCCCTCGGGGACGTACCAGGCGATGAGCGCCCCGCCGCGCAGGACGTACCGGCCGCCGCTCGTCCCCTCCCACGCATCCGTCTCGGCGACCTGCCGGAAACCGGCCTTCTCCAGCCGGCCGGCGGCGTTCGCCACCGCGTGGTACGGCGTCGGACTGGCCGCGAGGAAGGACATCAGGTCGTCGGTGTGGCCGCGATCGAAACTCATGTGCTTCACCTTAACGACGTGCGGAGGCCCGCTCCCCCCAGGACATCACAGGGGGAAACGGGCCTCCGGGGAACGGACCGGGTGGCTCAGAAAGCGGCCTCGTCCAGCTCCATCAGGTCGAGGTCGACGTCGGCCGCGATCTTGCGGGCCAGGGTGACGCCCGGCAGCACGTTGGCCGCGAAGAACTTCGCCGCCGCGATCTTGCCGGTGTAGAACGGCTTGTCCTTGGAGGACGCCGTCTCCAGCTTCTCGGCGGCGATCGCGGCACCCTTGAGCAGCAGGTAGCCGACGATCACGTCGCCGGAGGCGAGCAGCAGGCGGGAGGTGTTCAGGCCCACCTTGTAGATGTTCTTGACGTCCTGCTCGGTGGCCGCGAGGTCGGTCAGCATCAGGCCGACGATCGCCTCCAGTTCGACGGCCGCCTTCGCGAGGTGCTCGCGGGCGCCCGCCAGCTCCTCGCCGCCGGTGCCGAGCGCCAGGAACTTCTTGATGTCCTCGGCGAGCGAGTTCAGCGCGGCGCCCTGGTTGCGGACGATCTTCCGGAAGAAGAAGTCCTGGCCCTGGATGGCGGTGGTGCCCTCGTACAGGGTGTCGATCTTGGCGTCGCGGATGTACTGCTCGATCGGGTACTCCTGCAGGAAGCCGGAGCCGCCGAAGGTCTGCAGCGACTGGGCCAGCTGCTCGTAGCCCTTCTCGGAGCCGTAGCCCTTGACGATCGGCAGGAGCAGGTCGTTGAGCGCGTGCTCGGCCTTGGCGTCCTCGCCGTTCGCCTCCTTGACGGCGATGGCGTCCTGGATGGAGGCGGTGTAGAGGACCAGGGCGCGCATGCCCTCGGCGTACGCCTTCTGCGTGATCAGCGAGCGGCGGACGTCGGGGTGGTGGGTGATGGTGACCTTGGGCGCGGTCTTGTCCATGAAGTTCGCGAGGTCCGGACCCTGGACGCGCTCCTTGGCGTACTCGAGCGCGTTCAGATAGCCGGTGGACAGCGTCGAGATGGCCTTCGTGCCGACCATCATGCGGGCGAACTCGATGATCCGGAACATCTGGCGGATGCCGTCGTGCTTGTCGCCGATCAGCCAGCCCTTGGCCGGGTGGCGGTCGCCGAAGGTCATCTCGCAGGTGTTGGAGGCCTTCAGGCCCATCTTGTGCTCGACGTTGGTGGCGTAGACGCCGTTGCGCTCGCCCAGCTCGCCGGTCTCGAAGTCGAAGAGGTACTTCGGGACGAGGAAGAGGGACAGGCCCTTGGTGCCGGGACCGGCGCCCTCGGGGCGGGCCAGCACGTAGTGGAGGATGTTCTCCTCCATGTCGTGCTCACCGGAGGTGATGAAGCGCTTCACGCCCTCGATGTGCCAGGAGCCGTCCTCCTGCTGGACCGCCTTGGTACGGCCGGCGCCGACGTCGGAACCGGCGTCGGGCTCGGTGAGCACCATGGTCGAACCCCAGGTGCGGTCCACGGCGAGCTGCGCCCACTTCTTCTGCTCCTCGGTGCCCTCCTCGAAGAGGATGCGGGCGAACGCCGGGCCGGAGGAGTACATCCACACGGCCGGGTTCGCGCCGAGGACCAGCTCCGCGTATGCCCAGATCAGCGACGGGGGAGCGGTGGTGCCGCCGATCTCCTCGGGCAGGCCGAGGCGCCAGTACTCGGAGTCCATGAAGGCCTTGTAGCTCTTCTTGAAGGACGCCGGGACCGGGGCGGTGTTGGTCTCCGGGTCGAAGACCGGCGGGTTGCGGTCGGCGTCGGCGAAGGACTCCGCCAGCTCGTTCTCGGCGAGCCGGGTCAGTTCCTCCAGGACGCTCTTCGCGGTGTCGGTGTCCATCTCGCCGAACGGGCCGGTGCCGTACAGCTTGTCGCGGCCGAGCACTTCGAAGAGGTTGAACTCGATGTCGCGGAGGTTGGACTTGTAGTGCCCCATGGTGACGGCTCCGTATCCGGATCGGCGAGGCACTGAATCCTCGCGCAAGCTTTCACATACCAACGAGTAGCTCCGATGATGCTACCCGTCGGTAATAAGACGCAACCCCCAACGGGTGAAGTGTGAGAAGGGTCTACCTTCTCCTGTGCACCGCGTGTCTCGGTAGGCTTGCGCGCATGTATGGATACGGCCAGCCCATGGACGGTGGGGCCGCTCAGCAGCAGTACGCCCAGCCCCAGCAGCAGATGCCGGGCGGCTACGGCCAGCAGGCGCCGCTCTACCCCGAGCCGTCCCCGCCGTCCCTCGCGGACGCGGTCCGTGCGTTCACCACCGGTCAGGTCACCGCCGAGGACTTCCAGCAGGTCTTCGCCACGTCCAAGGTGTACTGCCCGCGCGGCGACAACCCCGGGTTCCTCGCGCTGCACAACACCCAGCAGCCGGTGATCCCGATGTTCACCTCGCTGAAGGAGCTGCGCCGGTACGCGGGCAAGGAGTCCAAGTACTTCGTCATCACCGGCGCCGAGGTCATCGACCTGCTCCCGACCGGCTACGGCTTCGTCCTCGACATGGAGGGCGAGCACCGGATGGTCTTCGACGCCAAGGCGGTCGAGCAGATGGTGGAGTTCGCGATGCGGCGGATGTACGGGTAGCGCTTCGCTCTGAGCGTTGCGACCTGCGGCGCCGTCGCGGCTGGTCGCGCAGTTCCCCGCGCCCCTGACGGGGCGCGGCCCCCCTGCCCTGTGAAAACTCGCCCCCCTGTTGTCGCAGCCATGCCATAGGCTTCCCCCCGGCAGCCGCGCCCCGGGCGTCACCGCTTTTTCTGCGGTCGTGTCCGGGTGCCGCGCGGCGCTCTCATCCACCCGGCGCACCCGGGTTCTCTCTGGGGGTTTCAGCACTGTGCGCATGCGCAGCACTTCGGTCGCGACGGCGCTCGCGGTCGTCTTCAGCTCGGCGGCGCTGAGCGTCGTGGCGGCGGGGACCGCCTCGGCGGCCGCCACCACCGTCACCAACATCGGGGGGTTCGTCGTGGACGGCACCCTCCAGCGGGTGTTCGTCGGCGACGCGGCGAACGGCCGGATCGTCGCCTCCGACTACAACGGCACCCTCGTCGACTCGGCCACCGGCCTCGGCGGCGTCAGCGACCTGGCGCTGTCGGACGACGGCAGCACCCTGTACGCGGCCCTGCCCAACACCCACCGGATCCTCGCCCTCGACCCGGCCACGCTGGACGTGAGGACGACGTACAGCATCCCGACCGACACCGGCCCCCGCCACCTGGCCTTCACCGGCGGCAAGGCGTGGTTCTCGTACGGCGACCAGTGGGACGGCGACATCGGCTCCATCGACCCGTCGGTGGACCCGGCGGGCGGGACCGACCCGGTGGCGATGGCGCAGTTCCCCACCGAGGGCACCTCGGTCGGTGTCTGGGGTCAGGCGCTGCTGGACACCGACCCGAACCGGCCGGGCGTGCTGGCCGTCGGAGAGACCGGCATCTCCACCGACTCCATGGCCGTTGTCGACGTCTCCGGCGCCACCACCAAGGCCACCGCCTGGTACTCCGGCGACTACACCCTGAACAACGGCATCGCGGACATCGACCTCGTCCCCGGCTCCGACCAGGTGCTGGTCAACGGCACCGACCGGGACGCGTGGGCGGACGGCAAGTTCAGCAAGGCAGGCTCCTACCCCGGCGCGTGGAGCGCCGACATCGCGCCGAACGGGCTGGTGGCCCAGTTCAACGCCGGCAAGGTCGGCGTCTACCGGCCCGACGCCACCAAGCCGCTGCGCACCTACACCCTCGGCACCTCGACCGACTACGCCACGGGCAACCTGCGCTGGGCGCCGGACTCCTCGCGGATCTTCGCGCTGGCGTCGAACGGCACCTCCTACACGCTCAAGGTCCTGACCCAGCCGACGCTCAACGTGCCGACGCTCACGGTCAACGCCCCGAGCTCGGCGCCCCGCGCCAAGAGGCTCACCGTCACCGGCAAGCTCTCGGCGACTGTCCCGCTGCCCGCCGGCGCCAGGCTCTCCGTCACCCGCACCGACGTCGAGAGCCCCGGCGGCAAGGCGCTCGCCGCCGTCACCGTCAAGGCGGACGGCACCTACTCCTTCGCCGACACCCCGCCGGCCGGTGGCACGGTCACCTACAAGGTGAGCTACGCGGGCGACGCCGGCCACACCGCCGCCACCGCGTCCGACAAGGTCTCGGTCTCCCGCGCGGGCACGAGCCTGAGCCTGAACAACAACGGCAAGCTGTACAACTACGGCGCCGACGTGAAGTTCACCGCGCACCTCGGGACGACGTACAAGAACCGCTCGGTCAAGATCTACGCGGACCCCTTCGGCAGCGACAAGGGCAAGAAGCTGATCAAGACCGGCAGGGTGGACTCCCACGGGAACATCTCCGCCTGGGTGGACATGACCCGCGACACGGCCGTCTCGGCGGTCTTCGACGGGGACGGCCGCTACGCGCCGAAGACGGCGAAGGTCACCGCGTACGCGCGGGTCAAGATCTCCACCTCGCTCTCCAAGTACTACAAGACGGCGAAGATTGGTTCGACGTCGTACCGCTGGTTCCACAAGAACACCGGCCCGGTGTTCAACACGACCATGACCTACTACCCGGGCCGTGAGCACCGCCTGGACCTGGAGGTCTACTACCAGGGCCGGTGGTACTCGACGGACTCCGAGTACTTCAGGCTCGGCACGAACGGCAAGTCGTACGTGCAGTTCGACGCTCCCGGCGAGTCCGGTCTCCGGGCGCGGATGCGTTCGGTGTACGTCAACGGCTCGTCGGGCGACACCGTGAACTCCACCACCTACGGTGCGTGGAACTACCTCTACTTCAGCAACTGATCCACCGAACGGGGGACGACCGGGCCCGGAGGGAATGCCCTCCGGGCCTTCGTCGTTAGGGGTGGCAGAAAGTTCAACGCTCAACTAAACTGGGTGCACAAGGAGGAGCCAACATGCCTGCAGTGACTGTCGAGAACCCGCTCACCCTGCCTCGGGTGGCGGCACCGGCCGACGCCGTGGCCCGTCCCGTGCTCACCGTCACGACCGCGCCGAGCGGTTACGAGGGTGAGGGCTTCCCGGTGCGCCGGGCGTTCGCCGGGATCAACTACCGCCACCTCGACCCGTTCATCATGATGGACCAGATGGGTGAGGTGGAGTACGCGCCGGGCGAGCCCAAGGGCACCCCCTGGCACCCGCACCGCGGCTTCGAGACCGTCACCTACATCATCGACGGCATCTTCGACCACCAGGACAGCCAGGGCGGTGGCGGCACCATCACCAACGGCGACACCCAGTGGATGACGGCCGGCTCCGGCCTCCTCCACATCGAGGCGCCGCCGGAGTCCCTCGTCGTCTCGGGCGGCCTCTTCCACGGCCTCCAGCTGTGGGTGAACCTCCCCGCCAGGGACAAGATGATGGCGCCGCGCTACCAGGACATCCGCGGTGGCAACGTCCAGCTGCTGACCACGCCCGACGGCGGCGCGCTGCTCCGCGTCATCGCCGGTGAGCTGGACGGCCACGCCGGTCCCGGCATCACGCACACGCCGATCACGATGATCCACGCGACGGTGGCTCCGGGCGCGGAGGTCACCCTGCCGTGGCGGGAGGACTTCAACGGGCTGGCGTACGTGCTGGCGGGCAAGGGCTCGGTCGGTGCCGAGCGCCGTCCGATCCACCTGGGCCAGACGGCCGTCTTCGGCGCCGGCGGTTCGCTGACCGTCCGCGCGGACGAGCGGCAGGACTCCCATACGCCGGACCTGGAGGTCGTCCTGCTCGGCGGGCAGCCGATCCGGGAGCCGATGGCCCACTACGGCCCGTTCGTCATGAACACCCGTGAGGAACTCCAGCAGGCGTTCGAGGACTTCCAGAAGGGCCGCCTGGGGACGGTCCCGGCGGTGCACGGAATGTCCGAGGGCGGCCCGCAGGCCTGAGGGCCGGCGGCGGACGGGAAGAAGGCGCCCCGAGAGGCCCGGCGTGTCGACCGCGCCGGGCCTCTCCTGCCGGCTTTCACCCGGGAGGGGGTGCAGCACAGGGCGTCGGACGGGCTCGCGTGGTCCGCTGGACGGGTGTCCCTGTTGCCCGAGGCCGTGCGCCGGTTCGCCGCCTGGTGCGCGGTCATCCTGCTGGCGGCCGGCGTCGGTTACGTGGGCATCCGGCTGTGCTCGGAGTTCCGCACCGCTGTCACCCCCGTGCTGCTCGCCCTCCTCGGCACCGCGCTGCTCGGCCCCCTGTACCGGCGCCTCGTCCGGGTCGGCGTCCAGCGGTCCCTCGCCGCCGGGCTCACCTGCGTCGCGGTCGTCGTGGTCGTCGGCGGCGCCGTCTACATCGTCGTCGCCGCGCTCGTCGACACCGGCGACCAGATCGTCGCCTCGCTCAAGTCCGCGGCGAGATCGCTCGCCCGGCACTTCGGGGCCGCCGGTACCTCGATCGGCGACCTGGCGGGCAACGCGAGGAAACTGCTCGGCGAGTTCGGCGGGACCGCTGCCTCCAACGTCATCAGCGGGGTCAGCCTGGTCGGCGAGAGCATCGCCCTGGCCGTCCTGGCCCTGCTGCTCGTCTTCTTCTTCCTGCGCGACTCCGACCAGGTGGTCGACACCGTCCGCGCGCTCGCACCCGGCTCCAGCGCCGACATGGTGGAGGCCATGGCCCGCCGGGCCTACGAGGCCGTCGAGGGGTTCATGCGCGGCACCACCCTCATCGCCCTCATCGACGCCGTCTGCATCACCGTCGGCCTGCTGGTCCTGCGGGTGCCGGGCGCCGTGGGCCTGGGTGCGCTCGTCTTCGTCGGCGCCTACATCCCCTACCTCGGCGCGTTCCTCTCGGGTGCGGTGGCGGTCCTGGTCGCCCTCGCCGACCGCGGCTTCGTGATCGCGCTGTGGGTTCTGGGGGTCGTCCTCGCCGTGCAGGTGCTGGAGGGGCACGTGCTCCAGCCGGCCATCCAGAGCAGGACCGTGCAGATGCACCCGGCGGTGGTCATGCTGGCCATCACGGCGGGCGCCTCCGTCGCCGGGATCCTGGGCATGCTGCTGGCGGTCCCCCTCACCGCGGCCGCCTTCGGCGTCGTCCACGAACTGCACGCCCGGTACGCCACCACCCCCGACCGGCCGTCGCCCTGACCCCGGCCCTATCCCAGGTCCTGGCCCTGGTCCTCGGACAGCTCGAACCAGATGGTCTTGCCCTCCCCGCGCGGGTCGACGCCCCAGGCGTCCGCCAGGAGCTCGGTCAGGAGCAGACCGCGGCCCGAGGAGGCGAGTTCGCCGGGGCGGCGCTTGTGCGGGAGGTCGTCCCCGGCGTCGGTCACCTCGACCCGCAGGCGCCGTCCGGGGGCCTGCCCGGAGACCTCGGCGAGCAGCAGCGCGTCCGCGTCGGTGTGCACCAGGACGTTCGTGAGCATCTCCGAGACCAGCAGGACCGCCGAGTCGACCTGGTCGGACGAGTCCCAGTCGTGCAGCAGCTCGCGCAGCTGCTGGCGGGCCTCGGCGATCCGCTCGGGCTCGTCCTGGGCGACCGACAGCAGCGTGCGGCGGATCCGCGGCCGTACCGCGAGGGGTCCGGCGACGGGGCGGGACAGCAGCAGGACCGCGATGTCGTCCTCGCGGCGGTCGGCCAGCGGCCCGGTGGTGTGGTGCGAGGACGGCCCGTGGACGGCCTGGACCAGGGCGTCGGCCAGCTTCTCCAGGTCGCCGTCGTCCTCCTCCAGGATCGCCCGGATCCGCTGCCAGCCGCTCTCGATGTCGTGGCCGCCGGTCTCGATCAGCCCGTCGGTGCAGATCATCATGGTCTCGCCGGGTTCGAGGGTGAACCGCGTGGTCGGGTAGTCGGCGTCCGGATCGATCCCGAGCGGCAGCCCGCCCGCCGTGGGCCGCCGCAGCACCGTGCCGTCGGCCATCCGGATCGTCGGGTCGAGATGCCCCGCGCGGGCGATCTCCAGCACCCCGGTCGCAGGGTCCGCCTCGACGTACAGGCAGGTCGCGAAGCGCGGGTCGGCGAGTTCCTCGTCGGAGGTGATCCCGTGCAGGAAGCGGGAGGCCCGGGAGAGCACCGCGTCCGGACGATGCCCCTCGGAGGCGTAGGCGCGCAGCGCGATCCGCAGCTGCCCCATCAGGCCCGCCGCGCGGACGTCGTGCCCCTGGACGTCGCCGATGACCAGGGCGTACCGGCCGCCGCGGCCGGACCTGGCCCGGGAGGTGCCGCCGGGCAGCGGGATGATGTCGTACCAGTCGCCGCCGACCTGGAGCCCGCCGCCGGTCGGTATGTAGCGGGCCGCCGCGTCCATGCCGGGCATCTCGGGGCCCAGCGTCGGCAGCATGGAGCGCTGGAGGCCGTCCGTCAGCTCCCGCTCGGAGTCGGCGATCCCGGCCCGGGACAGGGCCTGCGCCAGCATCCGCGCCACCGTGGTGAGCACGGAACGTTCGTCGGGGGTGAACGAAACCGGATAGGCGAACCCGGCCATCCAGGCGCCCAGGGTCCGCCCCGCCACCGTCAGCGGCAGGAAGGCCCAGGACCTGCGGCCGAAGCGCTCGGCGAGCGGCCAGGTCACGGGGTAGCGGGACTTGTACTGCTCCGGGGAGGAGAGATAGACGGCCCGGCCGGTCCGCACCACCTCCGCCGCCGGGTAGTCGGTGTCCAGCGGCATGCTGCTGAAGGGGCTGTCCTTGTTGATCTGCTGGCCGTGGTGGCCGATCATGGTGAGCCGGTCGCCCTTGGCGCCGAAGACGGCCAGCCCGTCCGGGGAGAACCCGGGCATGGACAGGCCCCCCGCCACCCGCAGCACCTCCTCGGTGGACCGCGCCTCCGCCAGCGCGCGGCCCGCGTCCAGCAGGAAGGCCTCCCGGGAGCGCCGCCAGTCCCCCGTGACCGGATGCCGGGCGGCGGAGCCGGGAGCCGGTTCGGTGACCTCCTGGAGGGTGCCGGTCACCCGGTAGACGCGCGCGTCGGAGTCGTACTCCGGTCGAAAACGGCTGCGCACGGTCCGTATGAGTCGGCCCCGCTCGTCCATGACCCGCAGCCGGACCTCCGCGAGGGTGCCCTCGATGGCCGCCAGCCGGGTGATGCTGGTGTTCTCGTTCCAGTCGACGGGGTGGAAGCGCGACCGGACCAGCGCCTCGGAGAGCACGGAGGCCTCGGCGGGCAGCCCGATCAGCCGTGCTGTCTCCGCATCCGTGGTGACCAGCCCGGTGGCGGTGTCCCAGTGCCACAGCCCGGTCGCGAGGGCGGCGAGGACGTCCTCCACGGCGGGCAGGGGCTCGCCAGTTCGCATTGCCCCACTTTAGGAAGACCCGATCAAAAAGCGCTACCGATCAACGACTCCTTATTGGGGGGAGTGGGCCTTGGGGCGCCCGGTACGCTGGGTGGTGTTTCACGTGAAACGTCAGGCTGGTAACACACCCCGATCCGCGAAGGCTGGATGAACCACGATGCATCGGTACAGGTCCCACACCTGCGGCGAGCTCCGCTCCTCTGACGTCGGCACCGACGTCCGGCTGAGTGGCTGGCTGCACAATCGGCGCGACCTGGGCGGCATCCTCTTCATCGATCTGCGCGATCACTACGGCATCACCCAGCTCGTGGCCCGCCCGGGTACGCCCGCCTACGAGGCCCTGGACAAGCTCAGCAAGGAGTCGACCGTACGGGTCGACGGCAAGGTCGTCTCCCGAGGCGCCGAGAACATCAACGCCGACCTGCCCACCGGCGAGGTCGAGGTCGAGGTCGGCGAGGTCGAGCTGCTCGGCGCGGCCGCCCCGCTGCCGTTCACGATCAACGCCGAGGACGGGGTCAACGAGGAGCGGCGCCTGGAGTACCGCTTCCTGGACCTGCGCCGCGAGCGCATGCACCGCAACATCATGCTGCGCACGGCCGTGATCTCGGCCATCCGCCACAAGATGGTCGCCCTCGGCTTCAACGAGATGGCCACCCCGATCCTCACCGCGACCTCCCCCGAGGGCGCCCGTGACTTCGTGGTGCCCTCCCGTCTGCACCCGGGCAAGTTCTACGCGCTGCCGCAGGCCCCGCAGCAGTTCAAGCAGCTGCTGATGATCTCCGGCTTCGACCGCTACTTCCAGATCGCGCCCTGCTTCCGCGACGAGGACGCCCGCGCCGACCGCTCGCCCGGCGAGTTCTACCAGCTCGACGTCGAGATGAGCTTCGTCGAGCAGGAGGACGTCTTCCAGCCCATCGAGCGGCTGATGACCGAGCTGTTCACGGAGTTCGGCGGCGGCCGTGAGGTCACCTCGCCGTTCCCGCGGATCCCGTTCCGCGAGTCGATGCTGAAGTACGGCTCCGACAAGCCGGACCTCCGCGCCCAGCTGGAACTCGTCGACATCACGGACATCTTCGAGGGCTCCGAGTTCAAGGCGTTCGCCGGCAAGCACGTGCGGGCCCTTCCGGTGCCGGACGTCTCCGCACAGCCCCGCAAGTTCTTCGACCAGCTCGGCGACTTCGCCGTCTCGCAGGGCGCCAAGGGCCTGGCCTGGGTGCGCGTCGCGGAGGACGGTTCGCTGTCCGGTCCGATCGCCAAGTTCCTCACCGAGGAGAACGTGGCCGAGCTGACCAAGCGGCTCCAGCTGGCCGCCGGTCACGCCGTGTTCTTCGGTGCGGGCGAGTTCGACGAGGTCTCCAAGATCATGGGCGCGGTGCGCGTCGAGGCTGCCCGGCGCGCCGGGCACTTCGAGGAGAACGTCTTCCGGTTCTGCTGGATCGTCGACTTCCCGATGTTCGAGAAGGACGAGGAGACCGGGAGGATCGACTTCTCGCACAACCCGTTCTCGATGCCCCAGGGCGGCATGGAGGCCCTGGAGACCCAGGACCCGCTGGACATCCTGGCCTGGCAGTACGACATCGTCTGCAACGGCGTGGAGCTGTCCTCCGGCGCCATCCGGAACCACGAGCCGGACATCATGCTCAAGGCCTTCGGCATCGCGGGTTACGAGGCGGAGACCGTCGAGCGCGAGTTCGCCGGCATGCTGCGCGCGCTGCGCTTCGGTGCCCCGCCGCACGGTGGCATCGCCCCGGGTGTGGACCGCATTGTGATGCTCCTCGCCGACGAGCCCAACATCCGCGAGACCATCGCCTTCCCGCTCAACGGCAACGCCCAGGACCTGATGATGGGCGCGCCGACCGAGCTGGAGGAGAGCCGCCTGCGCGAGCTGCACCTGTCGATCCGCAAGCCGCAGCCGAAGTAACCCCGGCGACACCCCGGTCGCCACGAAGGGCTCGAAACCGACGCCGGTTCCGAGCCCTTCGCGAATGCCCCTGCCGGGTGGCTTCCCACCCGCCCAGCTGGCCCTGGGCGTCGAGCCGGACGGGACGAACGGCGCTGACGTCGACAGTCCGTTCAGATCCGCGAGAGCAGTCCGTCGCCGCCCAGAAGGGCGGGGAACGATGTCTGAGTAAGGCCAACGGCGTGTGCGGTGATGACGCGGCTGCCGGTGGCGGTCGGCCGGGTGGAGCCGCCGGGGAAGACCCAGACGGCGCCGGCGTCGTTGTTCTCGCCCACCGCGCTGACGAACAGCTCGGGCCTGCCGTCCTTGTCGACATCCCCGACCGAGACCGTCGTACCGAAGAAGTCGTCGGTCTCGGCGGCCCCCGGCACCCCCGCCGTGTCCTGTGAAAAGGAGTAGGAGCCGGTGCCGAGTGCGCCGCTGCGGCGGCCGGGGACCACGGTCACCTGACCCGCCCGGTTCTTGGCGAGGCTCTCGTACGGCGCTCCGATGACGATGTCCGCGAGGCCGTCCCGGTCGAGGTCGGCCACCGCCAGCGACCCACCGAAGGCGTCGTCCTTCTCGCTCGCGCCGGGGACGCCGGCCGTGTTCTGCGTGATCTGCACGGGCGTCGTGGCCGGCGAGACACCCGTGGCGGAGCCGTACCAGACGAGGACACGGCCGCCCGTCGCCCCGTCCACGCCCGCCTTTTCCGGCTCGTCCGGGTCGCCGGCCACGAGGTCGGCGTATCCGTCGCCGTTGATGTCGCCGGAGGCCGTGATCAGGCCGTTGCCCTTGAGCGCGTTGCCGTAGGCGGGAGTCGTGTAGATCTCGCCACCGCTCAGGCCGCTCAGGCCGCTCAGCCGGTCGGTGGACGAGGCCGGGTCGGGCACGCCGTCGCCGTTGAAATCGCCGAGCGCGACGGAGAGAGGGGACGTGGTGTCGTCGTTGTGGACGGCGGATCCGAACGTGCCCGTCCGGCTGAACGGTCCGCCCAAGGTCACGGTCCCGTCCTCTCCGGCGACCGCCACCCGCGTCCTCGACCCGGCGCCGAGACCGAGCGCGGCGACGTCCTCGCCGTAGTGCGACGGGGACGAGAACGGCGACGGCAGGTCCGTGCCGCTCGTCAGGCCGCTCCTGCTGCCCCAGAGCACGGTCACCGCACCGGATTCGGTGCCCTTGGAGGTGTCCTCGTACGGCGTTCCGATGACCAGGTCGGCGTAACCGTCCCGGTTCAGGTCGGCGGTGGCGGTGGCGGAGCCGAAGGCATCGCCGGCCTCGCTGACGCCCGGCACGCCGGCGGTGTTCTGGGTGATGGTCTTACGGCGGCTCGCCGACAGTCCCGAGGCGGAGCCGTACAGCACGACGACCGCGCCAGCGCCCTCCTTCCCGGACACGTTCGCGCCCGGCGCGGGCAGGACGGCATCGCGGTAGCCGTCGCCGTTGAAGTCACCGGGCACGGCGCCGTGCATGGCGGTGGCTGGGACGGTCGGCAGCAGGACGCCGCCGATCAGAGAGGCGGCCACGAACGCAGCCGCGCCCCATCTGCGCATGAGTTACTTCCTTTGGGTTCATCGACTGTCCTGGCAGGACAGGGACTTGTAGGAGCCCAGACCAGGGTGACGTCGCCGTCCGGGGCGATGAGCGGTTCGGGGGTCCCGGCCAGGTCCTCGGTGGCGGTCACCGTGTCGGGCGCCGACCGCGTGCCGTCGCCGCCACGGGTGGCGGTGACGGTCTGGTCCTCGGACTCGTCGGTGGCCTCGAAGGCGACCGTCGGTCCGGCGACCGGGCGCCCCACAAGGCAGTGAGCGTTCCGTCGGGGGCGTCGGCGAGGTCGATGCCGCCGTCGCCCCAGAAGGTGTCCCTGCCTGCCATGCCGACGGGTGCCGACCAGGTGGAGTGGTCGGCGACGAGCACGGAGCTGACGACCCGGATGTCGAAGGGCCCGGACCTGGGCGAGGTCTCGTCCGGGGTGGTCGCGATCAGCGCCGGGGCGCCCCAGGTGTCGCTGCCGGCCGGTCGGACAGCGGCGTACAGCTTGCGTTCGACCGCCCCGGCTTGCGCGAACTGGTTCCAGATCGCGACGGCCGAGGTGGAGACGTCGGTGCCAGTGATCGCGGTGGCCGAGGTCCATGGCATGACCGGGGCCGCCACGGCTGTCGTTGGAAGCACGGCGCCACCGGTCACGACCAGCGTCGCCACCGAAGAGATCGCGACGGCCAGTCCCGGCGCGGCACGGCGTATCTGCGCATGTGAGAATCCCCCCTCCCCGCGAGGGTCCCCTGCCCCCACACAAGTGGACGGACCCTACCAGCAGTTGGGTTTGTCCACGCAGGTCACGTGTCGTACCGGCCGTCCCAGGGTTCGGCGAAGCCCAGGTGGTCCGGGTAGAGCTCGGCCCACTCGCCGTCCTCGTCCTCTTTCGCCACCAGCCCGAACAGCACCCCGTCGACGGTCAGCCGGAACGGACGGATGGCGATGTCCGTGTACGTCCGCCTCGGCAGACTGCGCAGCATGTTCGCCAGGTGCGCGCGGGCCCGCGCCAACACCGAGTCGGTGCCGTCCGGATCGCGCTGCTGCTCCGCCCAGCTGCCCGCGCACCAGATCTGCGAGTCGCGGTAGTGCCCCTCGGCGTCGAAGAGATGGAGCACCGAGTAGAGCCGCTTCTGCTCCTCCCAGCCCTCGTCCAGCCGGAACCCCTCGGGGAACGCATAGGTGACCGACGCCAGGAACTGGCCGCCGGTGTAGTGACCGATGGCCTCGGTACGGCCGTGTGGCTCGTAGGCGATCGGGATGAGCTCAGGTGCCATGGCGAAACCATACGGATGTGTCGTGGTCATGCAGGAACAAGGGTCCCACCCCGCCGAAATGTTCACCTGATTCTGCCGAATATGCCACGACGTACGCGCAGCAGGGGTCCACTTCGCGGCGGCAGCGGACAGGAGACGGGTAACGGTGTCGGCGAAAACGGGTGATCGCTGGATGAAGCGCGTTCGCCTGTACGGCGCTCGCACGACGGTTCACTTCTATGAAGCCGGTGGTGCAGGCGCGCCTCAACCCGACGACCGACCTCGTCGCCGCCTACAGCGCCTTTGTGCTCGCGGGCCTGCGCAGCAGGTAGCCCGGTACGGCACCCAGGCTCTCGTCGTCCAAAAACTGCATGTCGGACCAGTTGCGCTCCTCGACCGGCGCCAGCACGGACTCGGGGGTGCACGACCATGCCTCGCACAGGGCACGCACGAAGAGCCCGTCAAGTTCTCCTGTCATGCGCCACCACACCTTCTGCCATGTCGACGTGGTGTGGTGGCGCGCGAAGTCGTATTCCGCATCGCGGTTCATGACCGGTGGGAAGACCTCCGACAAAGGCGCGCCAGGGACTCTCTGGTAGATGAGAACCCAGTTCTCAGGCAGTTGGACGCTCTGCCCTGACAGGTAGTGATAGACCTCCGGCGGCCGCGTGCGAAACGCCAGCGGAAGACCGAAGGTCATGAAGATCTCGTTCCGTTGTGCCACCCAATGGGCCGCATCAGCCGCACGGAGCAGGCCCCCGGCGGTGAAGGCGAAGGCGAGGTCGTCGGAGAGGCCACCGAAAGCGCAGTACAGGGTGAAGGCCTGTTCCAGTTGAACCGAGTCCGCGAAGCGCCCGGTGTCACGCTGCCGTTGTTCCTGGCTGCGCATCCAGTCGCGCACCTGGTCCTCGTCGGCGGCCAGGGCGACCCGGTCGCGCGAGGCCCGGCTCGGCCGACCGGCCAGGTATCCGGCGAAGGAGATCGACTCGTCGGCAAGGAACCCGTTGACCGTGACGATCCCCGAGTAGTTGCCTCGCCCCGTGTAGTACAGATCGTTTCCCAGCGTTGCCAGGCCGATGCGTTGCCCCCTGTCATCCAGCAGTTCGGTGGCCTGCCCGACGAAGTCGTCGCGCAGCCGGAGTCGCTGTTTCTCTTCCCCGACATGCCGACCGTGGATCGACGGCGGGTACAGGCGGTCGAAGACCTCGTCCGCCGTGCCTGCAGCCAGTGAGAACGGCTCCAGGACGTCCGGCGCGCTCGCCCCGGGTTCCCAGACGTGGACGGGTACGGCACTTTCGAGGACCAACTGCTGGACGAGTTCCGTGAGCCGTTCGTCGGATGTCCGGTAAAAGAGGCCTTTGACGTCGTTGGGAGCCCTGCCCAAGGTGATGCGTACCGTCGTGCCCTCGGGCACCCAGCTACGTGCGGTCAGCGGCGTGAGCAGGGGACGGTGGGACGGCCCGTCGAAGGTCAGGCGACGGGCGTCCCGGATCGCGGCGTCGAAGCGGCGGGTGATCAGCTCCACCCGGTCGCCCAGGAGGAAGATGGAAAAGAAGCCGATCCCGAAGCGGCCGCTGGGCGTGAAGCCACCGCCGGCCAGGCCCGGGAACAGATTGCGGACCGTGGGTGAGCTCCACCCGCTGGTGCCGAAGTCGAGCAGCCCGTGGATGAGCGTCTCCTCATCCATGCCGACGCCGTTGTCGCGGACTTCGAGGCACCAGGACCCGTCGTTCTCGCTCAGCCGGATCTCGATGCGGCCGTCGGGGAAGTCAGGTTGCAGCGCCTGGCGGGCCAGCACGGCGTCCTGGGCGTTCTGGATGAGTTCCCGAAGCGCGACATCCGGCTTGTCACCGTACAGTTGCTCACCGCCGAGGCTGCGGACCAGGCGGGGCACGTCGCCGACTTTCACCGTCGCGTCGATGGGACGCCAGTCCTGCACCCGGAAGTGTTCGGCGAAGCGCTCGGGGGAGTCGACTCCGGCGACGGCGCGTACCGCGAGCCGGTCCCGGCCCAGGTCGTGAAGGAGGGCGTCCACCGCCTTCAATTCCAGGTCGATGGCGCGTAGATAATCGAGGGCCAGCCACCAGGACGTCGCGTCGTGGGGGAGGAAAGGCCGCAGCGATGTGTAGGTGACTCGGTCGCCGTCGCGGTCGGGGCGGCTGACGTGTTCCTGGAACCGCCAGTGCTCGCGAGAAACTCCTTGTGGACCGCGCAGCGAGAACAACAGTGTCGGAGCACGGCGGGCGTCGATCTGGGTCGCGTCGGCGAGCCGCAGGACGCATGCCAGCTTGAGCGGTTCGATGGTCCACTCACTCGGCTGCCACGGCAACGATCCCCACTTGCGGCGGAACTCGTCCGCGAGGCGGTCGACCGGCCACCAGTGGCTGGCCGCCAGGTCGCCGATCAAGGGGCCGTACACCTCACGCAGGTGTACCTCCTCGATGAGGAAGATTTCGTTGCCTGAACTGGACCGCCATGCCTGCTCCACCAGCCGCCGTGCCTGCTCCGCGTGTGTCTCGCGGATCGCGGTCGCCAGGCAGGCTTCGGCTATCTCGCTGGGGGGCGCGCTCAACTGGTGCTGGTCGGGCCAGCACCCCTCTTGCCGGTAGTAAGCCACCGACACCAGATCGCGCCATCTTTCCTCGCCCAGGGTCTCGGGCACGCTCGTCCCGTAAGCGGCCTCCCCCATGGCCGCGTCGTGGAGAACGAAGGAACAACCCAGGACATACGCCTCAGCGGGGTTCAGTGCCACCTGGTCACCACATACGAGATCGGCCGTCTCCCACAACGCGTCCACGTGCGTGATGTCGTGCACCGTGAAATCGGGTGTGCTGCGAACGTTCTCCTGCAGGAGCACACCCGCCTTCCTGCGTAGTTCGAGGTATGACGTCCGCAGTCGCTCCCGCTGTTCGCTGTGGGGATCATCGCCCCGGCGTGCGGCAAGGGTGCGCTGCCACAGAGACGTACTGGTGTAGTCGTGCTCGGGCACGGGAGACGATCACCTCATCGCTGGCAGGAGGAAGACTGCGGCGATCGACCACATGGTGATCACCGAGACGAGGATGAAGAGCAGCACGTAGGTCTCGTACCAGCGAAGGAAGTTGCCCGGACGGGGGCGCTTGCGGAATCCCGGGCCGACGATCTCATCGGTGATGTCGCATTCCTCGTTGCGGTAGTCGAGCCAGTTCATCGCGCCCACCACGATCAGGGTGCCCGTGAAGGCGGCGACGACGGTGACGAGGGCGAGCAACCCGATTACTCCGCCTCGCGCGGTCGCGGGTGCCAGATCCCACTTCCGGTATCCGACGAAGAGCGTGAGAGCCGCGCTGACCAGTGCGGTGGCGAGTGTCTGGTAGAGAGCGAGAAAGCGGTACGCGTTCTCGTTCACCGCGTGGATCTGCTGGAGTATGTAGCGGTACCGCTCCAGTGCGAACTCATTGCGAATCGAGGCCGCTTCCGGCCTGGTCTCCCCCGGTGCCGCCATCGCCCCCACCTGTCCGGTTCAGCAGCATAGGCAACTCACGCCTGCTTGGTCTCAGTTTCGCGGACACTCGGGGAGAGGGCCAGGGTGCCGGGGCTGTCTGCCCGGCTTCAGGATTCCCACGCGGCGATCACCTCAGCGGGGCCCCACACCAGCCCGACCCTGTCGGCGGCCACCGCGGCCGTGGTACCCGAGAGGGACACCACCGCCAAGCCTGCTCCACTGGAGAGGAAACCGGGGATCTCCGCTGCGCCTTGGACGAGTGCGCTCAGGTCGTGGTGGTCAAAGGGCGTGCCCAGCCACTTCACGGACCCCGCGAAGGAGACGGTTCCGGCTACGGGCGCACGGTCAGCGCCGACGAGATCGATCTCCGGTGCGAACCGGCGGTTCCACCAGCCGCCGACGACTGCTGTATCGGGCCAGGGAAAGCCCTCCGAAGCGGCGGCGAGCTCCAACGATTGTCGGATCAGCGGCTCGACGGCGCGACCCCGCCAGGCAGCCCAGCGTCGTTCGACGACCTGGAACGCGGCCTCGGGACGACCGCGCCGGGACAGCTCCTGTGCGGACCGCATGGCAGCCAGGTAGAGGCGGAGGTTGCTGTCGGCCACGTGGTAGAGGGCGGGTTTGCCCGGCTTGACCGAAAGCGGTGCGTCCGATGCCAGGATCCGCTTCTCCTCGGTGAGGCGGCGCAGCAGTGGAGACAGGATCCCCGACGGCAACGCTCCGCTCTGGCTGCCGGCTGTCGCCGCGATGTTGGCGTGCGTGCGGTCGCCGCTGCCGACCGCCTCCAGGACGCGGCGGGCCTGGTCCGGCGCGGGAAACTCGGCCAGTAGGGCGGCTTCGGGAACGCCGAACAGGGCGGACGCCGGGTCGGCGCATTCCGATCGGATGAAGTCGAGCGCGGGGGTGCCGTGCGGCCAGGCCCGCAGGATCCCCGGCAGGCCACCTGAGACGAGGTGCGCGTCAATGGCATCCGCTGCTTCCAGGCCCAGTGCGCCGCCCGTCTCGGCGGGGCTCAGTGGGCCCAGGACGAGGCTGTCGGCACGGCCGTAGAAGGGGCGGTCGTAGGCCGTGAACCGTTCCATCATGTGCAGATCACTGCCGAGCAGGAGCAGCAGGACGGGGCGCTGGGACAACAGCCGGTCCCAGGCGGTTTGCAGTGCGCCGTCGAACAGGGAGTCCTGTTCGGCGAGCCAGGGCAGTTCGTCGAGAACAACGATGCTCGGCGAGTCGGGCAGGAGGGCCGCGAGGGCGCGAAAGGCATCAGGCCAGTTGGTGGGGGCTGTCCTGGGCACCAGTTCCGGGTTGGAGGGCAGTGAGGATTCGCGTAGCTCCGCCATCAAAGCGGCGATGCCCTCCAGGGAGGAGGCTCCCTTGGTCGCCGTGAAGAAGACGTACGGTCGGCCCGCGCGGTCGCAGAATTCCTGGACGAGCCGGGACTTCCCGACCTGCCGCCGCCCTCTTATGGCGACGGCGGTTCCGGCTCCCTGCTCACTGATTCGCCTCAACCTCTTGTCCAGCACAGCGAGCTCGACGCGACGTCCTACGAAGGGAGTGGGCATGAAGTCTCCGGGCAGCGCTTCGGTAGCTCCTCTCTACGTAGAATACATCTACATGGGGCGTTCGGATCGGCGAACGGCGGGGGCGGAGCCCTGCGTTTGTCACACATGCGGTGGCGCGCGCGTCAGTGAGGCGTCGGTTGTTTGTCGTGAGGGGAGTCTCTCGTGCGTGTCGCCCATGTCGTCGTCACCCTGGTCGCCGCCGTGCTGGCCGGGTTCTCCGGGACCGTGCTGCTGATGCGGGCCGAGTGGATCGTCAAGGCGCTCACCGACTACCGGGTGCCACGGGCCTGGTGGACGCCGCTCGGGGTGGCCAAGGCCGCCGGGGCGGTCGGGCTGCTGGTCGGGCTGGCCGTCCCGGTGGTCGGGGTGCTGGCGGGGGTGGGGCTGCTGCTCTACTTCACCGCCGCCGCGATCACCGTGGCCCGGGCGAGGTGGTACTCGCACATCCCGTTCCCGCTGGTGTACGCGACGCCGGTGGCGGGGGCGCTGGTGCTGGGGCTGCTGAGCTGAGGTGTGGTGGCCCCTTGACGCCGGTGGGCGGGGTCAAGGGGCCGGAGGGGGGGGCGGTCAGGACTCTGTGCCGCCGAAGCGCTCCTTGTACGTCTCCAGGTCCTCGTCCGTGAGCTTGGCGAACAGGACCGGGGGGACCGTGAAGGGGGTGCCGGCCGGGACCGCGGTCAGCGCCTTGGCCTCGTCGGCGGTGACCCAGGTCGCGGTGTCGGCGGAGAGGGCGAAGGCCTCGCGCATCGTCTTCGCCGTCGACGGGATGAAGGGTTCCGACACCACCGAGTAGAGGTGGATCAGGTTCATCGCCGTGCGCAGGGTCAGGGCCGCGCCGTCCTTGTCCGTCTTGATCTCCAGCCAGGGGGCCTTCTCCTCCAGGTAGGAGTTGCCGGCCGACCACAGGGCGCGCAGGGCGGCGGCCGCCTTGCGGAACTGGAGGGTCTCCATGTGGGACTCGTACTCGGCGAGGAGCTCGGCGATCTGGGCGCCCAGCTTCGTCTCCGCCTCGCCGGGCTCGCCGCCCGCCGGGACGTCGTCGCCGAAGCGCTTGCGGGAGAAGGAGAGCACGCGGTTGACGAAGTTGCCGAGGGTGTCGGCCAGGTCCTTGTTCACCGTCGCCGTGAAGTGCTCCCAGGTGAACGACGAGTCGTCCGACTCCGGCGCGTTGGCGATCAGGAAGTAGCGCCAGTAGTCCGCCGGGAGGATGTCCAGGGCCTGGTCGGTGAAGACGCCGCGCTTCTGCGAGGTGGAGAACTTGCCGCCGTAGTACGTCAGCCAGTTGAAGGCCTTGACGTAGTCGACCTTCTTCCACGGCTCGCGCACGCCGAGTTCGGTGGCCGGGAACATCACCGTGTGGAACGGGACGTTGTCCTTCGCCATGAACTCGGTGTAGCGGACGTCGGTGTCGACGTCGTACCACCAGGACTTCCAGTCGCGGTTGTCCGGGTCCTGGTCCGCCCACTCCTTGGTCGCGCCGATGTACTCGATCGGGGCGTCGAACCAGACGTAGAAGACCTTGCCCTCCGCGGCCAGCTCCGGCCAGGTGTCGGCCGGGACCGGGACGCCCCAGTCGAGGTCACGGGTGATCGCGCGGTCGTGCAGGCCTTCCGTCAGCCACTTGTGGGCGATGGAGGACGCCAGCTGCGGCCAGTCCTTGTCGTGCTGGGCGACCCACTCGCGGACCTCGTTCTCCAGCTTGGACTGGAGCAGGAAGAGGTGCTTGGTCTCGCGGATCTCCAGGTCGGTGGAGCCGGAGATCGCGGAACGCGGGTTGATCAGGTCGGTCGGGTCCAGGACGCGCGTGCAGTTCTCGCACTGGTCGCCGCGGGCCTTGTCGTAGCCGCAGTGCGGGCAGGTGCCCTCGACGTAGCGGTCCGGGAGGAAACGGCCGTCCACCGGGCTGTACACCTGGCGGATCGCACGCTCCTCGATGAAGCCGTTCTCGTTCAGGCGGCGGGCGAAGTGCTGGGTGATCTCGCGGTTCTCGGGGCTGGAGCTGCGGCCGAAGTAGTCGAACGCGAGGGCGAAGCCGTCGTAGACCGCCTTCTGCGCGTCGTGCGCCTGGGCGCAGAACTCGTCGACCGGGAGGCCCTGCTCCTTCGCCGCGAGCTCGGCGGGGGTGCCGTGCTCGTCCGTGGCGCAGATGTACAGGACGTCGTGGCCGCGCTGGCGGAGGTACCGCGCGTACACGTCCGCCGGGAGCATGGACCCCACCATGTTGCCCAGGTGCTTGATCCCGTTGATGTACGGAAGGGCGCTGGTGATGAGGTGTCGAGCCATCGGGGGCTGCTCCCAGGTCGGTGTGTTGCTCTTCTTGCGAACCTTGAAATCGTAGCCGACATGTGTATGCCGCCCGCTTCCCGTTTTATTGGGTGAGAAGCGGGCGGCACGGGGGGGGCGGGGCGTGGGGGGTGCGGGCGGGGGTTACGGGCGCCAGTCGATCAGGAGGCCGTCGTACAGCTCCGCGTCCGTGAGCTCCAGGGGGGTCGGGCCCGCGTGGAAGAAGGCCGTGTTGGGGGTCTTCAGCTTGCGGAGGTAGTCGAAGGCCTTGTTCTCGTGCTCGCCGAACGCGACGAAGGAGAAGAAGACCGAGGGGTGGGACTTCGCGGCGTCCGTGAGGGACTGGGTGGCCGGGGTCTTCGCGTCCGGGGCGCCGTCGGTCTGGAAGACGACCAGGGCGGGGGTGCCGGGGGTGGCGTTCGCGTCGTAGTGGGCGAGTACGGCCTCCACGGCCGCGTGGTAGCTGGTGCGGCCCATCCGGCCGAGGCCCGCGTGCGCCTCGTCGATCGCGTTCTCGGGGGAGGCCGGGGTGAGGTCGGTGGTGCCGTCGACCTCGGTGGAGAAGAAGACGACGTGCACGGAGGGGGTGTCGCCGGGCGGGGTGAGGTGGGTGGCGAGGGCGAGGGTCTGGTCGGCGAGGGCCTGCGCGGAGCCGTCCTTGTAGTACGACCGCATGCTCGCGGAGCGGTCGAGGACGAGGTAGGTGGTGGCGTGGGCGGCGGAGAGGCCGGCCTTGGCGAGGGCGACGCGGGCGGCGTCGCCGCCGACGGCGGCCTCGGCTGCGCCTTCGGCGGAGTCGTTCCCACCCGCACCACCCGTGACGGTTTCGTCGTCGGGTGCGGGTGGCCCCTGCGGGGCGGCTTCGCCGTCGGCGGCTGCGGGCTCGACCGTTTCCGGGGTGACCTCGGCCTCCGGCTGCGCTTCGGCGACGGCCACGGGCTCGACCGTCAGCCGGATCACCGGCTCGGCCTCGGCCTCAGGCTCGACCGTCACCTCGACGGCCGGCGCGGCTGCCGCCTCCGCCGCGACCTCGGGCTCGGCGGTCTCCGCCTCCGGCTGGGCCGCAGGCTCGGCCTCGTCCTGGGCTGCGGGTTCTGCCGCGTCTTCGGGGTCGGCCTTGGTCTCCGCCGTCGCCGCAGAGCCTGCTGCGCCCACCACGGGCTCGGCCCGGTCTTCGGCCTTCGGCTCCGCCTCTGCCTCCGGTTCGGCCGCGGGCTTGGCTTCGGCCTGGGGTGCAGCCTCTGCTGCGTCTTCCGCAACGGGCTCAGTCGTGCCTACGGCCGTCGGCTCAGCCACGGCCTCGACCTTGGCCTCCGCCTGCGTCTCCGCCTTCGGCGCGGCCTCCGGCTCGGCCTCGGCTTCCGGCCCAGCGCCAGCCTCGACCTCGGCTCCCGCCTCAGCCTCCGCCTTCGCCTCCGCCTTCGCCTGCGGCTCGGCTTCCGGCCCAGCCTCGGCCTCCGGCTCGGCGTCGGCTCCGGCCTCCGCCTTCGGCTCGGCCTCGGTCTCCGGCTCGGCGTCGGTCTTGGCTTGCGGCTCCCCCTTCGTCTTTGGCTCGGTCGTCGGTTCGGGGGCGGTCTTCGTGGTGGGGGTGGGGAGGTCTGGTTCGATCGTGCGGGACGCCTGCTTCGGGACCGTCACGTTGTCGAAGGCCGCCGACACCAGGTCGTGCTCGTCCTTCGTCGACGGGCGGGGTTCCGGGACCGCCGTCGGTGTCTGAGCTGCCGCTTCTGGTGTCGGTGTCGACTGCGAAGGGAGCTGGTCCGCACCCTCTGCCTCGGCAGGGCGCGGCTTTCGCGACCTGCCGAATGCGTTCCGCAGGAGAGTGAGAATGCCCATGTGCGCAACCCTTCGCGTGAGTTGTAACCCGTCAATCGCTGGCCAGGACGGACACGTAAGGTTAGCGGCCCCAGGTTGCGATCTTGGGGAGGGTCGATGACTCCGGTCGGGCGTGCGCCGGTCGAGTCCGGCACCGCTTTCCCCGGGGTCAGTGCGGGGACGCGATCGCCCTGGCCGCCGCCACCTCCTGGCGGAGCGGTTCCAGGACGCTGTCCGGTGGGCCCGTGAGGTCCGTGCGGACCGCGATCAGGGTCTCGGACTCGCGTACGCCCGACGCCAGTTCGCGCAGTTGCAGGGTGACCTGGTCCACCTCGGCCCGGGACGGGGGCGGTGCCCCGTGCCGTACCCGGACCCGGGCCGCCGTCGTCGCGTCGACGATGCGCTCCACGGCGACGACCAGGGGCCACCAGGCCGCGGCACGGCGCCCGGTGGGCGGGGGTTCGGTCAGGGCGCGCTGGAACTCGGTGCGGATGGTGGACAGGTCGCGGTAGAGCCGGCGGCGCATCCGGGCCCGGGCGGCGGGATCGACGCCCTGGTCCCCGCCCTCCGGGCCGGCCCGCCGGCCGCCCCCGAACGCCAGCTCGACATAGGTCGCCGTGTCCGCCACCGCGTCGGCGAGGCGGTCGCCGACCCGGGTGTGCCAGCTCTCCGGCCACAGCAGGTACCCCGCGACCAGGGCGATCGCGCAGCCCATCAGGGAGTCCAGGAGGCGGGGCAGGAGCAGGGCGGTGCCCTGGTGGTTCAGTACGTCGGAGAGGAGCAGGATCACCGGGGTGATGGCGGCTGTCTGGAAGCCGTAGCCCCGGGGGGTCAGGGCCGGGATCAGGGGGGCCAGGACCATCATCACCGGCACGTCCCACCAGCCGCGCGGCACCAGGGCGAGGACCGTCGCCGCCACCACCAGGCCCACCACGGTGCCCAGCGCGCGCAGCAGGGCGCGGTTGAAGACCGAGCCGAAGTCGGGCTTGAGGACGAAGGTGATGGTGAGGGCCACCCAGTAGGAGCGGGGCACGGGGATCAGGGAGACCAGTGCCTGCGCGATGCCGATGCACAGGGCGAGGCGGATGCCGTAGCGCCAGGAGTTGGCGGAGAGCACGACGTTGCGGGCGGCGCGGGCGGTGCGGACGCCGAGGGCGGCCGGGCGGCCGAGGCGGTCGTCGATGCCGCGGGGGTCAACGTCGGGGCTGGTGGCGACCTCGGCGACGTGCCGCAGGGCGTGGTCGACGGCCCGGCCGGTCTCGTTGACCGGCTCGGGCAGACGAAGCCCGGTCGGGCCGGTGTAGCCGGTCTCGATGGCGTCGGCGATGTGCCGGACCGCCGCCGGGACCTCCGGCGGCAGCGGTCTCGCGGCGAGCCGGACGGCGGGGGCGGCCTCCACCACCGGGGTGATCGCGTTCAACTGGGCGAGCAGCCGGGTGAGTTCGCGGTTGCGGCCGTGGTAGCGGGCGCGCCGGGCGAGGATCAGGTCGTACGACTGGTTCAGCGACTGGGTGACGGTGTGCCGGGCCCGGTCGTACGCCTCGCCGTCGCCGGTGTCGCTCACGGTCAGCAGGTCGGCGACGGTGCGGTAGGCCGCGGCGACCGCCGAGCGTTCCGGTACGCCGGAGCGCAGCGGCCAGGCCAGCAGGGCCAGCAGGAGGACGAGCAGGCCGCCGCCGGTCATCAGGACGGGGGTGAGCCACCAGGGGCCGGGCAGCGGCAGGCCCGCGCCGATGACGGAGTTGAGCAGCAGGAGCAGCCCGGACACGGAGGACACCGCGCCGATCGTCGAGATCATCCCGGAGACCAGCGCGATGCCGGTGACGACGGCGACCGTCAGCCAGCCCTGGCCGTAGACCAGGGAGCCCGCGGTGACGCCGACGGCGCCGAAGAGCTGGGGGACCGCGATGTTGAGGACCCGCATGCGGTAGGCGTCGGCGGTGTCGCCGATGACCCCGGACAGGGCGCCCATGGAGGCGAGCGCGCCGTACGCGGGCTGTCCGGCCGCGAGCCCGACGGCGAGCGGGAGGGTCATGCCGAGGGCGGCTCGGAGGAGGGCGGCCCGGTTGAGGGGGGCCGCCCGCTGGGGCCGGAGGTTCCTTACCAGCCAGTCGGGAGGGGTGAGGCCGATGGGGAACTCGCGGGACATGTGCCCATTATCCGGGTGCGTGCCGGGCCAGCGGTGCCCGGTCGACGCGTGCCAGGAACTCCCCCAGCGCCCGGTTGAACTCCGCCGGGCGTTCCAGGTTCGGCAGGTGGGCGGCGCGGTCGATCACCCGGAGCTCGGCCTCGGGGAGGAGGGCGTGCATGGCCTCGGCGTCCGCGACGGGGGTGTACTCGTCGTCCGCGCCGACCACCACCAGGGAGGGGACCGTGACCCTGGTCAGCAGGGGACGGTAGTCGGGGCGTTCGGCCCGGCCGCGCAGGGCCGCGGCGGCGCCCTCGGGGTCCGTCGCCGTCATCATGCGGTGGACGTGGGCCTTCACGTCCGGGTCGGCGTAGGGGGCGACCACCTTCTCCAGGACCTCGTCGGCGTAGCCCCGCATGCCCTCGCGCAGCAGGCGGTCCGCCATGGCGTTGCGGGCCCGCCTGCCCCCGGGTGTCTCGGGGGCGGGGAAGGTGTCCGCCAGGACCAGCCCGCGCACCCGGTCGGGCCCGAGGCGGTCGTAGCACTCCATCGCGATCTGGCCGCCCATGGACAGGCCCGCGACGACGCAGGCCGGCACGTCCAGGGTGTCGAGGAGGTCTTCGAGGTCGGCGGCGAAGCGGGCGAGGGTGGTCTTGCCGGAGGTGACCGGGGAGGCGCCGTAGCCGCGCAGGTCGGGGGCGATGATCCGGCGGTCGGAGGCGAAGGCCGTCAGCTGGGGGTGCCACATGGTGCGGTCGAAGGGGTGGCCGTGGACGAGGAGGAGGGGAGTGCTTGCGCTCTGGCGTGCATTGTCGGTGTATGCGAGGAAGGGGGGCATGTGATCGACCCTAGGGGCCGTCAACTCCTCGGTGCAATAAGATCTTTGCCCTCGGTGCAATCTCGGTGCGACGAGAGATGAGGGGTGTGCGGTGGACGACTTCCGGGGGATCGCCGACCGGATCGCGCTGGACATCGCGCGAGGGCGGTTGCGGGCGGGACAACGGCTGCCTCCGCAGCGGGCGTTCGCGCGCCGGCACGGGATCGCCGCCTCGACGGCCGGACGGGTGTACGCCGAACTCGTGCGGCGCGGGCTGGTGGTGGGCGAGGTCGGCCGGGGCACCTTCGTCCGGGCCGCGGCGGACGTGCCACGGGGGCGGGCGCTCGTCGAGGACGAGGGCGGTGCCGCGCGGATCAACCTGGAGCTCAACTACCCGGTCGTACCGGGGCAGTCGGAGATGCTGGCGCCCGCGCTCGCGCCGCTGCTGCGGGCCGACGCCCTCACCGCCACCCTGCGGCCCGCCCCCGCCGACGGCACCGCGGACGCCCGGCGGGCCGCCGCCGCGCTGCTGGCCACCGGGGACTGGCGGCCGGACCCCGGCCGGGTGCTCTTCACCGGCAACGCCCGGCAGGCCATCGCCGCCACCCTCGCCTCCCTGGTACCGCCGGGCGGCCGGGTCGGGGTGGAGCCGCTGACGTATCCGCTGGTCAAGGAGATCGCGGGGCGGCTCTCCGTCACCCTCGTACCGGTGCCGACGGACGACGAGGGGCCGGTCGTGGACGCGCTCCTCGCCGCGCACCGGTCCGGGCCGCTCTCCGCGCTCTACCTCCAGCCGACCCTGCACAATCCGACCTCCCGGACCATGCCGGCCGGGCGGCGGCTGCACCTCGCACGGGCCGTGTGCGACCTGGGGCTTCCGGTGGTGGAGGACCGGGTCTGGGCCTTCCTGCACGGCGGCGGCGAGCCGCCGCTCGCCGCCCTCGCGCCCGGGCTCGTCCATGTCGTGGACGGGCTCTCGAAGCGGGTCGCGCCCGGCCTCACCGTCGGGTTCGCCGTCGTCCCCGAGGACCGGGTGGCGGCGGTGGCGAACGCCGTGCGCTCAGGCGGCTGGAGCGCGGGGGCGTTCGCGCTGGAGGCGGCCGTGCGGTGGATCGGGGACGGGACGGTGGCGCGGCTCGTCGAGGCCAAGCGGGCGCAGGCCCGGCGCCGCCAGGGGATACTCCGCGAGGTGCTCGACGGGTTCGCCGTACGGGCCGATCCGGGCGGGTACTTCGCCTGGTGGGAGCTGCCCGCGCCGTGGCGGGCCGACCGCTTCACGGCGGCCGCGGCGGCGCGCGGCATCGGGATCACGCCCGGCACCGCCTTCCGGGTCGACCCGAAGCGGACGCCGGACGCGGTCCGGATCGGGCTCGCCTCGGCGGACGAACCGGAACTGGCCGAGGCGCTGCGCGGCCTGGCGGAGCTCGCGGCGCAGCGCCCCTGACCAGGGACCTTCTGGGTGGGAGCGGCTAGTCCAGCAGGCCGTCGTAGTCCGGCAGCTTGTAGGTGGTGTCGGCGTAACCGCCGGTCAGGTCCGTGGTGTTGTTGCCGATGTCGGCGACGATGTCGTAGCCGTTCGCCTCGATCTTCTTGCGCTGCGCGGTCTTGAAGTCGGCCACGCTCTTGCCGATGATCTCGCCGAGCGAGCGGGTGTAGAGGCCGTCGACGGTGTAACCGACCTTGGTGAGGTTGTACCTGGTGGTCAGGTCGATCAGGTCGGGGCGGGCGCTGACGAAGAAGACGCTGATGCCCTTGGCGTGCGCGTCCTGGGCGAGGGTGAGCACCGGGGCGGTGGCGGGCGTGGGGTAGCCGCCCTCGAAGTGGGAGGCCAGCGCGGTGTTGTCGATGTCGAGGACGATCGCCAGCCTGGCGCCCGAGGTGTTGGTGGCGGCGCGGCTGTCGAGGTAGCTCTGCGCGGGGCCGGTGACGGCGGCTACGTCGGACAGCCACTGGGCCTCGGTGACGGTCGGGTCGGCGGCGTGCGCGGGCAGCGCGGCGGCGAGCGGCAGGGCGAGGCCGGCCGCCACGGCGACTGCGGTGCGGCGTGCGGTGGGACGGTTCATCGGGCGGGGGCTCCTCAGGTCACGTCGGCCATCGGTGTTCCGTACCGGTGGCTGTCGTTCCGCCACGTTGCCCGGCCGGGACACCCACCACGTGACCGTCAGGGTAGCGATGGGTTACATGCGTGTCATGCTCTGGTCAGGAGAAGGGGAATCCTGTGAATTCGCTCTGCGGGAAGAGGAGTTGGGAACCTCGCCCTCCGGTTCGGGGGCCGGAGCGGAGCTGCGGCGGGCGTAGCGGCTGAGCCAGGACAGCAGGGCCACCGTCAGGCCGAGGGCGAGCAGGAACCAGGAGACCGTGCGCAGGGTGGACGTCAGGGCGTCGTAGACGGCGGCCGCGGCCGGGTGCGGTACGTCGGACGGCAGACCGGACAGGGTCAGGGCGCGGCCGATCGAGAGGGCGAGGCCGAGCAGGGCGCCGCCCAGCGCCGTACCCAGCGCCGTCGCCGTGACCGCACGCCGGCGGCGGACGGCGAGGGCGATACCGCCGGCCGCGAAGGCGACGGTCGCGACGGGCAGCCAGAACCCGGCGACTTCGAGCACGTGGAACCCCTTCCGGAGCCGGTCCAGCTCGGCGGCCGGGAGAACGGCGACCGCCGTGTGCTGGACCGGGATACGGGCCGCGAGCGGCACATGGTCGTGGGTGAGCTGGTCCCTGACCTGGGCGGTGACCGGCGCGAGGTCGACCGTCACGGCCTCCTCGCGCTCGTCCTCCAGGGCCCGCAGCACGGCGTCGTGGGTGGCCCGGTTGCCGGCGTCCCAGGCCAGCCGGAACGCCCGGGTCTGGGTGAACGAGCGGACCGCCTCGCGTACGAAGGGTGCCACCGTGCCCCGCATGGGCCGGCCGACGTCCACCTCGCGCATGATGCCGTCGCCGACGGTGGCCGCGACGGCGTCCCGGACGTCGGGGTCCTCGGCCAGTGGCGCCATCGTGCTCACGTACTGCCCGGTGTCCGCCAGCCCGTACGCCGCCCACGCCGACAGCACACCGAACGGCAGCAGCAGGCAGGACAGCGTGATCAGCAGCGCCGACAGGACGCCCCGCAGGCAGCGCGGCCGGGCACGCCACCCGGCCCGTGCACCACGGACGGGCGACACGCCGAGGACGGGCCGCGGGCTACGGACGGGCCGCGGGCTACGGACGGGCCGCGGGCTACGGACGGGCCGCGGGTTACGGGCGGGCCGCGGGCTGTGGACGGGTCCGGTGCCGCGGCCGGGCCTGGCGCCGCGGCCGGGACTGGCGCCGCGGATGGGCCACGCGCCGCGGAGGGGCCGCGCGCCGAGGACGGCCCGTGCGCCATGGACGGATCTGGCGCCGCGGCCGGGGCTGGTCCCGCGGATGGGCCAAGCGGCGCGACCGGTCCGTGCGCCACGGACTGGTCTGGCACCACGGTCGGGCCGCGCGCCGCGGATGGACCACGCGCCGCGGCCGGGCCACGCGCCGCGGATGGGCCGCGTGCCGAGGACGGCCCGTGCGCCATGGACGGGCCTGGCGCCGCGGCCGGGGCTGGTCCCGCGGATGGGCCAAGCGGCGCGACCGGTCCGTGCGCCACGGACGGGTCTGGCACCACGGTCGGGCCGCGCGCCATGGCCGGGCCACGCGCTGCGGACGGCCTGTGTGCCGCGGACGATCCATGTGCTGCGGACAAGCCGTGCGGCGAGGGCGGACCGGGCGGCTCGCACGGGCCACGTGGTCCGTGTGGCCCACCTGGGCCATGACGTCTGTACGGCCCGTGCGGGGCCCGGGGGCCGCACCGGCCCGGGGAGCACTGGGGGCACGGTTCCAGGCAAGCCCCTGAGGGCCGGTCAGGCGAGCCGTGCGCCTGCATGCGGGGGGTATGACGGGCCCTGGCCGGGCCGAACGGGCGACACGGAGTACGTCGCCGGGGGCGGTTGCCCGGACGACTCGGCTCGGGCCGGCTCGGCCCGCTCCGGTGGAGGACTGATCCGAACGGGTGTTTCCTGGTTTCGGGTGTGGGTTCCGGGAATCCGGGCCCCGCCGGGATGTCGCCGGGTGCCTCCAAGGGCCCGGCGACCAGTGAGGAAAAAGGGGAAATCGTGGGCCCCGGCCGTGGTGGCCGGGGCCCACGCGGGCACGGGGGGGGGTTATCGGATGCGGTGTCCGGCCGCGTCCTCCCGCGTGTAGAACCGGTAGAACGACAGGATCAGGACGACGAGCGCCACGGCCAGGGCCATGCCGATGGACCGCAGGACCGCCTCGCCGGTCGCGCTGTACAGGAAGCCGAACGAGATGCCGGCGAACGCCGCCCACACCGCCGCGTGCAGTTCCCGCCGCAGCCGTGGCGCGAAGGTCATGACCGCCCACAGCACGACCGCGAACACGAAGGCGCTCACGAAGCCGGTCAGCAGGTTCCAGCCGGTGATCGGGCCGCCGGCGCGGCTGTTCGCCGCGACCCAGTCGCCGTAGATCAACCCGGTCACGACGGAGATGGCGATCCGGGCCCGGGCGTGCGTCCGGGCGTCGAAGATGTCGGGGGTACGACCGGCCCGGACCGTGCCGCCGGACGTGGGTGCAGCGTGCGCCATGCGAGCGCTCCTCTCTCCTCGCCCCCGCCTTCCAGAGCACACCTGCGGGTACCCCCTGGCAAGTCGGCCATACGCCAGGTGTCAGGGGGCCCGTACGGCATCCTGCGCGCCGCCCCGTACGACGTGCGGGCCGTGCGCACCCGTGTTTCCCTGACTGACGTGACCGACCACCAGGCCCTGCGGCGGCGGCGAGACCTGCCGTGGGCCTGGGGCAGAGGCTTCGCCTGGTTGGCGCCGCTGCTGCTGCTGGCCGGGATCACCGCGGTCGACCTCAACACCACGGAGCGGTTCCGGATCGTCTCCTGGATCGTGCTGGTGCCCGGGATCGCGGCGGCGCTCTGCGGGGTCTGGGCGACGGCCGCCTTCTCGGTGCTGTCCCTGCTGGACTACGTCGCCGTGGACAGCGCCTGGCCCAAGGAGTACCAGGCCGGGCTGCCCGACTTCGTCCTGGTCGCTCTCGCCGGGGTGCTGGCCGTCCTCGCCTGCACGGTCCGGCTGAACGGCGAACGCCGGATCCTGCACATGCGGGACATCGCCGAGACGACCCGCCGCACCGTGCTGCGTCCGCTGCCGCAGGGGTGGGCCGGGCTCGATCACGCGGCGGTCTATCTCGCCGCCGACACGGAGGCCCGGGTGGGCGGGGACTTCTACGACATCCAGCCGGGCCCGCACGGGACACGGGTGCTGGTGGGGGACGTGCAGGGCAAGGGGCTCGGGGCGGTCGAGACGGCGGCGGCGCTGCTGGGCACGTTCCGGGAGGCCGGGTACCACGAGGCGGACCTGGCGACGGTGGCGGACCGGCTGGAGACCCGGATGCTCCGGCACCGGGGCCATACGGTGGCCCTCGGCCGCGACGACGGGGACCGCTTCGCCACGGCGCTGCTGCTCGGGTTCCCGCCGGGCCGTCCGGACGTGGTGGAGCTGGTCAACTTCGGCCACGAGCCACCCCTCGCGGTCGGCCCGGCAGGCGTCCGCGCCTTCCCACCGGGAGGTGTACTCCCTTTGGGAATGGGTGAGTTGAGCGAGGGGTCCGGACCGCCGCCGACCCGCACGATCCCTCTCGCCCCGGAGGAGACCCTCCTCATCACGACGGACGGGGTGACGGAGGCGAGGAACGGGGACGGCGAGTTCTACGACCTGACGGCCGAGGTCCGCGGGTCGCCCGGCACCGACCCGGCCCGCCTGGTCGCCCGCGTCCGCGACGGAGTACTGCGCCACAGCCGTGGCCACCTCTCCGACGACACCACGATCTTCGCGGTACGCCGCACCCCGTCCCCCCGCTAGGGTCTGTCCGGCGTCGCGGGGGGCCGTAACTCCCCCATCCCGGATCAAAGCTCACTCTCGGCCCCCGCTTTGCAAGCGCAGCGGTTACGGTGCTGACGTAAGTGGACCTGGGAAACAAGGGGGAGGGCCCGATGCCCGGAACCGTGCTGCTGCTCGCGGCCTCGCCGACGGGCAAAGGGCGACTGGTGGACGCGGCCTCCGTGCTCCCCGTGCTCGCGGCCGTGCCCCCGGCGATACTCTCCGGCACCGACACCGCCAACGTCGTCGAACTCGCCGACCCCCTGGAGCCGCAGGCGGTGCTGACCCGGCTGCGGGCCGCCGCGGCCGCCCCCGGCCCGCTGACCCTCTTCGTCACCGGACAGCTGCAGCTGGACCGCAGACAGCGGCTGCCGCACCTGGCCCTGGCCAGGACCACGCCCGCGACCGTGCGGTACACCGCGCTGCCCTGGCACTGGATCCGCGAGGAGCTGCGGCTGCGCCCGCCCGGGGCGACGTCGCTGGTGCTCGACCTGCACACGGACCACGAGACCTGGGAGCACCTGCGCGCCGTCCCCCTCGACTGCGGCCGGAACAACGCCGTGCACGGGCGGGTCGCACCGCCGCCCGCCCGGCGGGAGGTCGCCGTGCCGTCGTACATGAAGGCCGTGGCGACGGTGCTCAGGAGCGGGCACCGGCCGCCGCTGGAGCAGCTGCACCAGCAGGTGCTCGTGCGGCTCGGCGCGGAGACCGCCACCGACATGCTGCTCAGTACGCACGGCCCGGACGGCGGTGATCCGCACGACGCCATCAGCGCGGCCGTGCGGGACGGCCGGTACGCGGAGGCGGACGAGCTCGCGGCCCGCTGGGAGGAGGCCGCCGCGCGGGCCCACGGACCGGCCTCCGAGGACGCGCTGCACTGGTCCGAGGTGCGGGCCGACCTCGCGATGTTCGCCGGGGACGCGGCGCGCAGCTGCCGTACCTGGCTGACCGTGGCCAGGACGCGGCTGGCCGCCGGGGAGCCCGCCGACACGCCTGCCGTGGAGGCGGCCGTGGACCGGGCCCACCACCAGTGGGGGGCCATCAAGGACGCGGCGCGGGCCCGTGAACTGGGGCCCGCGCTCGCGGAGTTGAGACTCAGGGTGCCGGGCCGCCGGGAAGGTGCCCTGGACCATGTCCAGCAGCACCTCCGGCAGCTTCAGACCAGCTGAACGGCCGGCTAGCTCGTGAAGGTGAAGTACTTCCAGGCGCCGTACGTCGTGGAGTTGACGGTGTCGCCGGACGTGCCGTTGATGTAGTCCGAGCGGACGCGGAAGCGCCAGCCGACGTCGCTCTTGTGGTTGCCGGTGAACTCGACCAGGGAGACGCCGTTGCTCGCCAGGGCGAAGTACTGGGAGGTGTCCGAGTACCACTTGCCCTGGTAGTAGACCTGGAAGTCGAAGCGCTGCGCACGGCCGGTGTAGTACGGCATCTTGGTCGTGAACAGCGGGTTCTTCGTCTTGTGGAAGTAGTAGTAGGTCTGGCCCCAGGCCTTCTTCGACTTGTACTGGCGGCTGACCGACATCGAGACGCTGACCTTCGCGCCCACCGTGCTGGACACCGAGCGCGGCTGCCAGCGGGCGTCGCCCGCGAACTTCGCGGTGACCTTGGTGTCGCGCTTGAGGTCGAGGACGACGGACAGGTTGCCGTGCGAGTCGACCTTGCCGGACTTCACCAGCTTGTTGGGCTTGTCCGAGCCGAACGGGTCGGCCCAGAGCTCCACGGTGCGGTTCTTGTACGTCGTCCCGAGGTGGGCCGTGAACTTCACGTCCTTCCCGTACGCGTACACCTTGCCGTTGTTGTCCAGGGTCAGCGTCGGGTTCGCCCGGGAGACGTCGACCGTGTCCTTGGCGGAGGCGGCCGCGTGGTCCGCGTCGCCCGCGTAGCCGACCTGGTACGTCACCTTGCCGCCGGCCGGCGGGGTGTCGGTGAACGAGAACGTGCCGTCGGCCTTGACCGTCACGGCGGGCAGCGCCTTGCCGTTCGGCGAGTCGAGGTCGGTGCGGGTGACCGAGACCTGCGTGCCGGCCGGGAACGCGGTCGTCGAGGAGAGCGTGCCGGTGACGGTGAGCGGCTTGGCGCGCGTCGCCGACGCCGGGGCGTTCACCGTGAGGGTGCTGGCCGCCTTGCCCGGGGTGTCGTACTCGCGCAGCGAGTACACGCCCTCGCTGTTGTACGACACCGCGAACAGCCGGGAGGAGTCCGGCGCCCAGGCGAGGCCCGCGTCGGCCATCAGGTCGGAGCCGCTGGAGGCGCCGGTGCTCGGGAACTCGTAGGAGCGGACGGCCTCGCTGCTGCCCGGCCGGAAGATGTAGACGTCCGGGTTGTAGGAGGCGTCGCTGCCGCCCGCGACCGTGCCGTCCGGCGCGATGGCGACCGCGTTCGGGTAGTTGACGCTGGTGTACTTGCCGTCCTCGTTGAGGTCGGAGGTCTTGAAGATCTGGTGGTAGTAGGGCGCCCCGCTGGCCACCACGACGTCCTTGCCGTCGGGGGTGACCTGGAGGTCGCCGAGGTTGCTGCCCGCGTCCCGGGTGGCGGCCAGCTTGGTGGCGGTGCCCGAGGAGACGTCGTAGGAGGCCAGTTCGACGGGGCTCTGGTCGACCGCGCCCGCGACCAGGACGTCGGAGCCGGGCGCCGCGTCCACGAGCGGCGCCTGGTACCAGCTGCGGTCCTGGTTGAGGGTGACCGTGTGATCGCCGGTCAGGTCGACGGAGCCGATGTTGCCTGCCGTGTCGCCGCCGTAGCCGAACCACAGCTTGCCGCCCGCGAGGGCGACGCTCAGCGGCTTGTCGCCGACCGTGTAGCGGGTCGTCTCGGTGTCCGTCGCGGTGTCGATGACGGCGATGGCGTCCATGTCCTGCACGGCCGCGTAGAGGGTGCCGGAGTCGGCGGACAGTTCGAGTCCGTGGACGCCGGAGAGGTTGGTGGTGAGCTGCTTGACGACGTTGCCCGAGTAGTCGGTGACGACGATCTTGCCGTTCGTCGGGTCGCTGATGAAGACCTGCTGGTGGGCACCGTCGACGACGATGTCGCCGACCGATCTGACCGGCAGGAGCCCGCTGGTGTCGGCGTAGGCCGGAGTGGCGGCCAGGGCCGCGGAGCTGAAGAGGACCGCCAGGGTGGTGGCGGCCGTGACGGTGCGCATACGCACGCTGATTCGAACCCCCCGGATCGAATGAAATGGGCGCCACGGAGCAGGGCCCACCCGTGCGAGGTTCCTGTGGGCCGTGTGTGGCGGATGAAACGAAGACTAGGTCATGCCACTGACAATCAGCACCCGGGATTCGGCCGCACCGGGATTCGGCCGCAGCCGGTCGGGGAGAGTCCGTCGGCGGCCGCGGCCGCGGCCGGTGGGGGGCCGTCAGAAGGCGGGGACCTCGGAGGGGCGGGCCTTGTTGATGTCGTCCTGGAAGTCGCCGGTCAGCGGGAAGTCGGCGTTGCCCTGTCTCTCCGGTTGCTCATGGGGTGCGGGAGGGCCGGAAGGCTGGGGCGGTCGCCACCCCAGCCCGTCGGCTCCTCGTCGGCCGCAGGGTCAGGCGTACGGGTCGAAGGTGATCGCGGTCGGCTTGGCCTTGTTCAGGTGGTCGTCGAACTTGGCGTCCTGGAGGGGGAGGTTCGCGTCGCCCCAGTCCGAGGCGTTCAGGACGTCCCGCAGGTTGGCGGCCATGTCGTCCCAGGTGAGCAGGTTCTCCTGGTGCCAGGCGCCGTCGTCGTTCTCCGGGGTCTCGCCCCACTTGGCGAACCGGAAGTCGTGGGT
This sequence comes from Streptomyces sp. NPDC021562, assembly GCF_040640875.1. NCBI lineage: Bacteria > Bacillati > Actinomycetota > Actinomycetes > Kitasatosporales > Streptomycetaceae > Streptomyces > Streptomyces sp. NPDC021562. Next base: position 416,359 of record NZ_JBFACN010000002.1, read on the forward strand.
GCTCAGTCCGTCCTTGTGGTACACCACCTGCACGCGCTGACCGCTCATCGGGACGTCGGCGACCGCCTCGGTCTCGAAGTCGCCGTGCTGGGAGGCGGACAGGTACGACGGGTGGTCGGCGCCCTGCTTGACCCAGACGACGATGCACTCCCAGTCGTGGCGGTGGCCGATGCCCGGGGACGCCTCGTCCTTCTCGAAGTAGCTGGCGTAGATGATCCCGCACCAGCCGTTGTTGCACTTGGCCCGCGAGTAGGTGTTGGCGTGGTCGAGGTGACCGTCGCGGCACTGGCCGGTGATCGCGCCGGTCGGCTTCAGCCCCCCGTTGAGGTTGCCGGACGGGTCGATGGCGGCGGCGGGGTAGCAGGCGTCCGTGTCGTAGTCGTAGAGCGGCTCGAAGAACTTCTGGAACGTGGTGGCGTTCTCCGGGAGGTTCTGCAGCACGCCCGCCGAGGCGCTGAACGGCAGGGCGAGGGTGAGCGCGGCGGCGCTGCCCACGACGGCGACGGCTCGGCCGAGGCGGTGGGTCCTGGTGCGGGACATCGGGTGGCTCCAGTCGACGGTCCAGTGTTCGCCCCGGACATGACATTCGGGTGCGGGGAGAGACTGGCCTGCCGGGAGCCCGGATGGAAGGGCTTTCCGTCAAACGGAGGAGGGCGTTTCGCCGAACGGACGCCGCCCTTTCACCGGTTGGCGACGAGGTGCCTGCCCGGTTGCCCGGGCACCGTGAAGACCGTGTCGCAGGCGTCCCGGACCGTGGCGTCGTGGGTGGCGAGCACAACGGCACAGCCCGCCCCGCTCAGTTCGCGCAGGATCTCGACGACGACAGCGGTGTTGGCGTCGTCGAGGGCGCCGGTGGGCTCGTCCGCGAGGACCAGTGCGGGCCTCTGGACGATCAGCCGGGCCAGGGCCACGCGTTGCTGTTCGCCGCCGCTCAGAACGTGGATCCGCTCCTTGCCCCGGTCCGCCAGGCCCACCCGGTCGAGGGCCTCCGCGATGCCCGGGCCACCGCTGCCCGCTGCCCTGCGCCGGGGCGCGACGGCCACCTCCAGGTTTTCCTCGACGGTGGCGTTCTCGATCAGGGCGTAGTGCTGGAAGAGGTAACCGAGACTGTCGCGACGGAAGCGCCGGGTCTCCCCCCTGCCGAACCGCGTGATGTCCTCGCCGCGGTACCTGATCGCCCCGGAGTTCGGCCTGTCGAGCAACCCCAGGCAGTTGAGGAGGGTGGACTTGCCCGATCCACTGGGGCCGACGAGGGCGAGCATCTCGCCGCGGCCGACGGTGAAGTCGACTCCGCGCCACAGGACCCGGGACTCGAATGCCTTGGACAGGTTCTCGACTTCGATCACCACATGCTCCGGCTGGCTTGAAATGATGTCGGTGCTGGCGGGGTTCACGCGGTCCTCGCCCCTTCCTTCACGATCCGGCGGTGGAAGAACGCGAGGGCGAGCAGCACGGCCCCGAATTCGACCACGACGAGCGCCGTGATGACACCGACGTCCAGCGCGGTGACATGAGTGGGCTGGAAGGGCGTGGGTGCACCGGCGGCCGCGAACTTCTTCACCTCCTGGTTCTGCTGCCACGCCTCGAAGGGCACCCGGGTGGCGAACACCATCGCTATGGCCAGTTCCACGGCGAGGACGAAACGGTGCGTGGCAATATAGCGCCACCCGCTGATGTGCCGTGCGAATATCGTCTGCGCGTTTTTGCGGGAGTAGATGATGCAAACCCCGACACCGGCGATGAGGAGAACGAGCGCGGAAACGACGAGATTGAACACCTGGATCCGCAGTTCGCTGACCGCGTTCCTGAGATCCATGGCGGTTTTCTGTCCGACGGGACTCATTCCGCTCAAGTAACTCTGAAGTCCGTTCGCCCTGATTCCTTCGAGCACGTCGTCCGGTTTCGGGAAAACGACTCCCGCCTGGGTCGCATAGGTGGTGTACGCGTCGTCCGTGAGAAACCGTGAACCATTGGGTACGGCGATGACGACCGGATCGCGGAGCATGGACCTGTCCTCGTCGGGGCCGTGTGCCGAGTTGTAGACGTAGGCGCCGGTGTTGTACCCGAAAAGGCGCTGTCCGGACCTGCCTCTCAGCACCTCAAGCGGAATGTGTCGGTCCTGGTGGGGGTCGACGATCTCGGACGCCGCCTTGGTGATGACCGCCCGGTGGGAGGCGAGGGAATCGGGGACGATGACCCGGACCGGACGTGCGTCCGGTGCCTTCCCGCCGTCGGCCTCGGAGCGGTATCGGTGTCCCGCGGGATCCCGTACCGGCTGTTCGGCGAGGTAGCTGTCGTTGACGATGAGGAACTCACCGGACGGCAGCCGGGCGCCGGGGGCGGAGACCTGCAGGTCCCTGCGGCCGGCGAGGACGACCTCACCGCGCCCGTCGGCCTGGCGCAGCCACGGTCCCACGTGCCGGTCCAGTTGTTCCGTGTGCATGGCGAAGGCGCCGCTGAGACGGATGGAGACCGCGTCGCCCACCGTCTCGTACACCTTCTGGTTCTCCAGGCGCACCAGCACGCCCCGGCCCGCGAGGGTGACGTTCGTGGCGATGGCGAGAGCGAGCAGCAGCGCCGGGATGCGGACGAGGTAGACGCTGAGGGACGCGGCCCGCGCGGGCAACTCGCCCTTGAGGGCCCGCCCCACGTCGACCTTGTAGGTCAGCCCGAGCACCGCCGCGTGGGCCGCCAGCACCAGGCCGGCCAGGAGGGCGGCGGCCACCGTGGCCACCGCGGCGAACAGTCCGAACCAGGCGAAGCCGTTGTAGAGGCCGAGCGAGGTCAGGGTCACCGCCGTCACGCCGGCGGCCGACGCGAGCCAGAAGGGTGCCAGTTGCCGCAGGTCGCGCAGGAGGATGCCGGCGAAGGACATGCCCTGCATCCGCAGGATCCCGTACGTCTTCGCGTTGAGCAGCACGCTCGCGCCGGTCATCGTCACCGCCGCGAGGGCGACCACCCAGAAGGCCCGCAGCAGCGGATCGTCCGTGTACCGGTCGGTCAGCTCGGAGTACGACAGCGGGTGGGTCACGCTCGTGGTGAGGCCGAGTCGGCCGAACTCGGCCACCAGCCGGTCGACGTCCGAGGACGAGCCGAACACGTAGTAGGAGCCGCGCGGGTCCAGTCCCGCGACCTCGGACAGCGGGTGCACGCGGGTCGCGAGCTTCCTGCTGAACTCCGGATATCCGTGGGCCGGCCAGTCGGCCGTCACGGAGGAGCCGCCGCCCGGGGCCAGATAGAGGTGCCGGAGCCCGTCCGGATTCCTCAGATCGGGCACCTCGCGGGCCACCCCGACGCCGTGCTCGGCGGAGAAGGCCTCGACGGCTCGCACGACCTGGGTTCCGTTTTTCGACCCGTCGGAGTCGATGACCTCGATCAGAGCCGAATTTCCCAGTACTCCGGTCTCGTCCAGGCCCCGTACGAAAAGGAAGGACAGCGCTGCGGCGAAGACCAGGACCGCGGCGTGGACGAATCTTGTGCCTCGATGCAGCATCTGGTACCCATCCAGTTCAGTCCATGGGAAGAACAGCCGTGGGGGCGGACTGCACCCGCCCCCACGGCCGCGCCGTCAGCAGCTCGGGTCGTAGTAGTACGAGATGCCGCCGCCGTTCTTCGTGCCCGAGGCCAGCGACCACTGGCCCGGGGTGGTGCAGCCGCTCTTGAAGGTCACGCTGCCGATCTTCACCGACGAGGCGTGCCAGTTCGACGGGTGCTTGTAGTTCGACCAAGCCGTGTTTGCGCCCTGGTCGTAGCTCCACTTTCCGCCGGACACGTCGACCGTCGTGGCGATTGCCGGAGTTGCCGCAGCGAAAATGATGGCAGCGGACGCGACGGCAGCCTTGACCACGTTTCTCCTGTGCATGGTGAAACACCTCTCACTGTGAGTTTCCCGTGGGCTTGCTGTGCACGGTTGAAAACTCTGAACGGGATGTGATCTCGACGCAACAGCCGGATCATTATGAGGTGCCGAGTTGGCTGAAAAGCAGCGGATCACGAGGTAAAGCTGTCGCAAATCAGGTGGGGGTCATATTCGGTCAGTGGCGTGAATAAATAGGTTGCGCCGGGTCTCTGAACAGGTACAACAAGCCCCGGGCCAGGGCATTTGGCCGAGGTGCTACGGTGCACAGTCGGCCGGGACTTCTGACGGGCCACTCTCTTCGCCGACCGCATCGGGAGCCCTTTTTCATGTCGACTGGCCGAAAGTCAGAGGCGGTATTCCGCTTTTCCCGGCCCGGAGCCGCGCCCCTCGTCTGGCTGCTGCCGCTGCTGTGGACGTGCGCCTTCGGCCTGTGGGGTCTGGCGCGCCGGAACAGTGTCTGGCGCGACGAGGCCGCGACCTGGCAGGTGGCCCGGCGCTCCACCGCCGACATCTGGCACATGCTGGGGAACGTCGACGTGGTCCACGGCCTCTACTACCTGCTGATGCATGCGCTGTTCGAGTGTTTCGGCGCCGGCACCACGACCCTGCGGATGCCGTCGGTGCTGGCCACCGCGGTCGCGGCGGCCTGCGTGGCCGTGATCGGCCAGCGCCTGGCCGGTGTCTGGGCGGGGCTGGCCGGCGGAATGGCGCTCGGACTGCTGCCGGCCGTGCAGTTCTACCTCCAGGAGGGCCGGCCGTACGCGCTGGTGGCGGCCGGCGCCGGGATCTCCACCCTGCTCCTCGTGACCGCCCTCCAGCACCGGGTCCCCGCGCGCCACTGGGCTGCCTACGGCGCCGCCGTCCTCCTCATGGGCCTGCTGAACTGGCTCTCGCTCATGATCCTGGCGGCGCATCTGGTCACCGTGCTGTGGGTCCGGGCCGACCGTGCGGTCCTGTCCCGGTGGGCGGTGGCGGCGGGGTGCGCCACGGCCGGGGTGCTGCCGCTGATCGTGTTCAGCCGCGGCCAGTCCGCTCAGGTCTCCTGGATACCGCCGCTGACCTGGCACATGCTGATCGGCCCCGGCGTGCTGCTGGCGATCGGCGGTGCCTGTGCGGTGCCGGACCGGCCACGGACGGGGCGGCTGTCGGCGGCGGCCGTGGGGCTGCCGCTGCTGGCGGTGCCGCAACTCGGCCTGATCGCGCTGTCCCTGGTCCAGCCGCTGTTCCTGGACCGCTACGTCCTCTACAGCATGCTGGGGCTGGCGCTGCTGATCGGGGCGGCCGTCGGCGCGGCGGTACGGGCGGCCGCGCCCCGCTTCCCGGTGGCGTCGCGAGGGATCCTGCCCGTGGTGCTGGCGGTGGCCGTGGCGGCCCTGCTCCCGCAGTCGCTGGCCAAGCGGTCCCCGGCGAGCAGGGTGGACGACGTGCTGGCGGTGGCCTCGGACGTACGGCACCTGAAGCGGGCCGGAGACGCGGTGCTCTTCGTGCCCGCGGCCCGCAGGGACACGGCGTCCGTCTCGCCGGACGCCTTCGCGGGCCTGCGGGACATAGCCCTGACGGAGAGTCCCGAGCGGTCCGGCACCCTGAAGGGCGTGGAGGCGTCGCCGGACCGCATACGCGCCGCGATCCTCGCCGAGCGCCGCATACTCCTGGTGACCGACGCGCCCCGGGTGGCCCGTCCGGTGACGGCCGCCCGGGACCGGGCGAAGACCCAGGTCCTGCGCGAGTGCTTCACCCCGGTCGCCGACGAACAGATCCGCGGCCGCAGAGTGACGGTGTACGAACGCCGGACACCTCGGCGGTAGGGGTCCGGTCCACACCGCCTCACGACTCTGGGCGGCAGGTGGGGTGAATCGGCGTGAGTGTCCTGGCGGGTGTGCGGTGTCGTGGTGCCGGGCCGGTGGGGCGGGTGTGGCCCTAGTGGTCGACGGTGTGGGGTGCTGTGGCCGTCGCCGTGGCCGGGGCCTGGGAACCGGTGGAGTCGTCCGTCGCTCCGGCCGGTCCGGCATTGCCGGCCGTGACGAGTGCCGCCACCGCGATGACGGCGGCGGCGATACTACGGAAGGCGGGGGTCCCCCCGATCGAGCGGATCCGGGACCGGGGGCGTGCGGCAGGGCGTGCGGATAAGCGTCCGAGCACGGCGACCTCGCAACGACAGGGGCGGGTTAAGCAGGTTTAATCCGCCGTTTAACCTAGGGGCTGACAGCGCTCAACGGCAAGAGGTCCAGGGGGAGTTGGGGGAGGCAGGATGCAGGAACGAGACGATCCGGAGACCATCGGCAGACGGGTGCAGCAGCTGCGCGGTGAACGGGGGCTGACGCAGCGGCAGCTGGCCGAGCCGGCCTACACGCCCGCCTACATCTCCACGCTGGAGGCGGGCCGGGTGCGGGCCTCCGACGAGGCGCTCCGCCATATCGCCGGGCGGCTCGGCGTCGGCTTCGAGGAGCTGGCCAGCGGGCGCCCCGCGCACCTCGCCACCGACCTCAGGCTGCGGCTCACCGAGGCACAGCGCACCCTCGCCACCGGCGCCGCCGAGGAGGCCGCCGCCCAGTACGCGGCCCTCTTCGCGGAGGCGGAGGCGCACGGGCTGGCCGTGGAGCAGGCCACCGCACTGCTCGGCCTGGGCGAATGCGCCCTGGACACCGGAGAACTGGGACAGGCCAGGGAGTTCTTCGAACGGGCCGAGCTGTGGACGGCGAACGAGCCGCTGCCGGTGCGCGTCCCCGCCATCCGCGGCCGGGCCGTCAGCCACTACCTCGCCGGTGAGCTTCGTTATGCCGTCTACCTCCTTGAGTCCACCCTCGACGAGCTCAACCGGAGCGGCCTGCACGACCCGGACGCGCTGCTCCTCCTCTACGCCTCCGCCATCGGCCCCTACATGGACATGGGCGCGCACGCCCGCGCCGCGCAGGCCGCCGAACTCGCCCTCGCCCTCGCCCCGCAGTCCGGCGACCCCGCCCTGATCGCCCGGATGCACCGCTCCGTCGCCCGCACCCTGCTCGCCGAGGGCCGGGCCGCCGAGGCCGACGCCTCCCTCGCCAAGGCCGCCGAGCTGTACCGCCAGCTCCAACTGCGCACCGAACTCGCCAACTGTCACTGGATGCGCGGCTACGTCTGCGCCCAGAACGGAGAACTGGAGCGCGCGGAGAGCGAGTTGCGGGAAGCGCTGGCGATACTCTCGGAGACCCGGGCCGCCCTGTACCGCAGCCAGGCCGCCGTGGAACTGGCCGACGTCCTGCACCGCCGGGGCAAGTCGGACGAGGCCGCCGAACTCCTCCAGGACGTCTTGGGCGACTTCAACTCCGAGCGCGGCGCCGTGCATTCGGCCGCCGCCCACCGGCTGCTCGGCATCATCGCCGAGGACGCGCGGGACACCGAGTCGGCCGAGGAGCACTATGTGCGGGCGCTGAGCCTGCTGGAGCGGGCGGGCGCGGCCGGTGACCTGGCGGACCTGTGCCGGCTGCTCGGTGACCTGCTGCGCCGCACCGGCCGGGTGGAGGCGGCCCTCGACGCCTACCGCACCGGCCTGGGCCACCGCACGGCCCCCGGCACGACGACCCTGGGTCCGGCCCCGGCCCAGCCACCGCTGTGAGAGGGGGGCGGGGAACCGGCTGCGGGGGCGTTCGGTGGCAGCGGCACCTCAGGCCTGCGCCCGCCCCTTCTCCCGTACCTGGGCGAGGCGCTGGACGCCGATGTGGAGGACCTGCTCGGTGGTGTCCGCGGGGAGGGTGCCGAGGGCGCCGGTGGTGAGGACGATCGCGTCGTCACCGACGCGGACCACGGCGACGTCGAGGGTGAGGGTGCTGGGGTCGGCGTCGGCGGACGCCTGCCAGGTGAGGGCGACCCGCAGGCCCTGCCGTGCGTCCCCGAGCCCGGACAGCCGGGAGTCGGCGACCTGGACGAGTTCGGCACCGGCGGCGGTCGTCTGCGCCGTGAACCGTCCGCAGGTGCCGGGCAGGGTCCGCAGCCAGGCCAGCGTCCGGTCGACGTCGGCGGCGTGGCTCGCGTCGACCTGGTAGCGCAACTGGGCGGCGTCGTCGCCGTCGTCGAGGACGACGCCGGCCTGCGGTCCGGCCGGGGCGCCGACCAGGTCCTCGGCGTACAGGGCGTCGAGCAGCCGCTGGCAGTCCGGTTGCCCGGTGGTCGCCTTGAGCAGCCCGTCGTGCCAGGTGGCGGTGGCGTCGCCGGCCGTCCACGGCACCCCCAGGTCGGCCTCGCCGATCAGCGCGGCCTGCGCCTGGTCGACGGTGAGCACCGGGGGGCCGGGGGCGCCGGGTGAGGCGGCGGGCCGTTCGGCGGCGGCGCGGGCGGAGTCGGAGACGGCGCCCGGGGGCGAGGTGCCCGCCGTACACGCGGAGACGGCGAGCAGCCCGACCACGGCAAGACCGGAGACGGTGACTCTCATGGCGGGGCCTCCCCGGAGACCAGGAGCAGCGGCGGAAACGGCTGCTCCCACGCCACCACCACCCGCCCCCCACCACCACCGCTCCGACCCGACCGGGTGACCCGCCCCATCCGGACGGCCCCCGGGGCTGGTCGTCCTTTCCGGGCGGAAGTGGGCGTCGAGTTCGCGGTCTGGGTCGAGGACGCAGGCTTCTCGGGCCCGAGAGCAGACGGCACGGACCGGGTACTACGACGACCGGCGGCACCGGAGCCGAACAGCCCCGGCGGCGGCATGGAGATGACCGACCCACTCCCGGGAACGGCCGTCCGGGAAGTCCACCAAAGCTGCGGTTCGTCCGGCCGACGGAGATCGATCGACTGCCGATGCACCACACCCAGCGGCTCCGGATCCGTCACTTCCTGGAGCACCGTGAGCGGCCCCGTCTCGGCTGATCGCGCCCGCGACACCCGTTTCCGGGACCGCATAGAGTCGCGCTGACGGAAGGAGCACCCCATGGCCGGTCAGCGGATTCCTGTGGTCATCGACTGTGACACCGGGGTCGACGACGCCCTCGCCCTGCTGTTCGCCGTCCGGCACCCGGGGCTGGAGCTGCGGGCGGTGACCTGTGTCGCCGGGAACACGGACGTGGACGGGGTGGTCCGGAACACCCTGACCGTGCTGGAGCGGGCCGGCGCCGGGGACGTCCCGGTCGCCCGGGGGGCCGAGCGGCCGTTGGTCGAGGCGGTCCGGTCGGCCCGGCACGTGCACGGGGCGGACGGGATGGGCGACCTCGGGCTGCCCGCGCCGACCCGGCGGCCCGTCGACGTCGACGCCGTCACGCTGCTGCGCCGCGAGATCCTCGCCTCGCCCCGGCCGGTCACCCTGATCCCCACCGCGCCGCTCACCAACATCGCCCTGCTGCTGCGCACCCACCCCGAGGTCACCCGGAACATCGAGCGGATCGTGTTCATGGGCGGCGCGGTCGCCACCGGCAACGCCACGCCGGTCGCCGAGTTCAACGTCTGGCACGACCCCGAGGCAGCCGCCGTCCTGCTCACCGCCGGGGTGCCGATCACCATGTACGGCCTGGACGTCTTCCAGCGGGTCGTGGTGCCGGGCGCGGAGGTACGACGGCTGCGCGCGAGCACGGAACCCGGCGCCCGGCTGGCCGGCGACCTGCTCGCCCACCGGCCCGCCGTTCCGAGTTCCGCCGTTCCGAGTTCCGCCGGTGCCGACGGCGACGATCAGGCCGGCGGCCTCGGTGACGCCGGTGCGGTGTGTGCCGTGGCCGACCCGGAGGGACTGACCACCCGGCTGCTGCCGGTCGAGGTGTCGTTGGCCCCCGGCCCGACCCGGGGGCAGACGATCGTCGACCGGCGCGCCCGCCCCGGCGAGGCCGAGATCCACGGCGGTGGCCGGGAGCGGGCCTTGGTGGACGTGGCGCTCGACGTGGACGTGCCGCGGTACGTGCGGCTCTATCTGAGGACGGTCGCGGAGGCGGCCGCGGGGACGGTCGCGGAGCGGGCCGAGGGGGCGGTCACGGGAACGGCTGCGGATGGGCCGGGCGTCCCGGACGGGCCGGGCGGAGACGACTGAGGCGCCCTTGCGCCGTTCGACCACGCCCCCCCGGCCGGGTGGCCGACGGGGCGCCGGCAGCGGTGAGGAGCCGGGCGGCGGCGGTGACCACTCCCGACACGCGTGCGCCCGGCCGTCCGTGACGGCCGGGCGCACGTCGGTGCGGGGCGTCGGCCCGTCAGGCGCGGCTCGCCTTGCGGCGCCGCGTCGCGACGACGATCGCGCCGCCGCCGGCCAGCAGCACGGCCGCGCCGCCCGCCAGGTAGCCGGTGCTCGAGCTGGCGCCGGTGTGGGCGAGGTCGCCGCCACCACCGCTGCCGGAGTCGGTGCTGGGGGCCGAGGCCGGGGTGGTGCTGGACTCGGACGCGGAGGGCGACGGGGTGGCCGTACCGGTCGACGCGCTGTCCGAGGGCGCCGGGGTGGTGGTCTCCTCGGCCGGGGTGGACGGCTGGGCCGGGGTGGACTCCGACGCCGAGGGCGCCGGGGCGGACGGGGACGGGGAGGGCGACGAGGACTCGCTGGTCGAGCAGTCCTTCGTGCCGCCGTTCCAGGAGGCGATCAGCTTGTCCTTGATGACCGCGTGGTCGGGGCCGGCCGGCAGGTCACCGTGGACGAAGCCGTCGTTGGCGTCCTTCCTGCCGTCGAACTTGACGGCGCCCCGGTAGAGGTCGATCTGCGCGAAGCAGCCGGCGTCCGGGACCGCGATGTCGAGGGAGTCGGTCTGGCCCTGCTTGACCGTCACCGAGTCGAAGTCGACGAAGATCTGCTCACCGGAGGTGGCGAAGGTCGGGCCGTGCGCGATGTAGGAGGCGAGCGAGGCGGTGCAGGCGGCGGCGTCACCCGCGGCGCGGACCTTCAGGTGGACCTTGCCGTCCTCGGTGACCTTCAGGTTCTGGTCGTCGACCTTCACCGAGTCGAAGAAGTTCGAGCCGTCGATCGAGAACTGGCACTTGTCCGTGCCGGTCTCCGTGCCGGCCCCGGTGCCGGGGCTGTAGTGGCCGCCGGAGTTCCAGCCGTCACCGCCGGGGGCACCGCCGTGGGCCCAGGCGCCGGAGGCGCCCGCGACGGTGGCGGCACACAGGGCGAACGACGCGACGCCCGTCCCCAGCAGGCGGCGCGCGGTGACATGGCTGGCTATGGACATGGATATCCCATCGTGCGGAGAAGCCGCGTAAGGCAGCGGAAGCGAGGGCACAGCGAAGAAACACCGGGCTCGTCGGTCACATGCGCCACAGTGTGCGGACCATGGTGGTTGGCCTCGCCGAACCCTGTCAACCTGCCTACAGCCAGGGTTCGTTCGGAGATCATCACAACTCCCTCACACAGGGAACGAACGGTTCCGGCCGGGGTGAAGGTTCGCTTTCGCGGCAATATGGACAGACTTCATGTCGGTGTCGCTTCGTCCGAGTCGCTTCGTCCGAAAGGAACACGCGTGGTCGACCTTTCCTCCAGGAACCCCGACTGGTGGCGCCAGGCCGTGATCTACCAGGTGTATCCGCGCAGCTTCGCCGACGCGGACGGCGACGGGCTCGGTGACCTCAAGGGCATCACCGAGCGGCTGTCCCACCTGGGCGCGCTCGGCGTGGACGCCCTGTGGCTCAGCCCGTTCTACCCGTCCGAGCTGGCCGACGGCGGCTACGACGTCGCCGACCACCGGAACGTGGACCCGCGTCTGGGCACCCTCGACGACTTCGACGCGATGGCCGCCGAGGCGCACCGGCTGGGCCTGAAGGTGATCGTCGACATCGTCCCCAACCACACCTCGCACCTGCACCCCTGGTTCCAGGAGGCCCTGCGGGCCGGTCCCGGCTCCCCGGCCCGGGACCGCTACGTCTTCCGGCCCGGCCGCGGCGCGCACGGTGAACTCCCGCCCTCGGACTGGCAGTCGGTGTTCGGTGGCAGCGCCTGGCGGCGGGTCCCGGACGGCGAGTGGTACCTGCACCTCTTCGCGCCCGAACAGCCCGACCTGAACTGGGAGCACGAGGAGGTCCGCGCCGACTTCCGCACCACCCTGCGCTTCTGGTCGGACCGGGGCGTCGACGGCTTCCGGATCGACGTGGCCCACGCCCTGGTGAAGGACCTCGCCGAACCACTGCGGGACGTGGCGGAGTTCGGGGCGACCGGTGAGGAGGCGCTGGAACGGGTGCCGCCCGGCACCCACCCCTACTGGGACCGTGACGAGGTGCACGAGATCTACCGCGACTGGCGCAAGATCTTCGACGCCTACGCCCCGCCCCGCACGGCCGTCGCCGAGGCCTGGGTGCCCGGCGCCCGCCGCGCCCTGTACGCCCGCCCCGACGAACTGGGGCAGGCCTTCAACTTCGAGTACCTGCAAGCTCCCTGGGACGCGGACGCGCTGCGTCAGGTGATCGCCGACTCGCTGGCCACCGCCCGCGCGGCCGGCGCCTCCGCCACCTGGGTGCTGTCCAACCACGACGTCGTCCGGCACGCCTCCCGGCTGTCGCTGCCGGCCGGCACCGACGAGAACGCCTGGCTGCTGTCCGGCGGCCGGGCCCCGGCGGTCGACGCCGAACAGGGCCTGCGGCGGGCGCGCGCCGCCACCCTCCTCATGCTGGCGCTGCCCGGCTCGTCGTACGTCTACCAGGGTGAGGAGCTGGGCCTGCCCGAGGTCGCCGACCTGCCCACGGCCGTCCTCCAGGACCCGATCTGGGAGCAGACGGGCCACGTCCGCAAGGGCCGCGACGGGTGCCGGGTGCCGTTGCCGTGGACGACGGAGGGACCGTCGTACGGCTTCGGCGCGGGCGGCGCCTGGCTGCCGCAGCCCTCGTGGTTCGCGTCGTACGCCGTCGAGGCGCAGGCCGGTGCGGAGGGCTCCACCCTGGAGCTCTACCGCAGCGCGCTGCGGCTGCGCCGCAAGCTGCTCGACGGCGAGACGCTGACCTGGGCCGCGGCCCCCGAGGGTGTGCTGCACTTCGCCCGGTCGGACGGCTGGCGGTGCGTCACGAACGTGTCGCACGCGCCGGTGCCGCTGCCGCCGGGCGAAGTGCTGCTCGCCAGCGTGCCGTTGCCGCTTGACGGCACGCTGCCGTCGGACACCACGGTGTGGCTGGGCGCCTGATCAGCCGGCGGTGGGAGCGGGGGTCCCGCCGTTGCCGACGCCGGCGCCGCTGCCCGTGAAGCCGGGCTCGCCCGGCAGGGCCGGCGGCTTGGTCGTGCTGTTGACCGGCGGGGTGAGCACGACCTGCGGCTGGCCCGGGTCCGGCGGCGGCGGGGTCAGGTCGGTGGCGGGCAGCTTCGGCGGGGTCGTCTCCTGGAAGAGGACCGAGGGGAAGTCGACCAGGCCGGTCTGCTCCATCACCGTGATGTGGTCGAGCACGGTGGCGTTGGCCTGGTCGGCGAGGGTGCGCACCAGGGTGTTCGTGGTGGTGGAACGGACCTTCGCGATGGTGTTGAAGATCGAACCGTGCGTCACGCGCAGGATGTTGGCGAAGTCGGTGTCGAACTTCTTGCCGCTGTCCGCGGTCAGGGTGCTGACGAACCCCTGCTGCTGCGGCGAGGCCACGTTGGGGATGGTGATGTTGAGCATCTGGCTGATCTTGCGGCAGCTGATGTCCAGCGCCGCGTGCCCGTCGATCAGGTGCTTGCTCGCGGTGATGACCGCCGGGGTCGTGCCCTTCTTCAGGCCGAGCTGCCCCACCGGGTACTCCCAGAGTCCGGCCGCGCGCACCTTCACCACGAAGTCCCGGTCGCCCTCGGTCAGGGGCCCCCACTGGGTGTTGGCGATGACTCTGGTGGCGGCGCTGGACGTGGTGTTCACACCCAGCATGCTCGGATAGGCGAGAGCGGCGAGGGTCAGGCTCAGGGCTCCTCCCACGACGAGAGTGCCTGTCGCGTTACGCGAAAAGGGCATCGGTACCTCCGGCCCGGTCGAGGCCCCGCGCACGGCGGGTCGGACGCAGGGAAGTACGGACAGGAAAGCGCTCGAAACCTTTTGATTTGGTAAAGAACTTGTGAGGCGTTGCCCGGCGGTTCTCGTCGGATCCCCATGTCTTCCTCAGGGGACGGTGTGGATTTCCCCTGGTCCATGTGGTCATGACAAAGCTGGGGGCAGGCTTCGCCGCATGCCCCCACACTCCGTGCTTCCCGTGCTGCCCTACCGCAAGCCCACGAAGGGCCGCGACTACTGGGTCTTCGACGACGTCCTGCCCGACGTGGACGCCGTGCGGGAGCGCTGTCTGGCCAAGGACGACTGGGTCCAGGGGTATCCGTACACCTCGGAGACCTGGCCCGGCCTGCGCACCATGCCCGGCCTGGAACCCGCCGAACTCGACGTCGTGGAGGCGCTGGTGCGGCAGGCCACCGGCGCCGGGAAGCTGTGGGTGCAGCAGGCGCCCGGCGGCGGCACCCTGAACCACAACTGCGTGCAGGTGGTCGGCGAGGGCGAGAGCGAGCCGCGCCCGCACACGGACTCGCGGGCGCTGTGCCGGTACGCGGCGGTGCTGTACCTGAACCCCGGGGTGGCCAAGGACTGCGGCACCGCGTTCTACCGCCAGTCGCTGCCCGGCGGCCGGCTCGGCGGCAACGTCGTGCAGGCCCCGCACAACAACCTCGTCGAGGCCCTCGGTACGCGGTTCGTGCCCGGCGACCACTTCGAGGAGGACGTCCGCGTCCCGCACAAGTACAACCGACTGCTCCTCTACAACGCCAACCTCGTGCACAGCGCGACGCGGTACACCGGGAAGACCCTGGAGGAGAAGCGGATGACGGCGGTGTTCTTCTGGATGGCGTGAGCGGCGCCGTTCTGTAACGACGGGTGTGACGTGACCACGACGGGCTCGTGACGGCGATCTCCGAACTTCCCCTGACGGGGCGGCATCGAAAGAGGTGTCCGGCAGAGAGCCGGGGAGAACGCACCGCTGGGGGATCCCATGTCGCACCGCCGTACGCACCTCCGTAAGACCGCCGCCGCCCTGACCGGTGCCGCCGCGCTGATGGCTCTGCTCACCGCGTGCAACGGCACCGCGTCGGGGTCGGTGCACTCCGACGGCGGCACGGCCGCACCGGCGGCCGGTGACGCGACGGGGTCCGGTGCGACCGGCGGGTCGGGTTCGACCGGCGGGTCCGGTTCCGCCGGCGGGTCCGGGTCGGGCGCCGCTGGCACGTCCACGGGTACGACCGGCTCCGGCTCCGGGAGCGGCGGCGGCAGCGGCAGCGGTACGTCGGGTGCGGCCGCCTCCGGGGGCTCCTCCGCCGGTGGTTCCGCCGCCGGCTCTGTGGCCGCCTGCCAGGCCTCCCAGCTCGGCTACTCCTGGGCCGACGCCGGCAGCGGAAGCGGCCAGCAGCACGCCGTGGTCGCGCTCACCAACAAGAGCGGCCACACCTGCACGATGTACGGCTTCCCGGGCGTCGACCTGGTCAACAGCGGCCGGCAGTGGTCGCTCCGGCGGACCGACGCCACCCCGCAGCGGGTCACGCTGGCGAGCGGCGCGGCCGCCCACTTCACCCTGACCTACCTCGTCGCGGAGCAGGGCGACTCCACCGCCTTCACCCCCACCACCGTGGTCATCACCGCGCCGAACCAGCGCACGTCGTACGACCTGCCCTGGCACGGCGGCGCGCTGGTGCTCCAGGACGGTGCGACACACCCCGGGACGTACATCGGCCCGGTCACCCGTTAGGCGCGGGGCTTCGCGGCCCGCGATAATCGGGGCATGGCCCGACCGCACCCGCCCGCCGGACGCCCCCACGGGACACCGGCCGCCGCCAGGTGAAGCTCACCGAGCTGCACCGCCGCCTGCTGCCCGACGTCCTGTCGGCCGGTGCCGCCTGTCCCCTGGCGCTGACCGGCGACTACGCGGCCCAGGCGCACGGCCTGTTCGACCGTCCCGGCCGGACCCTCGACGTCGCGACGCAGCACGCGGCGCCCATGCGGATGATCGCCGGCACGGTGGCGGCGGCGCTGCGCGACCACGGCTGGGGCGTCGTCACCCGCGAGGCGGACCCGCTCTCCGCACAACTCGTGGTCACCGACGTGGTCTCGGGGGACGAGGGCGAGGTCGACATCCTCAAGGAGGCGCTCTGGCACCCCCCGGTCCGCACGGAACTGGGTCTGACCCTGTCCCTGGAGGACGTGGTCGGCATGCGGGTCTGGGCCCTGGCCGACCGCGGCCTGCCCCGTGACCTGCTGATCGTGCACGCCGCGGCGGACCGCTGGTCCCTGCCCGACCTGGAGGACCTGGGCCGCCGGCACGCCCGGGACACCTTCGACCTCGCCGACCTCCAGGCCCGGCTGACGGGCACGGAATGGATGGACGACAGGGAGTTCACGGTCCTCGGCCTGGACGCCGGGGCCGTCACCGCGCTCCGGCTCTGGGCCCAGGGCTGGGCGGACGACATCGCGGAACGCCTGATGGAGGCGCGGCCTCCGGAGGACTGACCCGTACGCCGGGCGCGCGTCGTGCGCCAGGATCACGGGCGGGCGGGCAGCACGGCCCGTCGTCCGAGATCCCACGGAGGCAGAGCCGATGACCACGCCGACCCATCCCGTCGATCACGAACTCGTCCAGGCCGCGGCGCGGGTGGCCCGCACGCGCTGCCGGGGCGAGAACCACACCATGGCGGCCGCGGCCCGGGCCCGGGACGGCCGGATCGTCACGGCGGTGAACGCCTACCACTTCACGGGAGGACCGTGCGCGGAGCTGGTCCTCATCGGTGCGGCGGCCGCCCAGGGCGCCTACGACCTGGACACCGTCGTCGCCGTGGGCGACCGCGACCGGGGCGTCGTACCGCCGTGCGGCAGGTGCCGGCAGGTTCTCCTCGACTACTTCCCGGACCTCAAGGTCATCGTCGGCTCGGGCGACCGCGTCCGGGCCGTCGCCGTCGCCGACCTGCTGCCGGAGACCTACGTCTGGGCCGACCACCAGCTCGACGCCGGCGCGGACCAGCCGCACTGAACCCGCGGGCGGGCGCCGGTCAGCCCGTGGGGAGGCCGACGCGGTCGCGTTCGAGCGCCGAGCGGAGCTCCGCGAGGACCTGTGCGGCGGCCGCTCCCGAAGGGCCGCCCAGAAGGTCCGCGGTCAGCTCCGCCAGCGTCCGGGTGAAGGTCTCCTCCGCCGCCTCGACGAGCCGCAGGCCCTCGTCGGTCAGGTCCAGCAGTGACGAGCGGCGGTCCGCCGGGTTGGTGCGCCGGACCACCCAGGCCTGCTTCTCCAGGCGGTCGGTGCTCTTGCTGGTGGCACCGATCCCGATGGCGAACTCGACGGCGAGGTCCGCCACCCGGGCCCCCGGGTGGTCGCGCAGGAAGCGCAGGGACTCGAACTGCGAGGTGACGATCCCGTGCCGCTCGCGCAGCCGGTCGTTCAGCGCGTTGTACAGGCGCGTCTCGCAGCGGACGAGATCGGAGAAGAAGCCCGGGAGGTCGACCCGGCCACCGCTTGACTTGGATGCCATGGCATATATCTTATCCTAGATTCCTAGGCATATAGTTCCCTGGCATGCAAGCGTTCATGGAGGCGACGATGAGCAGGCGACAGCGCGCGGAGATCGACGCGATGGTCCGGCGGCCCCGGCCCGAGGGCCCCCGGTCGGTGGCGGAGCTCCGTGCGGGGTTCCGGGAGTTGATGGCCGAGATGATCGTCCCGGCCGGGATCCGCACCCGGTCCGTGACGCTCGGCGGGCGGCCCGCGGAGCTCGTCGAACCGGCCGGCGCCGCGCGGGCCGGGACGGTCCTCTACTTCCACGGCGGCGCCTACGTGTTCGGTTCACCGCGGACGGCGATGTCCCTGACGGGCAACCTGGTGGACAGGACGGGGTTCAGGGCGTACTCGCTGGACTACCGGCTGGCCCCCGAGCACCCGTTCCCGGCCGCGGTCGAGGACGGGCTGAGCGCCTACCGCGCTCTCCTCGACGGCGGCGAGGACCCCTCGGCGATCGCGCTCGCCGGGGACTCCGCCGGGGGTGGCCTCGCCGTCACCACCTGCCTCGCCGCCCGCGACGCGGGCCTGCCGGTGCCGGCCGCGATCGTGGGGTTCTCCGCCGGGCTCGACATGACCCGGACGGGCCGGAGCATGGACACCAAGGCGGGGGCCGACCCGTACTTCACCCGTGCGGAGCTGGCGCACACCGGGGACATGTACCTCGCGGGGCAGGATCCGCGCCAGCCGCTGCTCAGCCCCGCCGTCCTCGCCGACCTGACGGGCTTCCCCCCGATGCTGCTGCAGGCGGGTACCAACGAGGTGCTCCTGGACGACTCCACGCGCATGGCGGAGCGCGCCAGGGAGGCCGGGGTGGACGTCGTCCTGGACATCACCGCCGACGTCCCCCATGTCTTCCAGGCCTTCGCGGGCGTTCTGGAGGAAGCCGACGAGGCCCTGGACCGAGCCGCCCTCTTCCTCACCCAGCGCCTGCGCACCGACGCCGCGGGTGTGTGAAGTGGGGTGGCGTGCGGTACGGAGGTAGGGGTCGGTTGCCGGTTCGGTCGTCAGGGTCGTCAGGAGTCGTGTCGTGAGCAGTGTCGCCATCGTGGGGGCCGGGCCGGGGCTGGGGGCCGCGGTCGCCCGGCGGTTCGGGCGGGAGGGGTTCAGGGTGGCGCTGGTCGCCCGGGACGGCGGGCGGCTCGACGCGCTCGTCCGGGAGCTGTCCGGGCTCGGCGTCGAGGCCCGCGGGTACTCCGCCGACGTACGGGATCCGGACGCCCTCGCCGCGGCGCTCGCGCGGGCGGCGGAGGAGCTGGGGACCGTCGAGGTGCTGCAGTACAGCCCCGTGCCGCAGGCCGACTTCATGCGGCCCGTGCTGGAGACCACCCACGCCGACCTGCGCGGGCCGGTCGAGTTCTCGGTGTACGGGCCCGTCGCCGCGGTGCAGCAGGTGCTGCCGGGGATGCGGGAGCTGGGGCGCGGAACCATCCTGTTCGTCAACGGGGGCACCGCCGTCATCCCGCACCCGGACCGGGCCGGGACCTCCGTCGCCTTCGCCGCCGAGAGCGCGTACGGGCACCTCCTGCACGACCGGCTCGCCGGGGAGGGCGTCCACGTGGGGCAGCTGGTCGTTCCCGGGGCGATCGTCCCCGGACATCCGCGCAAGGACCCGGCCGTCCTCGCCGAGACACTCTGGGGGATGCACCGCGACCGGCACGGGTTCCGGCACTACGCCGACGACCTGGAGAGCTGACCCCGCGATCGCCCCTCCGCCTCGTGACCCCCCGTCATCGCGCCATTCGGGCAAACCTGCGCAAACATCACTTGTGAGCCAAAATGGTGTTCGGCCTGATGCTCCCCACCGGGAGCCGGCGATGGCTGAAGGGGGCCAACGATGGCTGTGGAAATTCCTCCGCTCCTCAAGCCCTCCCGGCTGAGAAGCCGTGGAGGCCTGTTCGGTGAGTGCCTGGCGGAGTTCCTCGGGACCTTCGTCCTGATCTCGTTCGGGTGCGGTGTCGTGGCCACGGCCGTCGCGGCACTGCCCGGGTCCGGGCGCGCGGCGACGCCCACGACCATCTTCCTCGCCGCCGGCGACTGGCTCCTGATCACCTGGGGCTGGGCCTTCGCCGTCACCTTCGGCGTCTACGTGGCCGGCGGCGTCAGCGGCGCCCACCTGAACCCGGCGGTGACCCTCGCGTTCGCCGTGCGCCGCAGGTTCCCCTGGGCGAAAGTGGTGCCCTTCTGGGTGTCGCAGGTGCTCGGCGCCCTCACCGGCGCCGCGCTGGTCTACCTCGTCTACCACGACGCGATCAGCGCCTTCGACGCCGCGTCCAAACCGCCCAAGGTCGGCGGCCACACCGAGGCCACCTTCTCGATCTTCGCGACCTTCCCGGCGCCGTACTTCCACGGCGGGACCTGGGGGCCGCTGATCGACCAGATCGTCGGCACCGCCTTCCTGGTGATGCTGATCGTCGCGGTCATCGACATGCGCAACACGGCCGTGGGGGCCAACCTCGGGCCGTTCATCATCGGCCTCGTCGTCGCCGCCATCGGCATGTCCTACGGCGCGAACGCCGGCTACGCCATCAACCCCGCCCGTGACTTCGGGCCGCGGCTGCTCACCTGGTTCGCGGGGTGGAAGAGCTACGCGTTCCCGGGGGACGGGGCCTGGTTCAGCGGCTACTGGTGGATCCCGATCGTCGGTCCGCTGATCGGCGGTGTGATCGGTGTGCTCGTCTACGACCTGTTCATCGGCGACGTGCTGCACGCCCGGCTCCAGCTGGGCGAACTGCCCGAGCCCGGACGCACCCGGCCCACCGTGGACGAGGACTGACGGCCCGGCCGGGCGAGCCGAGGGCGTGCGGGGAGCGCGCGGGCACGTGAAGTACCGTCACGAGGCAGATGCCGATCCGGGACCCGACGGTCGAGCGGCCCCCTCACCCCTGGAGACACGCCATGAGCACCAGTCCCCTGCTGACCGGTCTGCCCGAGCGGCTGGCCGAGCTGCGCGCGCTCTACGAGGACGTGCACGCGCACCCGGAGCTGTCCTTCCAGGAGGTGCGGACCGCGGCCCTGGTGGCCGAGCGGCTGCGGGCGCAGGGCTGGCAGGTCACCGAAGGGGTCGGCGGCACCGGGGTGGTGGGCGTGCTGGCCAACGGGGACGGTCCGGTCGTCCTGCTGCGGGCCGACATGGACGCGCTGCCGGTCACCGAGCGGACCGGGCTGCCGTACGCGTCGACGCACGACGGGGTGATGCACGCGTGCGGGCACGACATGCACGTGGCCTGGCTGCTGGGGGCGACCGGGCAGCTGGCCGCCGTGCGGGACGGGTGGCGCGGCACGGTGGTGGCGGTGTTCCAGCCGGCCGAGGAGGTGGGCGGATCGCCGAAGATGATCGCGGACGGGTTCGCCGACCGGTTCCCACGGCCGGACGTGTGCCTGGCCCAGCATGTCGCGGGCGCACCGGCCGGTCTCGTCGGGACCCGGGCCGGGGCGTTGATGGCGGGCGCGGACAGCCTGCGGGTCACCCTGTTCGGGCGGGGCGGACACGGGTCCACGCCGGAGGCGACCGTCGACCCGGTGGTGCTGGCCGCCGCAGTGGTGCTGCGGCTGCAGACGGTCGTCTCCCGGGAGGTGGCCGCGGGCCAGCAGGCCGTCGTCACGGTCGGCTCGATCCACGGCGGGACCAAGGACAACATCATCCCGGACAGCGTCGAACTGAAGATCAACATACGGTCCACCACGACGGCCGTACGGGAACGGGTGCTGGCGGCCGTCGAGCGGATCGTCCGGGCCGAGGCCGCCGCCTCCGCCGCGCCGCGGGAACCGGAGATCGTCCCCGTCGACTCCTTCCCGGTCACCCACAACGACCCGGAGGCGACCGAGGCCGTCCAGACCGCACTGGCCGCCGAATTCCCCGGCCTCACCTTCGAACTGACGTCACCGGTGCCCAACAGCGAGGACTTCGGCGCCTTCGGTACCGCCCTCGGCGCGCCCTCCGTGTTCTGGTTCGTCGGCGGCACCGACCCGGCGCTCTACGCGGACGTCGACCTGGAGGCCCTGGTCCGCGACGGCATCCCGCCCGAGATCCCCTCCAACCACTCCCCGCACTTCGCCCCCGTCCCGGACCCGACGATCGAGACGGGCGTACGGGCGCTGCTCGCGGCGGCGGCCCACTGGCTGGCCACCTGACCCCCCTGCTTCACCGGGGCCCCTGGTCCAGGGCCGGGCGCAGGTCCGCGCGCCGGCGGATCCCCAACTTGCGGTAGGTGTGCGTGAGATGGGTCTCCACGGTGCGACGGGCCAGATGGAGCAGCGCCGCGATCTCCCCGTTGGTGCGTCCCTCGGCGGCGAGTTCCGCGATCCGGCGCTCGCTGCCGGTGAGGGAGGCGGCGCCGGTGCGGCGCCTGGCCGACCGGGCGCCGCCCTCCCGCAGGCTCCCCTCGGCCAGCTCCACCAGCCGTACGGCGCCCAGCCGTTCGGCGAGCCCGGCGGCCTCCCGCAGACAGTCGCGGGCGCGGGCCGCCTCACCGGCGGCGGCCAGCTGGCGGCCGAGCGCCAGCAGGGCCAGCGCCGGTTCGGTACCGGCCGGACCGGCGTCCCGCAGCAGGCGTACGGCCTCCTCGGTGAGTTCCAGGCCGCGCCGGCCACCGGTGGCCGTACCGAGGACGCGCAGCGCCCGGCCCACCGTGCGCGGGGTGTCCCAGACGCGGGCCAGCCGCAGCTCCTCCTCGGCGAGGGCGATGGCCTCCAGGGGGCGGCCCAGGGCCAGCCGGCACTCGGCGGCGGCCGTCCGCCAGGGGGTGACCACGGGGCTGACCACCTCCCGGGCCGCCTGGCGGCGTCCGCACTCCAGGAAGTCGAGCAGCGCGGCGGCCGGGTCGCCGGCGGCGGCCCGCACCACTCCGCGCGCGTAGAGGAACCGGTTCAGCTCCCAGGAGTCCGCCGCGTCCCGCAGGTCGAGCCCGGCGACCAGTTCCATCGCCCGCGCGGTACGGCCCGTCTCCACGAGGGCGACGAGCAGGTGCGCGTGCGCGTTGGTCGGCGCGAGCGACTCCGGGACGACGGCCGGGCGGGTGTGGTCGGCGCGGGCCGCCGCGATGTCCGTACGGCAGTTGATCAGGGCCTGGTGCATGGGGTGCAGCAGGTCGGGGCGCTGCCCGGCCAGACCGCGGTCCACCAGCCGCTCCGCCTCGTCGAGTTCGTCGGCCCACTGGGCGACCGTGGCCGCCGTACCGACCAGGAACGGCTCGGTGAGCGGGTCGGCGGGCGCGGCGAGCAGGGTGCGCAGCTCCCGCATCGCCTCCCGGGCCGAGGTGAGCCCGGCGGACGCCGAGTGCCGTACGAGCAGGGCCCGGTCCGCCGTGCCGACCAGTTCCGGGGAGCGGTCGGCCGTCTCGGACAGCCGCCGGTAGAGCTCCTGCCGTACCTCCTGGTCCTGGTCGGACAGGAGCACGGAGGCGGTGTGCAGGGTCCGGGTCAGGTCGGGGCGGCCGGTCAGCTCGCCGTCCACGGACCGCAGCAGCTCGACCGCCTTGCGGGTGCGGCCCCGGCCGGTCAGCGCGGTACCGAGGGCGACGGCCGCGCGCACCCGGTTCTGCGGGGTGGCGGGCAGCCGGACCGCCTCGGCGAGCCGGGGTATCGCGGCGGACGAGCGGGGCGCCGCGTACTCCAGTGAGCCCAGTTCGGTCAGCAGCCGCTGCCGGTGGTGGTCGGCGAGGGGCTCCTCCAGGGCGCGGCGCAGATAGCCGACGGCGTCCTCGGCGCGGTCCTCGTACAGGGCGACGGCCGCCGCGTCCTGGAGCAGCGGCGGTACCCAGGGGGCGCCCACCGGCCCGGTCGACAGCAGCCGGCGGGCGACGGCCTCGGCGGGCGCGTCCTGGCGCAGCATCGCCTCGGCGACGGCCCGGTGCGCGGTGCGGCGGCGGGCCGCGGGGACGCCGGCGAGCACCGCGTCGCGCAGCAGGGGGTGCGGGTAGTGCGGGCGGCCGTCGGGACCGAGCGTGAGCAGGCCGAGGTTGGTCATGGCGGTGAGCCAGCCGGCCACCCGGGTCGGGTCGGCGTCGGCCAGCTCGGCGAGGAGCGGGGTGACTTCGTTGTCGGGGAGGCCGGTGCCGGGGACGCCGGTACCGGGGTCCTCCTCCAGGACGGCGAGGGCACGGGCGACCTCGGTGGTGGCCGGACCCGCGCTGTCCAGCCACCAGCGGACGGCCGCCGGGTAGGCGCCGGGGTAGAGGGCGGCGGTCGTCTCGGGCACCTCCGGGTGCCGGGCGGTGTCGAGGTCGTCCAGGAGGGCGCGCAGCAGCAGGGGGCTGCCGGCCGCCGCGTGCACGCAGTCGTCGACCCAGGACCGGGGCGCGTCGGGGAACCGGTCACGCACCCGGGCCGCGGCCGCCGCGGGGGTGAGGGGGGCGAGGGTGTGGGTGCGGACCAGCGCCGGGGGGAGGGTGTGGGCGAAGCCCGGGGTGGGCGGGTCGAGGTCGTACTGGCTGCGCTCGCTGACCACGAGCAGGATCGGTAAGCGGTCTATGTGCCGGGCGGCCTCCACCAGCCAGCGGTGCGAGGGGGCGTCGGCGAGGTGCACGTCGTCCACGGAGACGAGGAGAGGGGAAGCGTCGGCGTAGGCGCGCAGCAGCCGCCAGAGCCCGGCGGCGGTGGACCGCTCGTCGCCGTCGACCGCGAGGTCGGCGAACTCCGGCACCGAGCCGAGGAGTTGGAGGACGGTGGCGAAGGAGATGGGGGTGTCGGCCGGGGAGCAGCGGGCGCGGAGCGTGCGCAGGCCGAGGGTGGTCGCCTGGGCGGCGGCGGCTTCCAGGACGGTGGTGCGGCCGGTTCCGGTGGCGCCCCGGAGCAGCACGAGCCGGCCGCTGCCGGTCCGCGTGCGCTCGGCCTCCTCGGCCAACAGGGCTGTGGCGGCGGCGAGTTCAGGGGACGGATGGGTCATTCCTGGCTCCTCGCGGTGCGCTGGTGTTCGGAGGGTTAGAGGCGGTGGGGGTGGGACAGGTTGTGGAGGGGCGCGGGTGGGCCGGGGTTTGTTGCGTGGACGGCACATTTGATACGGGGCTGTGGATGTGGGTCAGGGGGGTCGTGTGTCGGCCGCGGGCCGGTGGGGGCCGTTCGCCCAGTTCCCCGCGCCCCCAGACAGGGGCGCGGGGAACTGCGCGACCAGCCACCACGCACCCGCGGCCGACACACGCCCCCCCCGGCTCTCACCCCTTCCCACCCCACATCTCGTGGTCCCTGTCGTGGTGCTCCACGATTGTCGCTGCCCCTTTGGGCACAGCAGGCTGGAGTAATCCCGCCTGTCACCGTTCCCTCAGGGGTGACGGGCACGTGTCCATAGGGGAAGCGGTTGGCAAGCCACAGCTCATCTGCGTCGGTCGGGCGCACGCCCGTCACCGTGTACGCACCGGACCCCATCTCCCGTGAGGGCGCGCTCAGCCAGCTGCGCCGGCACCCGGAGATCGAGGTCCGCGAGGAGTCCGAGGGCGGCCCCGGCACGGTCGCGCTGCTCATCAGCGACGGCCTCGACGAACCGGTGCTGACCAGGCTGCGCCGGGTGGTGCGCAGCGAGGGCGCCCGGGCCGTGCTCGTCGTCGGGGCGCTGCGCGAGACGGAGTTGCTCGATGTCATCGAGTGCGGGGTGGGCGCCATCGTCTGGCGCCACGAGGCCACCGAACTCCGGGTCGCCCAGGCGGTGCTGGCGGCGGCGCGGGGCGACGGCGACCTGCCCGCCGACCTGCTCGGCAGGCTCATCAACCAGGTCGGCACGTTGCACCGTAACGCCGCCGGGCGTCCGGGCGCTCCGGCGTCCGGACTGTCCGCCCGGGAGGTGGACGTACTGCGGCTGGTCGCCGAGGGGCTCGACACCGGTGAGATCGCCAGCAAGCTGTCCTACTCCGAGCGCACCGTCAAGAACGTCATGCACGGGCTGACGACCCGACTGCACCTGCGCAACCGGGCCCACGCCGTGGCCCATGCCCTCCGGGAAGGCTACATCTGACCGAACGGGCAGCGGGCACCGGCTCCGGGGCAGCGCGGTCTGCCCGGCGGTGCCTGCGGGGTGCGCCCGGCGGGCGGCAGGATGGAAGCTGGGCGACAGGTGAGCCAGGGAGCGGTGAGTTCGGCGTGATCCACGAGGTGGACCAGGTTCTGCGGAACCTGCTGACCGGGGGCGCGCTGGAGGGCTCCGGCATCGACGTCTCCTTCGACGCACCGACCCGTGACTGGTCGGCGCGCCGCAACGGCCCCGTGATCAACACCTATCTGTACGACATCCGGGAGGACGTGAACCGGCGGCAGCGCGGGCACATCGACATCCGCGACGAGCGGGACGTCGTCGTCAAGCGCCGCCAGCCGCCCCGCTGGTTCCGGCTGTCGTACCTGGTGACGGCGTGGACCAAGCGGCCCGAGGACGAGCACCGGCTGATCAGCGCGGTACTGGCGACGCTGATCCCGAGGGAGCTGATCCATCCCTCCGAACTTCCGGGTTCGCTCGGCGCGTTGGGGCTGACGGTCCCGCTGTCCTGCGCCGGCATCCAGTCCGAGGCGCGCTCCCTCGCCGAGATCTGGTCGGCGCTCGGCGGTGAGCTGAAGCCGTCCCTGGACGTCGTGATCACCGCGCCCTTCCCGGCCTACCCCGAGTACGACGCGGGGCCGCCCGTCACCGAGGGCGCCGTCGTCCGGGTACGGGACGGACTGGACGAGGCCGCCCCCGTGCTGGAGGAGCGCGCGCACCGGCCCGGCCAGGTCGCCGAGGCCCGTGCCGTCCGTGAGGGGCGCGCGTGACCCTGGACGTCTCCCTGGAGCCGGTCGCCCCGCTGCTGGCCAGGCTGGCCGGCCTGCGCGAGCGGACCGCCGCCCTCGTCGAGCACCGCTCGGCAGGCGATCCCACGGCCACCGACCCGCTGCGCGGCCTCTACCTCTCCGAGGAGGCGGTACGGCACCTGCTGAGCCCGGCGCCGGAACCGGCCGAACTTCCCTCCCTGGGCGAGGACTTCCCGGACCGGCTCGCCGAACTCGCCACCCGCCTGCGGCTCACCCACCTCGACGCCGCGATCCTCCTCATCGCCCTCGCGCCGGACCTGGACCGCACCTTCGAGCCGCTGTACGGCTACCTCAACGACGACGTCGGCCGGCGTCGCGCCACCACCGGTCTCGCCCTCGACCTGTACGGCGTCCCCGCCCACCTCGCCGCGGCTCGCGCCCGGTTCCATCCGACGGCCCCGCTCACCGCGCTCGGCCTGCTCACCGTGGAGGAACCCGAACGCCCCTTCCTGAGCCGCTCGTTGCGCATCCCCGACCGGGTGCTGGCCCATCTCCTGGGCGACGACACCCCGGCCCCGGAACTCTCCGGACTGCTGCGGGAGCCGTCGTACGACGAGTTCGCCGCCGATCGCGACGACAGCGGCGCGGAGTTCGTGCGGCGGCTGGCCGGGTGGGCCGGGGGCGGGGCCGGGTTCGTCTATCTGCGGGAGCGGCGGGAGGGGGAGGGACTCGGGTGTGCGGTGGCGGCCCTGCGGCACGCGGGGACGGCCGCCTGGCGGTGTACCGCGGCGACCGAGGAACAGGTCCCCGGGCTGCTGCTGGAGGCGCGGCTGAGCGGGCGGGCGCTGCTCGTCGAGGCCGGCGCCGACCCCGGCCCGCTGGTGCGGGCGCTGGGCACCGCGGCCGGTGACGTGACCGTCCTGCTGACCGCCGCCCACCCCTACGACCCCCAGTGGTGCGACCGCCGCGACCCCCTCGTCCTGGAGGTCCCCTCCCGGCAGGCCTCCGCCCTGGACGCCTGGGCGGCCGCCCTGCCCGCCGACCCCGGCTTCGACCTCGCGACCACCGTCGCCCCGTACCACCTGGGCGGCGACCGGCTGGCCCGCGCGGCCCGCGCCGCGCAGGACCTCGCCGCCTTCGACGGCACCCCGCTGGCCGCCGGGCACCTGCGGCTGGCCGCCCGCCAGCAGTCGGCGTCCGGGCTCGAACAGCACGCCCGCCGGATCCGGCCCGCCGTCGACTGGCGGGACCTGGTGCTCCCCGAACGCCCGCTCACCGAACTGCGGGAACTCGCGCTGCGGGCCCGGCACCGCGACCGGGTGCTTGGCGACTGGCGGCTGAGTGCCGGCGGCGGCCGGGGCCGCGGGGTGCTGGGGCTGTTCGCCGGGGAGTCCGGGACGGGCAAGACGCTGTCCGCCGAGGTGGTGGCGGCCGAACTCGGCCTGGACCTCTACGTCGTGCAGCTCTCCTCCGTCGTCGACAAGTACGTCGGCGAGACCGAGAAGAACCTGGAGCGGATCTTCACCGAGGCGGACCGCACGGACGCCGTGCTGCTCTTCGACGAGGCCGACGCCGTCTTCGGCAAGCGTTCCGAGGTCAAGGACGCCCACGACCGCTACGCCAACCTGGAGTCGGCGTACCTGTTGCAGCGCCTGGAGGCCTTCAACGGCATCGCGCTGCTGACCACCAACCTGCGTGCCAACATCGACGAGGCCTTCACCCGCCGCCTCGACCTGGTGATCGACTTCCCGTTCCCCGACGAGGAGCAGCGGCTGGCCCTGTGGCACCACGGGCTGGCGCACGTCCCGAGCGAGGAGGACATGGACCTGCGCCCGCTGGCCCGGGACTTCGAGCTGGCGGGCGGTTCGATCCGGAGCGCGGTGGTGACCGCCGCCTATCTGGCCGCCGGCCGTGCGGAGCGGGTCTCGGCGGCCGACCTCCTGGAAGGCGCCCGCCGCGAGTACCGCAAGGCGGGCCGCCTGGTGCCCGGGAGCTGGTGACCCCAGAAGGGCCCGAGGGCGTGTTGCGAAAGTCCCGTCGTCCGCCCGGCGCGCGGCAGGCGGGACTTTCGCAACACGCCCTAGTCGCCGGACGGCCGGACGATCTTCCATTCCTGGTCGTCCGTGTTCGAGCAGTAGTACAGGGTCAGGTTGGTGCCGTTGCCGCCGGTGCTGAAGCCGGCCACGTCCAGGCAGAGGTTGTCGCTGGCGAAGTTGCGGATCCAGTAGGCGCCGCTGGGCTGCTTCTCGACCCACCAGAGCTGGTTGTCGGCCTTCGTGCCGTCGCACTTGTACTCGGTGATCGGCGCGGACAGCCGGGCGGACCCGTAGCCGGGCAGGTCCATGCAGAGCTGGTCCTTGGCGTTGCGGATCTGGAAGAGCGCGGCCGACCCGGGCCCGTCCTTCGGATAGCGCACCTCCAGGTCCCACAGCTGGTTGTCGGCGGTGGTCTGGTCGCAGGTGAACTCCTCCACCGGCCCGTCGCTGGTGCCGTCGCCGTAGCCGGGGATGTCCGCGCACTTCCTCGTCGTCGTGTTGAGCAGCAGGACGTTCGTGGCCGGTACGACCGGTTTCGCGGTCTTCTTCTTCGGCTTGGGCGCCGCCTGACCCTGGCCGCCTCCGCCGCCCGACTGCGTGTCCGGCGAGGCGGGGGCGTCGTTCGCCGGCTGCTGCGCGACCGCGGACGGTGTGGGCGCGGGGGCGGCCACCAGTGGGGCACTGGCCGAGGGGCTGGGGGCGAGGGTGCTGACGCCTGCTTCCTGGACCTGTTCCTGGGCGAGGCTTTTGACCTGGGGTTTGTAGTTGAACCAGATGAGGGCGAAGGTGATGGCGAGGGCGAGGAGGGTGCCGAAGAGGGTGGCGAGCCAGCGGGGCAGGAAGCCGCGCTGGACGTAGGTTCCGTCGATCTGTTCCGGTTGGACTCCGGAGCGTTGGACGGTGAGCCGGTAGGGGCGTTGTTCTTTGGGGCCGAACCAGATGATTTTGCGGGGTTTGAGGGTGGCGTCGATGAAGGCGGCGCGGCCGGGTTGGATCTGGACGTTGCTGGGGTGGAGGTCGTAGGTGAGCTGGTCGCCGTTGTCGTTTCCGCTGACGGAGGCGGTGAGTTTGGTGTTGCCGAGGTTGTCGA